>JBEKDN010000157.1:0-9597 GCA_050014335.1 Occallatibacter sp. | reverse complement strand
ATCTGCGGCTCTCCAACCAATCAACATTTTGCCGGTCCAGGCAGCTCGAATCGCCGCTGCAGCTAGCCTCTGCAATCGTCTGCCGCTAACTTGCTAACTCGCCATCACCGCAAAGCGGTGGCAAACCCGCTGCTTTATATACAAAACACTATCCGCCCCTCTTGCTCGCCGGGTGCCCCACCCTCGCCGCGTTTCTGCTTTGGCGGCTAGGGTGGGATACCACGAACCACAATCCATCAGTGTGCCCCTAGGCAGAAAAGTCCAGGCGAGCGAGTAGCGAGCCATTGGCCCCACCGCAGGTGGCGCAGGTGGCAAGCATCGCCAGTCGTACCGCCGACAGCTTCAGCCCATCCGCGCGATCCTTGAAGTACACCTCGTTGATCTGTTCGTAATCCCACTGCTCAAGGCTCTCAAAGCCAGCCTGACGCACCTCGTCCGCCATCTCTTCCGGCGTAAAGAAAAGCTGGAACGGCTCACCCGCCGCTGCCACGCGTCCCGCCAGCGCATCAAACGCCGTCCGTCCAGCCGAATTCAGCGTCTCTGGCGGCAGCGCGTAATCGAAGCTCACTCCGCTCCCCGCCGGCATCCCCGCAATTGTGGCCAGCGTCGCCCTGAAGCCCGCCCGCGTCAGATACGGAATCACCCCCAGCCAGCCAAAGAACGCCGGCCGCTCCGCATCCAGGCCCGCCGCCGCCAAATCCTCGCCCAGCGTATGGCGCTCCAGATCCAGCGGAACAAACGTCAGCGACTCCGGCAACGCAATCCCCGCCTCCGCCAGCATCCTGCGCTTCTCCTCCTGTGTCGCCGGGTGGTCCACCTCAAAGACCCGCAGCGCCCCATGAGGATTGCGATACGCAAAGGTATCCAGACCCGCGCCCAGCACCACATACTGCCTCACGCCCCGCGCCACAGCCACGGCCAGCCTGTCTTCCGCATACCGGCTGCGCACCGCCATAAAAGCGCGAAAATCCCTCCCCACCGGATGCGATGCCCGCCCCAGCTTTCCTCGATAATTCCGCCCAATCAGTCGCACCGCAATCGGGTCGTCCAGCACCGGCGGCTGGTCCATCAATTGATGCGCCGCGCGCCGTATCGCCACGCCCAGCGCCGTCTTGCTCGCCCTGCCCGTCTCCATATTCCTCAGTCTAGACGACCCTTAAACAGCAAGCATGGAGCCGCTCGCAAAACTCCATCGAGATTGCAACAAGCATCAGTGCACAACTAAACAGCTGCGAAAATACTCGATCCCGTGAAGGGTGCGGGCTTCAGGTGAAGGGTACGGGCTTCAGGTGAAGGGTACGGGCTTCAGGTGAAGGGTACGGGCTTCAGCCCGTACGTAAACCCTGCTTTAGCAATGCGGGCTTCGGCCTCCGCCCGACGTTTCCGCCGGGTGCCCCACCCTCGCCGCGTTCTTGTTTTTGCGGCTAGGGTGGGATCGCTGGATGCCAACCTGACGGCAACGATGCGGGCGTCCCACCTTAGCCGGTTCCCCATCCACGCCGCTCCTGACCGAAGTCGAAGGATCTATCGCGGAATGGGTGGGAGATCACAAATCCCACACCCGCCAGCATCCATCCCGGCAACCAACCTTACCTTAGACCCGGCTCGGAGATCAATCGTCCTACTCATCCAGCATCGGAAGGATCCGTATCCGTGAGATCTGAGAATTTAGCCGCCATCGTTGGATTGCCACGCGTCAATTTTCTAATCGTCACGTCCTGAGCCTTGTCGTTTGCAAGACGAAGATTATTAACTGTGCCAAGCAATTCTGACTTGGTTTTTTGCAGGTGATTGATCGACTTGTCTATCTCATCGATCGCGGTTTGGAAATGCCCGGAAGCCAAGTCATAATTCCTCGCAAATGCGGTCTGGAATGTCGCAAGTCGGTTTTCAAAGTTCGAGATATCCAGGTTTTGCGCTCTTACCAGCGCCAACTCTGACTTGTATTGAAGTGAATTCATCGCTGCATTCCGAAGCAGTGTGATCATGGGAATGAAAAACTGCGGTCGGACGACGTACATCTTCGGATATCGGTGAAACATGTCAACAATCCCCGTGTTGTAGAACTCACTGTCAGGCTCGAGCAGGGAAACAAGAACCGCATACTCGCACCCCTTCTCGGTGCGATCCTTGTCGAGTTCCTTCAGGAAATCCTCGTTCTTCTTCTTCGTCGCGGTGCGATCATCCTCGTTCTTCATCTCGAACATGATCGAGACAATCGCCGTTCCAGCCTCATCCGCGTCGCGAAAGATGTAGTCGCCCTTACTGCCTGTTCGCGCAGCGTTGTCCTTCTCGAAATATGCCCGCGGAAACGCCGTCGCTCGAATTCGATTGAATTCAGTTTCGCAGTGCTGCTCAAGTGTCTCGCCGACCATTTTGGTTGATAGGCGAGCCTTCATGTCACGAAGACGCTCGATCTCATCGTCGCGATCCTTGATTTGCGTCTCGTACTTGTCCTTCAGAGACTTTTCGCCAAGCTGCTTCTCAAGTTCAGCTTTTTCGAGGTCGCTCTTAAGCTTGTTACGATCCTCCTCTATCGGACTGACTGCCTCGCTAATCGCTAGCTTCCGCGCTACCTCTCCGGCATCAAGCTTGGCCTTCAGTTCCTGAATCTCAGCGTCCTTGGCCGCGGCATCCTTTTGCGATTCGCTGGCGGCCTTGGATTGTGCGAGTTCGACGGCGTTCCGCTTATCCTGCTTGGCCAGCTCAAGTTCGTTTGCAAGTGCGTCGCGCTCTTTCTCTACGGCGCTTAGGGCCTCGGTCAAAGCGAGCTTCCCCTCCACCTCGACGGCGTCGAGCTTGGCCTTCAGGCCCTGAATCTCAGCGTCCTTCGCAGCGGCATCCTTTTGCGATTCGCTGGCGGCCTTGGATTGTGCGAGTTCGACGGCGTTCCGCTTATCCTGCTTGGCTAGCTCAAGTTCGTTTGCAAGTGCGTCGCGCTGTTTCTCAACTGGGCTCAGGGCCTCGGTCACGGCGAGCTTCCGCGCTACCTCTCCGGCATCAAGCTTGGCCTTCAGGCCCTGAATCTCAGCGTCCTTCGCCGCGGCATCCTTTTGCGATTCGCTGGCGGCCCTTGATTGTGCCAGTTCCACGGCGTTCCGCTTATCCTGCTTGGCCAGCTCAAGTTCGTTTGCAAGTGCGTCGCGCTGTTTCTCAACTGGGCTCAGGGCCTCGGTCACGGCGAGCTTCCGCGCTACCTCTTCGGCATCAAGCTTGGCTTTGAGTTCCTGAATCTCGGCGTCTTTGGCCGCGGCATCCTTTTGCGATTCGCTGGCGGCCCTTGATTGTGCGAGTTCGACGGCGTTCCGCTTATCCTGCTCGGCCAACTCAAGCCGTTCGTGCAACTGGCGCTCGAAATCGCCATCTCGCACCTGCTTGAGTATGTCCGCGTACCCCGCCTCATCAATCTTGAAGGCTTTCCCGCAATGCGGGCAGATAATTTCATGCATTGCCATTCACCTGTAGCAACAAAGGTCATCACAAAGTGCAGATTACAGCCCTATTCAAAATACGCACAATTGGCGCCGGCGTCGCTTCACATCGGCATTTCTGGAACAATGCAAATATACCCCAACATACCTAAGCTGGTTTCGGCAAATGCACAAATCCTTAGCACCTCTCCTCACCTTCAGAACCTCAAATGTCGCCCATAGGGCAATGCACTCATCCGTCATGGGTTACTCGCCCGAAACAGGATCGGTCCTTATCATTGCCTACATAGCCTGAAACGAGTTAGTCTCCAGTAGCTCGGGTTTGAAAACTGCCGACTGTGAACTGTGAACTGACACCTGACAACTGACAACTGACCCCAAAAACAATCTCCCCCGCAATGCATATAATTCCCCTCCCAACGCGGATAATGAAATCAGTAGCAAATCCAAGTCTCCTCAAGGCCTGCCATGACCACCGTCCAATCTCCAACCCGCGCAGTTTCAGACCCCCGGTCCCGAGTCCCTGGCCCCCGTTTTCCACTCCATATTCGCCGTCTCTTCGCCAAATAATCCGCCTCCCCCCACCCCCCCCTACCCCGTGGAGCCGCCATTTCTCTCCAAGAATATCTATAACCTATAGTATTTCAATAACTTGCATTTTAGTAATGTTAATTAAGTAGTAACTGTAAACCCCTCGTTTTGCCCCATTTTCAGCCCCAAAATCGCCGATTTAACCCCCAAATCCCTCCAAAAATCGCGCTTTTTGACGCATCTCTGATTCCCGCCCAAACAGAAACCGAATGCCTGTCCAAACCTGTCGCGACCTTTCGCGCAACCCAAAAAGTTGTGCCGTTTCGAGACATATCGACGCCGAGAATCTTGGAGGTTTTTAATCCTGTCAACCGCATCGTTGGTTGCAAAAATGCGAGAGATAAAAGCAATCTCTGCAAGCAAAAATCTTGCAACCCGGAAGAATGGAGTAAGTCATGCTCGCCGATTCAAATGGAATCACAAGCTATCATTTGCGGATTGCCGCGCAGCATCACGCGTTGGCTCAAGCCGCGCGCGAAGGCGGTGACTTCGATCAAGCCAAGTACCATAGCGAGATCGCCGCGCGCTATGCCGATGCGGCGCAAGCACAGCGGAAATGGCTGAGCCAAACGCCAGGCCAACCAACGGAGCAACACCGTGTGCGTCGTCGTCCGCCGGAGCCAAAGCCCAGATCAACTGGCCGACTGTTGACCGTATTGCGCGGCGCTGGCCGCATCGCGGCGGCAATCCACCATTCAATCGCCAAGCGAAATGACGCATTCACCAGCTTGTCGCTGGATTGATCGGAATATAAATCGGCTGCGGCTTGATGCTACGGCAGCTTGAATGCTTTCAGCGCAATCGCGTTCGGCGCGCGTCCCGCGGGCAGCAACGTAAAGAGCGAGCGCGACGCCGTGCGGACAACAGACACATCGCCCGAGCGCGCATCGACCACAAAGAGCAGCAGCCCCGAGTTCGATAAACCCAGCGCCGTTGGCCCGTCGCCAACCTGGATCGAGCCCGCGCGCCGGCCATCGTCGATCGAGTATACCGTGACGTACTGCGACTGCAAGTTGGCCACGTAAAGCAGCGCGTTATCGGCTGAGACCAAACCACGAACCGGATCGTCGCCGATCATGTACGAGCCGCCGACATCGTTCGTGCCTGTCACAATTTCAGAGATCGAGTTCGAAAGCGAGTTCAGCGCGAACAACTCGCCGCCGTCGGGCTTCAGTGCCAATTGGCTCGGTGTCTGGCCTACGTCGAGCAGCGCTTCCAACTTGTCGGGCTGCGCAGCGCTGGCCGCGGCCCCAACAGGGTGCGCTTCCGCGCGCGCCAGGCGAAGAACCATGATCTGATGACCGGCCGAGCAGGCGATAAATGCCTTGGACGAATCTGGAAGTATGGCAACATCCGATGCGCCTGGGCAGCCATCAAAGCTCTGCCGCAAGCGCGGCGCAACCGGCGGAATGCCCAATCCAAAAATGTTGACCGAACCTGCCTTTCTGTTGGCGACAACCAAAGTCTTGTCGTCGGGAGCAACGCGCAATGCAACGGGCTCCGCGCCAACTGCAAGTTCCGCAATCGAGCTGCGCGCCTTCAGGTCGAGGATGGAAACAGTATTGGAACTGGAGTTGGCCACATACGCCAGCGCGCCTGTTGGGTCAATCTCAATCGCGACCGGCTGGCGGCGCGCGGCGATAGTTGCCGCGACGGTGTTGTCCTCCGTGTGAATCACGGAAATCGAACCAACTCCGGCCGCCGAGCCGGAGTTGACCACATAGACTTCATTGCGCAAGGGACTGGCGGCGACAGCCACGGGATTCTGCCCGACTGCGATCTCGCGGTCATGGCGCACATTGACTACATCGTAGACACTCACCGTCCCGCTGCCGCCGTTGGTCACATAGGCGTATTCGCGGTAGTTGGGCGGGTACTGCGGAAAGTCGTGCGATCGGCATCCGGCAACAGCGAGAGCCAGCGGACTGAACAGAATAAGACGTGCGGCGATGGCGTTCGGCGAGTTCATGATTTGAGTCAGACTTTCATTTCGGAGTGGTGCTCGAGCTCATGCCTTCGCCGCCTCAACGCGAATCCCGCGCGGCACATGGCGGCCCACAACCGTAGCAATCTGTTCAAGCTCGTTCATCATCGTGGCGAACTGCTCGGGGTAGATCGATTGCGGACCGTCGGAAAGTGCCTTTTCCGGGTGATCGTGAACTTCGACAAGGATGCCGTCCGCGCCCGCTGCAACCGCGGCGCGGGCCATCGGCAGCACGCTGTCGCGGCGCCCGGTGGCGTGGCTCGGGTCCACAAGAATCGGCAGATGGCTGAGCCGCTGCACGGCGGGAAGAATGCTCAGATCCAGTGTGTTGCGCGTATGGTCGGCAAAGGTGCGCACGCCGCGCTCGCAGAGAATCACCTCGTAATTTCCCTCGCTCATCACATACTCGGCTGACATCAAAAACTCTTCAAGTGTCGCCGACAAGCCTCTCTTGATCAACACCGGCTTGCGCAACCGCCCAGCGCGCTTCAGCAGCGAAAAGTTCTGCATGTTGCGCGCGCCAATCTGAATCACATCCGCCCATTCCGCCACCAGGTCCAGGCTCTCGTTGTCGATTGCCTCGGTGATAATGCGCAGGCCAAAGCGCGTGCGGATCTCCGCCATGATGCGCAGCGCCTCAACGCCCAGGCCCTGAAATGCATAAGGAGATGTGCGCGGCTTGTATGCGCCGCCGCGGAAGAACTGCGCGCCACTGGCCGCAACCCGCTCGGCGATGGCAAAGGCCTGTTCCTCGCTTTCGATCGAGCAAGGTCCGGCTACGATAGCCAGGTTGCCGCCGCCGATCGCCGCATCGGTCCCTGCAAAGCGGACAATCGTATCTTCTTCCTTCACGTCGCGGCTGGCCAGCTTGTAGGGCTTGCTGACGCGGATCACTTCCGCCACGCCGGAGAGCGCTTCCAGGTTGCCACGCTCCACTTCGCCCTTGTTGCCCGTGATGCCGATGGCGGTGCGTTGCGCTCCGGGAAGCGGGTGCGCACGCAATCCCAACTGCTCAATGGTTTCGCAGACGGCCTGAATCTCTTCTGGCGTGGCCTGCGCCTTCATGACAACTAGCATGACTTCTCTCCCGACAACTCAGTCTAACGGCTGCAAGAGCGAAGGGCAATCGGCTAGTTTCGAGTGGCTCTTGCCGGGCGTTTTTTTCATTCCCTGTTCCCGCTTCCCTGTTCCCTGCTTTTCGTCCAGTTTGCTCCGCCAGCCAAGGGTGTGCTAACCTTGGTTTCTGTGCCGTAGTACGTGCGCGGTGGTAGTGTGCCCGTGCGGTTTTTTCGGTCCCAGGGTGTTTTCCGGGTGGATTGGGCTGGCGTAGCTCAGCTGGTAGAGCATCTGATTTGTAATCAGAGGGTCGGGGGTTCAAATCCCTTCGCCAGCTCCACTGTAGGTAAGCACAGGTTGGGGCTGAAGCGGCCAAAGGTATTGCCGGTGCTTGAGAGTCTTTAAGTGCCGGGTCTGTCCTCCGCGGTGATTCCACAGAGGTGCATGCTTGATGTGAGCCGGAAACACTCCGGACGGGGTTGAATGCGCTGAAATGGGCACACGGTAAGGTTAGATGGTTTTCAGTGCTCCCAGCGACTTTGGGGCCTCCGGCATATGTTTTTGTTTGTCGGGTTGACGATAGGTCTTCGTTGCTGGGGTGCATGGGCACAGGTGGCCGAGTGGTTAATGGCAGCAGACTGTAAATCTGCCGGTCTTTAGACCTACGGAGGTTCGAACCCTCCCCTGTGCACCAGAGATTTGAGGGGCGGCAATGCGTTGGGGTCAAAATGATGAGCAAAAGGCCCAGAAGCGCAAGGTTGACGGTCATCTCAGTACCGGTTTGGAATTGGACCGGAAGTTTCGCGTAGGATTAGTGCTTTACGCGGTACTGGCGGCGCTGGCTTGGTTTACCCTAGGAGAAGAAAAAGTTCTCCTGGGAAACAGACTGGTAGAATTGCGATTGCTGCCACTGATCGTGATTGGCGGAATGGCATTGAAGTCGGTGTTGGCCCGTCAAGCGGATAGGATTCGCCGCGATAGGGAACAGGGGCGGTAGTTGGCTGCCCAAGAGTTTGTAGTAGGGCTGATGTAGCTCAGTTGGTAGAGCACTCCCTTGGTAAGGGAGAGGTCACCAGTTCAATCCTGGTCATCAGCTCCAGATATTCAGCTTCTAGCTTCTAGCTTTTAGCTTCCAGCCTGTGCGGTGGTCGTTCTGGCAAATATGGACTGCCGTGGCAAGAGAGAAAGCTAAAAGCTGGCGGCTAGAAGCTAAAGGCTGTTTTTGCGGGAGTAACTCAGTGGTAGAGTCACAGCCTTCCAAGCTGTTGGTCGCGAGTTCGATCCTCGTCTCCCGCTCCAGGTGTTGAAGGACTGAAGGCTAGCGAAGTCGAGGTCAGGAAATGAAGTTTGAACAGGCAGTGATCGCCGTTCAGGATGAGCAGGGATACGCCGGGCTTCATTCATTGATCGATGCGGCCTTCGATCCGAGCTATGTGGAAGTTTTTTTGAGCCGCGTTGGCAAGTTGAAGCTGCGGGTTCGCGACTTTGAAAGTGTCTTGCAGCGTGGCTTGTTGGGCAAACAGGCTACGGAGCTTTACCAAGTGCTCCCGCTCTCCGATCAGGGCCTGACTCGCGAGCGCTACCTGCAGAAGGTAGAAGCAGTGCCACTGGATCTGCGGCAGAGATATTTGAAGGTTTACGCCTACTACTGAGGTTGTTTTATGGCTACGCAGGGTTTTCAAGTTTTCGTTTCGGGTGGACACGTCTCGCTGGACGATTGGCGCGAGGCGATGGTTGCGCCTGAGAAGGAACTGCCAGAGTTGAGCGAAAACCAGCGAGAGGCCGCACGATTCGTAGCCATGGCGGAATCCGAGTATGCACGAGGAGTTCTGGCGGACGAGCTTGGGAAGAACAGGCAACAGGGGAAAGGGAACAGGCTGGGGCAGGTCGTTAGTGACCTCTTGGGTCGGTTAGGGCAGGGTTGGAAGCTGGATTCGCTCACGCGGCGAGGGACCGAGTTTGTGTGGGTTGCCCGCGTCAATCTGATGGGCCGCGAGGTTGAAGCTGAGATTCCGCTTGATCTCGCGGATGATGTCGTGGATTCCGGTGACCCGTCGTCAAGGAGCCGGCTCGAGGAACTGCTGCGGGCTAGATTGGAAATTGTGCCGAGGCGCGCGGTCTCATGACCTGGTTGCAAGGAAGAGTAGTTCGATTTCGTCTTTCGCAGGAAGGGAAACAGGCACTGGCTGGGGCTTTTGAGAAGGATTCGATTCTGGGCTTGGTTGAAGTCGTAGACGACATCGGGGCGTGGATAGTAGTCGGAACGCCGGTATCGGGTAAGCCACGATTGTTGAGATTGCTCAAGTGGGATTACTTCTCGACTGCTGTCCTGGAAATTGAACCAGTCGAGGAAGCGCCAAGATTACGAATTGGCTTTCAGGCGTAAACAATTTCAGAACGAAGGGAACTTACGATGGGCAAGGAAAAGTTTGATCGCAGCAAGCCGCACGTGAATGTGGGAACGATCGGTCACATCGATCACGGCAAGACGACGCTGACGGCGGCTATCACCAAGGTGCTGCAGAAGCACAACCC
>JBEKDN010000156.1:0-9599 GCA_050014335.1 Occallatibacter sp. | reverse complement strand
AATCTGCTAGCTGGGGCACTGGCGTTACGCTGGCTGGCAACCGGACAGCCAACGCCAATCTCCCCCGAGCGTTTGGCGGACACAGCGCGGCGGGCTGGGATTGCCGGTTTCTGGGCTGTCACGGCGGCCGCCTTTGCATTGATCTGGTCGGTCTTTACCAACGATTTTTCTATCACTTACATTCTGGAACACTCCAACCGCGCGCTTCCTGCCGCTTATAAGTTCTCCGCTCTTTGGTCCGGGCAGGAAGGCTCACTGCTCTTATGGGCTTGGCTGTTGGGCGCGTATGGCTTTGTGCTGCGACTGACCCACAAAACCGACGTCAAGCTTTACGCTTATGCCGGAGCCATTCTGGCTGGCGTTCAGGTCTTCTTTCTACTGGTGCTGAACTTTGCGGCGCCGCCTTTCGCGCTGATGAAAGGCGCCATTCCCGCCGACGGCAACGGCCTCAATCCCTTGCTCCAATATCCGGAGATGGTGATTCATCCTCCCATGCTTTACCTGGGCTACGTGGGCTTCTCAGTTCCCTTCTGCTTTGCGCTGGGTGCTCTGATGATGCGTTATCCCGGTGAGAAGTGGATCCGAATCACGCGCGTCTGGACGCTCGTAACCTGGCTTTTCTTGACCTGCGGCATCTTTTTGGGCATGCATTGGGCCTATGCGGTGCTTGGCTGGGGCGGCTACTGGGGCTGGGATCCGGTCGAGAACGCCAGTTTCATGCCCTGGCTCACCGGAACCGCCTTTCTGCACTCCGTAATGATGCAGGAGAAGAAAGGCATGATGAAGAGCTGGAATGTCTGGCTGATCTTCAGCACCTTCCTGCTGACGCTGCTAGGCACTCTTCTCACGCGCGCTGGGCTGGTCTCTTCCGTGCACGCCTTTGCGCAGTCGTCCATCGGCACCTGGTTCGTGGTCTTCATGGGGATTGTGCTTGCGGTCTGTATCTTCACCTACATCCTGCAGCGCAGTCACCTGAATGCCGAGCACAATCTCGAGTCGCTGGTCAGCCGCGAGTCCAGCTTCCTCTTCAATAATCTTGTCCTCCTTGCGGCCTGTTTTGTGATTCTCTGGGGAACGCTCTTCCCGATTCTCTCGGAATATGTCGTCGGCAACAAAGTCACCGTTGGCGCGCCCTGGTATAACGCCGTCGCAATTCCGATCGGCATCTTTTTGCTCTTTCTGACTGGCGTTGGGCCGCTTTTGCCGTGGCGGGCAACCTCGCTCAGGAGCATCCGCCGCAATTTTGTTCTACCGGCTATCGCACTTTGGGCCACGGTGATTGTCTGCCTCGCAGTGGGCGTAAAGCCGTGGAAGGATGGGGCCTTCGATCAAGGAAACTTCTACGCGCTTGTGGCTTTTGCCATGTCGGCGGGTGTAACCACCGCTATCTGCTCGGAGTTTCTGCGCGGAGCCGGCGTTATCTCCCGCCAGAGCGGACGCAACCTCCTCCGGTCGATGGTTCTGCTGGTTCGCCGCAACACGCGCCGCTATGGCGGCTATATCGTTCACATCGCAGTGGTGATTGTTATCATCGGACTGTCCGGCGCGGCCTTCAATCGCAACGTGGAGAGCGAGATGGCGCTTCACGACAAGATTTCCATCGGGCCTTACACTCTTGAGAACGTCGGCGCGACGCAGGATTCCAATCTGAATTACAACTCCGAGTACGCGCGGCTGGATATCTACAAAGGTGGGACAAAGCAGTTTCAAATGACCCCGGAGAAGCGCGTCTACCTGGCCAGCGAACAGCCCCAGACGATGGTGGCCATCCATTCGACACCGGCCTGGGATTTGTATGTGGTCTATGAGGGCACAAATCCGGACACCGGCCAGCCGATCATCAAGGCCTTCCTGAATCCACTGGTAGGTTGGATCTGGGCAGGCGTGGCGTTGCTGGTCTTCGGCACGCTGATCGCGCTGATTCCGAGTCTGAAACCTGCCGCGCAGAAGGGAGGCAACCTCGTTGCGTCTTAATTATTGGACCAAAGCCGCTCAAGTGCTGATCCTGGCCGCCGCCGTCTGCTTCTCAGTCGGGTCTACCGACGCTGGCTCGCGCTACAACAATCTGAACCACCGTCTGATGTGCACTTGCGGCTGCGCTGAGATTCTGGGCGAGTGCAACCATGTGGGCTGCCCCAACTCCACCGGTGAGCTGAACGAACTGCGCGACGGTATTGCCAAGGGACTCGGCGATCAGCAGATTCTGGACGGCTTTGTGGCAAAATATGGTGCGGTGGTGCTGGCCGCGCCCACTACGCATGGCTTTGACTTGGTGGCCTGGATTGCGCCCTTCGCCGTCTTTGCCGCTGCGTTGCTGGGCACTATTCTTCTGGTGCGGCGCTGGTCGATCGCGAGCAAGCAGAGCGCAACCGCTGTCTCCGGCCCTGCCATCGATGCCCTGAGAGAAAAAATTCGCCGGGAGACCGACTCCGGCAACGACGGAGGTTTCTGACTTATGACGCCGATGATGGGTTTGATTTGCGGATTGGCGCTGCTCTTTGTGCTCTTTGTTTATACCTTTTGGCCGGAGAATGTCTTTGCGTCGCAGCGCGAGAAGACTCGCCTGGACTACCTGCTGGAACGCAAGGAACAGCTCTATGAGAACCTCCGCGACCTCAACTTCGAGCACCGCGCCGGCAAATACCCTGAAGAAGATTTCGTCGTCCAGCGCGGCCAGCTAGAAAACGAAGCGGCGCAGTTGCTGGCTGAGATTGAGCTATTGCAGAAGGCATGAGTTTCACTTTGATCTGTCACTCTGAGTCATGCGACAGGCCTGTCATCCTGAGCGAACAAAGCGCGTCGTATGGCCCGCGGTTGTTCTTGCTCCATTGAATTCAACCCAACCGGGATGCATCCACAGGAAGCCCACACATATATGAAACTGACAGTAGCACTTTTTCGCACCGCCGCATTGAGCATCATGTTCTCCGGCGCACTGGCGCAGGGCGTAACCCTCACCGGCACCGTAACCGACAAAACCACCGGCAAGCCCGCCGTGGGCGACAGCGTGGTCCTTGTCGATCCCCAGGCCGGCATGAGTGAAGTTGCCAGCACCACCACCGACGCGCATGGGCATTATTCGCTCAACAAGCCTGCGCCTGGCCCAGCACTGGTTCGCGCTACGCATCAGGGCGCGCCTTACTTCATCGCCGCGCCTGAGGGCGGCGCATCCGGTGACATCCCAGTCTTCGACGTTGCCGCCAAGGTTGCCGGTGTCTTTATCGAAGCCGATGTCTTTGAAATCGAGAGTGTCAACGGCCAACTGCGCGTGGTGGAGCGCTACTTTGTCCATAACACCAGCGCGCCGCCAACGACGCAGTGGAGCGCGCGCTCCTTTGAGGTCAATCTGCCCGCGGACGCCGTTGTTGAAGGCGTGGAAGCGCAGCGCCCCGGCGGCCTGCCCACCTCGCTGAAGCTCGATCCAGCCGGCCCCAAAGGGCATTTTGCCTTCAACTTTCCCATCCAGCCCGACGACGGCGAGAAGAGCACGCTCTTTGAGATCAGCTATGAGCTGCCTTACAGCAGCGGCAAATATACCTTCAAGCCGCTGGTCACGCTGCCCGCGCAGAGCGTGGGAGTGCTGGTGCCTAAAAGCATGACCTTTACGGCTGGCCCTGGATCGGTCTTTCAATCCGTGCCGGAGGATCCCGGCATTCAAACCCTGGTGGCGCGCAATGCATTGCCCGGCAAGCCTCTGGAGTTTACTGTCTCTGGAACGGGTTCTATCCCACGCGAGCAGCAAAACGCCCAGGGCGGCCAGAGCGCGGGCATGAGCGGCCAAGACAGCGGCCAATCCCAAGACACCGGCACGCCCGGCACGCAACCCGGCGGCGGCATCGGCACTCCTATCGCCACTCCTGACCCGCTGTCTAAGTACAAATGGTGGATACTGGGCGGATTCGGATTGCTCTTTGTGGTTGCTGCGGCCTTCCTGCTGCGCAAACCCGCGCCCGGCCCGACGCCTGACACTGGCGGCCTTCCCGGAATCGCGGCCGTTCAAGGTATAGCCTCGCCCATAACCGCGAGGAATGCGCTGCTCAATGCGCTCAAGGAAGAACTCTTCGCGGTCGAGAGCGACAGAATCTCCGGCAAAATCTCGCCAACCGAATACGCTGAGCTGAAAGGCGCTCTGGAAACGGTCCTGCGGCGGGCGCTGAAGAGAGACGCATAAAAATCTGGATCGGAGCTACTCTGGATCGGACCTAGGGATCAGAAAGCGTAGAGGGTACTCAGGCGCTCTCGCGAAGCGGGATTTTTGCCGCCGCGCAAGGTTCCAGAACGCGCGCGGCGGGGCGAAGGAATACATCGCAAGGATCGGCGGACGGACGGCCGGTAAAGTACCCTTGCACTTCATTGGCGCCCAAAGCGCGGACAATGTCCAGCTGCTCCTGCTTCTCCACGCCTTCCACGATCACCTGCATTCCAATATTGTGCGCCAGCACGATCAGGGTGCGGATCATCGATTCACTTTCGGGCTGCGTGCCCAGATTGCGCACAAATGATCCGTCGATCTTGAGAGAGTCAAAGGGGAGCGAGGGTAGATAGCTCATATTGGAGTAGCCGGTGCCAAAGTCGTCTACGGCCAGCGTGATGCCCAGCGCGCGCAGTTGCATCATGGTCTCGGTGGTGCTTTCGGCCGCAATCAGCATTGCTGACTCGGTGAGCTCAAGCTGCAGCAACTCTGGGCGAAGTCCCGTGCGGTCCAGAATCGCGCTTACCTCATCGACAAAGCCTTTGTTGCGGAGCTGCACGCCGCTCACGTTGACCGCAACCTGGATCGGATGTTTGATCGATTTCTGCCACCGCAGCGCCTCGGTGCAGGCCAGTTCCAGAATATAAGCACCTAGGGCAACGATCATTCCGCTCTCTTCCGCAATGGGTATGAACCGGGCCGGCGTAATGGAGCCGATAGTCGGATGGGTCCAACGGGCCAGCGCCTCAAAGCGGACCAGCCGACAGTCGGCCAGATCGAACTCCGGCTGATAGTCCACGGTTATTTCATTGCGCGCCACGGCTCCGCGCAGCAGGTTCTCAAGCGTCAGACGTTCGTGCACCTCAAAGCCGATCGCCGGCGTATAGTGCGTGATGCGATTCTTGCCGTCCCGCTTGGCTGCATACATGGCGCTATCGGCCTGTTGCAGCAGTTCCTCGGCGTCGCTTGAATCCCCTGGGAAAACGCTGATGCCAATGCTGGCTCCGATGGACAGATCGTGACCCCTGACGGTGAACGGTGCCGAGATGGCTTCGAGCAAGTTCTCGGCCACCAGCGTTGCGTCCTCCTTGGAATGAAGCCGGTCCAGAATCACCAGGAACTCATCGCCGCCCAGCCGCGCCAGCAAATCTCCCTCGCGAATCCAGGAACGTAAACAGGTGGCCATCTGTATCAGCAGACCATCTCCTACCGGATGGCCCAGACTGTCGTTGATGAGCTTGAAGCCATCCAGGTCGATGTAGAGCAGCGCGAAGATGCTCTCCTCGCGGCGCGTCCTATTCACCAGGATGGAAAGAGCATCCATAAGAAATCTGCGGTTGGGCAGGCACGTGAGCGGATCGTTCAGAGACTCATAGACCGCCGCATCCTTGGCCTTTTGCAGCTCCGCCTGATTCTCGCGCAGTTGGGATACATCGATGGCGGTCGTCTCATAGACCATCTCCCCATTGGAGCCGACCGGCGTGATGTTTTCCAGCAGGCGCACCACTGAGCCGTCGTCGCGGCGCAGGCTGGCATCGCGATTGCTCAGCGCCTCATGGTGCAATGAGTTCTTCAGTTCTTCGCGCCGTAGCGGATCGATCTCCAGATCCCAGTAGGAGCGGCCTATCAGATCCTCTCGTGAATCCAGCCCGAGCATCTTCACAAACGCCACATTGCACTCGACTATGGTTCCGTCAGGCCGCCATGTAAAGACCGCTGCCAGGTTGCGCTCGAAAAGCCGCCGGAATCTATCTTCTAATTGCAATTCGTTTTCCAGCCGGGCGCGGATGATCGCGGTCTGCTTGCGAACGGTGCGGCGCAACATCGTAACCCAGATGAACGGCGTCAGCAGAATCACGGCAACCGCGCCCAGAATCGCCAGGCCGCGGCCCAGCGTAAGCCAGCCAAAGCCCCCTTCGACAACCATATCCGAGGGCGACTCGACAAGAATCAATAGCGACTCCGGCCACTCCGGATTTCCCCTCTGGATCAAAGCCACGCCTGTCAATTCAAGTACGGAATTGGGAGCCAGGCGTACCATCTCGCGTGTCGAATCCCCGCGCAGAAGAACCGCATGAAGATGCTGGGAGCCGTCCTGAACCTGATAGATAAACTCCGTGGCATTCTCGCTTTGCCCAATCAGTTTCGCCTTGAGATGCACGCGCCTTCCGTTCAGCGAAAGGTTAAGAATCTCCGCCGCGCTAACCTCCATGGGAGTCGCGCCGCCTACGCTCAGTTGCTCATCGGAGAGGCCCACTATCGAGTCGGCCAATTCCAGCCCAAAGACTCCATGGCTTGGGAAACCAACCGCGTCGATGGTCTCGCCGCGGCGCACGGGAACATCTTGTTTCTTTCCGACAAAGACCGTCCCCGAACCATCCTCGATGGTGATAAGCTCCTGCGAAGCCCAGGTCACCACGCCACGCAAGTGCACAGGAGCCACATACCGCTCGTCGGCCTGCGCCGAGCTAAGCTCCCGAACCAGCGAGGGAACTGATTGAATCTTCGCCGGGCCTGGTTGATCCAGGACTTCTATGTCATCCATGCTATCGACGTAGAGTTGGGCGGCCGCTCGCTGGTTGGAGCCCTCGGGGTGGCGGGCAGCCACACCGGTCACTCGCACCTTGGCGCCAATCAGTTTTTGGGAATCGGGGCCTTCGTCTCGGGGAATAAAGACCCAGACCATCTTGCTTCCGTCGTGAATGCGATAACAAACCCGTAACCAGTCATGATCGCAGGGATGAAGAATGCCCTCCGTAACGACGCGGTGCGATTCGCCGGCCCCAGCGTCAAGCTGGGCTACGCTCGTCTGCTCGGCTTTGGGCAGTGCGCCGTGGCCCACCTCGACAATCTTCACCCGGCCAATGGCAGGGCTCGAATTGTGCACCACGGAGATACCGCTAATGCGAACCCTGGCGCCCACGGAATACCTCGTGCTGAGGCCGTGGACGTCGATGAACGTTGGGCTGGTGCGGTCCTGTATAAATAGGTTTCCCCACTCTGGATCTGAAAAAGTGACTACCGCCTCAAGCTCTATCGGGTAGCCTCGCGCGGCTTCGCTCTTGCTGATGCTGAATACGGCTGAGACCGTGCGCAGCACACGCAACGGAGTATCGGAATTCTTGGCTTGTGAAAAATCCGGGGCCGGCGCAAGTAGCAAAAGCGGAATCAGCAGACTCCACGGCGTAAGGGCGAAGTGCGTCCGGCCCCGTGGCGCCCCGATTTTGCTCTTGCACGACATCTTGGCAACCGACCTTCCGCGCTCCACCGCGCTACCCGCGCGATTTCTTGCCGCCTCATAAGCACGGCTAGCCCGCGCAATCTCTTACCCGCAATATCGGCTGTGAATTCACCAATGTACATCCGAATGTTGAGAATTGTCGAACCTTCGTTTGCACTATGTATTAAGATTTTTTAAATCAGAGAGTTGCCTTCTTCCCGTCCAATCTACCTACTGTTCTGAAAACAAACAGGGCAAAAGTCCAACGGTCTCCCGCATCTTGTACTGACTGCTAGCGCCTAAGATCGGAACCCCCTGCTGTAATGCGCTATCCTGTCTTTGCAATCTCTTCGCACTTCCAAGGGGCGCGGGCAATTCCCATGGCGATAAGAATGATCGAAAAACACGCCAAGAACCTGGTCCTCACCGTGCAGGACTACTCAATCTTTGCTTGGCGCGCCTTCACAAATCTTTATCGCCCGCCGATTTACTGGCCGGAGTTCCTGGTCCAGGCGGATATCATTGGCGTCGGTTCGCTTTCCATCGTAGTACTCAGCGGGCTTTCGACCGGCGGCGTCCTGGCGCTACAATCCGCAGCCACGCTTTCCGCCTTCGGCGCCACAGCCATCACCGGCCAGTTTGTCTCCCTTACCATGATCCGTGAACTCGGACCGGTGCTCACCGGAGTGATGGTTTCCGGACGGAACGCCAGCTCAATGGCCAGCGAACTGGGCTCGATGGTCGTGACCGAGCAGATCGACGCCATGCGCGCGCTGGGCGTCGATCCCATGCGCAAGTTGGTTACGCCGCGCATCTTCGCCACCATCGCCATGCTCTTCTTTCTCACCATCGTCGCCAATGCCTGCGGCATCGCCGGCGGAGGCTTGGTGACGGTCTTCATGAACCACCAGAACGGCGTTCAGTACTTCTCCAAAGCATGGGAAGCTCTGCGCTATCCCGACATTATTCAGGGCCTGGTCAAGCCCCTCTTCTTCGGCTACATCCTCAGCTCCATAGGCTGCTTCTACGGCATGAGAACTACTGGAGGAACCGAAGGCGTAGGCCGGTCCACCATTCAGGCCGTCGTCTGGGCTTCGGTACTCATCATCTTTGTAGATTTCCTCCTCACCCAGGTACTGCTAACCTTATTCCCGCCGCTATGATCGAGCCCTTGTCTTCCGCGCAAGCCGAACCGGACATTCCGCCGGCTCCTGTCCTTGCCTTTCGCAATGTTTCAATTTCGTTTGACGGCCCGCCGGTGCTCGACGACATCACATTCTCCGTTGCTCCGGGAGAGACGCGCATTCTGCTCGGCCCGGCCGGAGTAGGCAAAAGCGTTCTGCTCAAGCTCGCCAACGGCCTCCTGCGCCCTGACCGCGGCAGCATACAACTCTTCGGGGAAGAGATCGCCAGCTTGCCGGAGGAGAAGCTCTTTCCGCTGCGCACCCGCACCGGCATGGTCTTTCAAGAGGGCGCGCTCTTTGATTCCCTCACCGTCCGCGACAATGTTGCCTATCAGCTCATCCAGGAACGCGTGCCCGACGCCGAGATCGATCTCCGCGTCCGCGATGCGCTTTCCTTTGTCGAGCTGGAGGAGACCTTCGACCTTTATCCTGCCAGCCTTTCGGGGGGAATGCGCCGCCGCGTCGCCATTGCCCGAGCCTTCATTCGCCAGCCCGAGCTCTTGCTCTACGACTCGCCGACCGGCGGATTGGATCCACTCACTTCGACCACCATCATCGAACTCATCGTCAAAGAGCGAGACGTTTACCACACGCCTTCGCTCCTCGTGACTCACCGCATCCAGGACGCGATCCTGCTTTGCAATCACCGCTTTGACCCTGCGCTAGGCCACATGGTTCCGCTGCCCCAAGGCGAAACCGATCCCGGCACAACCTTTCTCATGCTGGAAGAGGGACGCCTCATCTTCGACGGTTCCCTGCATGAGTTAGTCAAGAGCAAGAATCCCTTCGTCCGCGAGTTTCTGCTGTAAATCTGAAGATAGTTGAGAATTCAGTTGTCTCGGCTATCTCTTGCACGGGCAATCACATTCAAAAATACGAGTGCTCAACAACCCAGCCCAACAACCCGGTCAAGTCGAGAGGTAGCCTCCGTTAACCTGCTACCTCGCCAACCCGCTGACTCGCTAGCCCGCGCAGCGGGGCTAACTAGCTGCATCTCTCTTAA
>JBEKDN010000155.1:0-9654 GCA_050014335.1 Occallatibacter sp. | reverse complement strand
ATAGGGAACATTCAGTGCGCGGATTGGAGATTGGGCGGTCATGAGAGCCTCGGGATTGATCCTAATTTCATTGTCCGCTTTTCAAAGTAATTATCTGCAAAACGCGGGCGGCGCGGCTCATGTTTTTTAGCCTTTCTGAGCGGGGTTGCAAGTTGGCGAATGCGAACCGAGTTGCGAATGCCGACGATGGGGATTGGGCAGTTTGCTGGCCAGGTTGATTTCAAATGCGATTGCCATGGAACTTGTCCTCTTCAGCTTGTCCGGCGCATGAAGATTATGCATCCAGAACAGGACTTCGGCGCCGAAGGTGCTCGGCGCCGAAGGAATAGTGGTGCTGCGATGAGAGATTGGTGTCTGCTGAAAGGCTAGTTGACTGTGCAAGCGGTTCCGTTGAGGGAGATAGCCGTGGGAACCGCGTTGGCGCCGCTCCAAGTTCCGTTGAAACCGAGGCCGGTGAGAGTTCCATTGGCAGGGATGCTGCCGTTGTAGCTCTCGTTTTTCACCGTTACGACTGCGCCGCTCTGGGATTCCGCGCCATTCCAGAAAGATGAGATTTTCTGTCCGTTGGCGAAGGTCCAAGTCAATGTCCAACTGGTGATGGCGGTCGAGCCATTCACAATGGACATGCTCCCGCCGAATGCGGTCGAGCTTTGCGGTGAAATCGTATAGTCAACGGTGCATGAGGAGCTTCCGCCGCTGCCGCTTCCCGAGGATGACGTAGTTGCGCTGGCTTGAGCCGATGACGCCGACGTGCCGGACGCATCGACCGCTTCGATCGCATAGTAGTATTTGGTGGAAGCCGCGAGGCCGGAGCTGGAATAGCTATTGGCGGTTACGCCGCTGGCAATCTGGTTGCTTGAGGAAGGAGTGAATCCGCTGGTGGTGCCGCGGTAAACATTGTACCCGCTGATGGTGCAATTGGCCGGAGCAGTATCCGCGGTCCAAGCCAGGTTGATGACGCTGGAGGAAGAAGTGGTAGCCGCGAGACCGCTGGGAGCCGAAGGCACTGTAGAGCATGTGCCACCGCTTGCGCCGCCTGCCGCCGCGCTGACCGAGAAGTTGCTTACGGCCAGGCCATCGCCGCCGGTCCAGATCTCAAAGCCGTATTCCACATCGATAAGCCACCAAGTGCTTTGCAGGCTTCCTCTGGATACGGCATCCGCGAAGAACGGCAGAAGGCTCAGGCTTGCCGATGTCACAGGAGATGTTGCGACATAGGAAACGATGTTCCATGAGGTCTGAGTACCGGTCCACACATTCCAACTGACACCGTCGATCGTTGCCGTGGCAACGTCCGAGCCAAATGGCTGCGGCGCACCCTGGTGATTGATCCAGATCATGATTTCGGTGCCGTTTGGCTGGCCTGTAGTGGTCGATGTCTGGTTGAACCAGATGTCGTAGGCAGAGTCGTTCTGTGAGCCGGAAGGTTGTGTAATGCTGACGCTGGTGCTGGCCGAAGCGATGTTGTTTTCTTCAATGGGGAAAGGATTGGATGTAGTGCAAGTTCCCCAATGACATCCCCTGTAGACAGATGTGTAGGTTGCAGGAGCCGAACTTGTGGAATTGTTGAAGTCGGCGGTGGTGATGGTGAAACCTATGCCGCTGATGGTGACGCACTCCTCCAGAGACGAGTTCCACTCGTCCATCTGGAAGTTGTAGAGACCGCCGTCAAGGACAGTTACGTCTGACGCCGAGCAGGACGATTGAGCCGCAGCCGGAGTCGACATGCCGATGGAGATAAAGCAAACTGCCATCGCAATTGCCAACTTCAAGAGAAAAGATTGAACTTTCATGAGGTCTCCTTGATTTCTGTTGTACTGACTTTTCTTGCACCGATTCGGAGAATGCTCTTCCGAGGCGAAGAATGACCCGGCAGACGATTTCCGCCGTGGTTTCCGAGCTGCGAGAAGAGCCGGCGGATCCGCGCGCGGCTGATCAATTGCACTCCATTCCGTAGACAACGAGCACGGAGTTGTAATATGAATGGCGCCGCATACTGCGACGCCGTGGAAGACGAAGGGTCGAGTGGTTCGTTCAGCCGCTTCCCGTTGCGCTATCGAAGCCAGATAAGCTTCCTCGATCCTCGGGAAAAGAGGAGGAGTTGGCGGAGCAAACAAGGAGGTTGTAGTACGGTTGACGAGCATCCCAAATCCCTCGGTAGTGGATGCATCGGCGATCATTAGAAACGAATTAGAAAACTCTAGATAATTCTTTGAGATTTTTCATAACCATGGAACGAAAAGCTGGTGACCGGGTAACGCAAAAACTGGTTACCGGGCGCAGATCACCCAGATAAGATGCTGACAAGACACAGAGGTTTCCGTTTCGGGTTCGTATTTCGACGGGCAGAACCCTATTGCGGTGGAGGGTAGAAAGGGAGCTTGTCGTTCTTCTGGTTGGCGCGGCGGATGGTTACATCATCGACGAGCAGCGCAGGCGCCAATACCGTTTCCGGCACGTCATTCAAGTAATTGGCGACACGCAGATCCTTGCCGGCCGCGACGATGCTCGAGCGGAGCGCGCGCAGGTCCAGGTCGTCGAGCGCCGCGCCGCGCACCAGTTCGCGTTTGCCTGTGGGAGTGCCATCGGGAGTGACGCGATAGAGCATACGCGGGGTCATTTTGCCGCCCAGTTCGTTGATGTAATAGACATCTTTCAAGCCGCGCTCTTTGGCCAGATCAAACAGCTCGTGGTTCAGTTCATTCTCGGAGAGGCCGTCCTTGGCGGTAACCTTCAAGACGCCGATGGAGGGCGCGGGAGCGCCGATGGCCGTGGCGCGGCTGTGGCCGTTCGACTGGGGAAGATCGCGCACCGGCTCGCGGCCGATCAGATAATTCTCCAAGCGGCCGCCGGTTACCAGCGTCACGGCCTGCGCGGGAATGCCCTCGTCGTCCACGTCATAAGCGCCGACGAGCTTTTTGCCGTCATAAACTTTCAGACTTGGATCATCCACCACATCGAAGGTATCAGGCAGCACTCGGGCATGGTAGCTGGAGGCAAACGGGCCATTGGCGCGGGCTTCGGTGCCGAGCTTGGGACGAGTAGCGGTAACAGCGTCGGCGAGCAGCGAGTGGACGGTAAATGTGCCTGCGCCGGGCCCCAGAAGGACGGGGCCGTGATACTCCTCTTCGACAACCGGCGCTTTGCGCAGATCGCCAAGCGAGGCAATTTGCTTCAACACATATTTGTCGAAAGCCGCGGGCTCATTGAGATCGTCAGGCGTGAGGCCGATGGAAGAATGAGAGAGCTCGATGCGCATACCGTCGGCCGCTTGCGTGCCGGCATTCCAGGACTCTTCGCAACCTGTGGCGGACTTGCGAACGATTGCGCCCTCGCTTGAAACGATCCATGTGGTGACTGCGCGGGCATGAAACTCGGCCGTGGAGGATTGCACGTCGTGCTGGCCGGCTTTTACCGACTCATCCGTGCGGTAGAGTCCGCTGAGGTGGGCGACGCGCGCCTGCCATGCGGGCTCATCCAGATTCAGCTTGAGCGGCTCGGCCAAAGAGATCAGCGGGTTTTCTTTGCTGAAGTCGTCGGCCTGGGGCGGCGTTTCGACTTGCTTGAGTTCGGCCTGCTTCTTTGCATAAGCAGCCAGAGCGTTCTTGTAGGCCTGGTCTGTTCCCGCCCAGAGGGCGGAGCGCAAGGCGATTGGATCGTCGCCAAGAGGCGCCATTTCGATCGCGCCGTCGCCGCGTTCGCCGGAGCTGTCGGATTTGTAATCGCCCACCCGCACCGTGACCCGCACGATGCGTCCATGGTAGCGCTGCGAACTGTTGACGGCTCCAAACTCCGCGTTGGTCTCAAAGCGATCGACATCTTCCAGGCGGTACTGGATAAAGAAGGGCTTCTGGAAATCCTTCAACTGGAGCTGGTTCATGCTGCGGTCGAGCTCGGCGAGCATCGCTTTGAAGACGGGATCTTTCTCGGCGTCGGCGCGAGTGGGCTGGGCGGGCGTTTGCGCGGAGGCGCTTAGGCAAGCGGCCAGCAGAGCTGCGGCAAAGACTGCACGAATTGAATTCATAGCGCCCTGGGGCAGCATAATCACTCTCTCCTCATGAATGTGTCAGGACGGTAACCCAGCGGGTTTTCTGTCCCTGGTCTCTCAGTCCCGGTCCCTACTTTTCCGTCCCCGGCATCGGCAAAATCGGTGGTCTTGCTGTGCCCTGCGGCTGCTTTTGTGTCTCTATTGAACTCATCAGAATCGCGGGAGCGACGGCGCTGACAGGAATGGTGCCCGACTCCGCGCCGCACTCGCCGTTGAAGACTTCGCTTTTGTCGCTGGTGGCCACAATGCTTTTCATCGCCGCCAGCGGCGTACCCACAATGCTGACGCCACGGACCAGCTCATCGGGGCGGCCATCGACATAAACCCGCCAGACCACCAGCGGAATGACTTCAAAGGCCTGCGGAGAGCGGCGCTGGGTGACGGCAAAACCGGAAGAAATATCTTCGAAGTAGAGTCCGTACTGCTTGCCTTGCTTCTTGGCTTCCTCGATCAGTTGCTTGCGCAGCTTGGCTTCCGACTCTGTTTTGGTTGAAGTGACGATGAGGTTGCCCTGGCGTCCTGTGGGCACATGGCCGGTCTGAGCGCGGCCATGGCCGTTGGAGGCGGAGAAACTGGCGATGGGCAGGCGCGACATCAGGAAGGTTTTCAAGACGCCGTCCTGGATCAGGTTAACGGGCCGCGCCTTCTGTCCCTCGTCGTCATACTCGTAGTTGCCGCTGAGCCAGGTGTTGCCAAAGCGGGTCAGCGTGGGATCGTCAGTCACCGAGAGGAAAGCTGGCAGCACTTCATGGCCTACTTCCTTGGTGAAGGTTTGGCCCTCATCGTCGCCGCGCTGGCGCTGGCCCTCAAGCCGATGGCCGAGAACCTCATGGAAGAAGACCGCGGCGGCGCGGCCGGAGAGGATCGCCGGGCCGTCAAAAGGCTCCGTGATGGGCGCGATGCGCAGCGCTTCAAGGCTTTTGCCCAGTTCGCGAATTGCGGCTTCCATCTCCGCCTGCGCGGGCAGTCCATCGGCGGTCTCAGCCTCAAAGGTCCGCGCCCTGAAGAGGTCCATGCCATCCTCGGCGCGAGTCACGGCAAAGACCACCACGCGCGCCTGCTGGTGGGGAATGACTACCCGCGAACCCTCCGAGGAAACGAAGTAATCGGTTTCATTCTGCACAGTGAGCATTACTACATTTTTGTAGACATTTGGAAACTCGCGAAAGATCCGCGAGAGCGCGGTCACGCGCTGCTCCCAGGCCGCGCCGTCAATCTTCACCGGAGGCGCCTGCTTGCCTAGATGCACTTCGGGCGTTTCCTGGCTGAAATCGTTCGAGGTGTCCTCTTCTTTGGCTCGCACCTCGGCCTCAGTCTTCACCTTCAGATAGTTTTCCAGCGCGGCGCCGTAGCCTGAGTTGGTGGCCTGCCAAAGCGAACGAGCCAGCGCATCGCGGTTGTCGGTCAGCGGCAGACTGGTGTTGTTTACCGCCGATCCGCGATGATTGCCGTGCGTGTTGTCCAGCTTGGGATCGCCGATGCGGACCTGCACGTCGGCGACGCGCACATGGGCTTGAGAGTTGTTGATCAGGGCTCCGAACTGCGCGCCAATCATTGCGGCGCTTGCGTCGCTGACCGAGTAGCTGAGGAAGTAAGGCGGCAGTTGTTTGTCGTCTCCCTGCTTGCCAAGCGAGGTGAAGGCGCGGTTGAGTTCGGTGGTCATTGCGTCCAGCAGCACGGGAGTGGCAGCCTGCTGCTGCGCCGCCACAGCAGGAGAAAACACCAGCGGCAAAACGGCAACGGCCGCTGCCAAGCTGGCTCGACACACGAGACCGAAAACGGAACTCACCGGGACGAACCGCTCTTTAGCGGGAAAAGACTTCTCTCTCATAATCTGAAAACCTAAACTAATCCTCTACAAGCCGGATTCTCTCAGAGTAAGCTACTCGAAGGGAAATTGCGGATGATGCATGCGTACCGAATGCTGCCGAAGCTTTGCCTGGCCCTGCTACTGGCTGTGGCGCCGCGTCTTGGCCCCAGTCCGCGGATCGCAACCCCACCACACATTATCCAGACAGTTGCTGCCGGCAATACCGTCCCAGCCCAGCCACCGAGTGCGCAAGCGTACTCCTTGCCGCCGGAAAAACTCTCCAAGGCTATTACACTCAATCGCATCCGCACCGCACTGGACATTGGCGGCTCGCTCTGGGGCCTTGCAGTTTTGTGGCTATTGTTGTCCATGCGCTGGGCCGCTGCGCTGGCCTCCTGGACGGAGCGCGTCTTCCACCGCCGCATGTTGCAGGGACTGCTTTTCTTTGCCGCTCTTGTACTGATTACGACACTGGCTGAGTTGCCGTTAGACGTCATTGGCCACGCCGTCAGCAGGCATTATGGCATCAGCGTTCAGGGCTGGTTTAGCTGGATGGGCGATCTGGCCAAAGGCCTTGGCCTCTCACTTCTCCTGGCTACTCCGGTTCTGCTGCTTTTCAATTGGATAGTCCGCATCTCGCCGCGCAGGTATTGGCTTTGGGCATGGCTGATCACTCTGCCGCTGATGGTGCTGTCGGTCTTCGCATCGCCGCTACTGGACCCAATCTTCAACAAATTCGAGCCGCTTTCCAAGACCCATCCCGCGCTGGTGGCCAAGCTCGAAAGCGTCGTCGCGCGCACTGGGACGAACATTCCACCCGAGAGAATGTTTCTGATGAAGGCCGGCGCCAAGAGCAATGGACTCAATGCATACGTAACCGGAATCGGCGCGACGAAACGAATCGTAGTTTGGGACACCACCGCCGGCCGCATCCCAGACGATGAGGTGCTCTTCATCTTTGGACACGAGAGCGGCCATTACGTTCTCAACCATATTCCCAAAGGCATTGCCGCTTCGGCCGTCGGCTTGTTCTTTGTCTTCTGGGCCTGCGCGGCCTTTGCGCGGCAGCTTGCGCGGCGCTTTGGCGTGCGATGGCAGTTGTACTCTCTGGAAAGCTCGGCTCCGCTGGCCAGCCGCCAGGGATTTCTGGTGCTGCTGTTCGCGCTGTCCGCGGCAAATTTGGTGCTGCAGCCTGTCAGCAACGGTGTCAGCCGCTATTTTGAGCATCAAGCCGATGTTTACGGGCAGGAAGCAATTCATGGCCTTGTCGCCGATCCGCGGAAGACTGCCGTAGCCGCCTTCAACCATCTGGGAGAAGCGTGGCTTGAAGATCCCAATCCCAGCCCGTTCATCGAGTTCTGGGAATACAGCCATCCGAGCGTGCAGCATCGCGCGGAGTTTGCCCTGCACTATGACCCTTGGGTGAATGGTGGAAAGGGAAGGTTCTTTGCTCGATAGGGCTTTGAGAACCGGTCTTGCAGGGACTGGTTGATCAATCTCGCTGTCAGGCATTGCGGCCAAGGCATCCAACTCGGCCTGCAACTCCGGGGTCAGCGGTTCGGGTTGTCTGTCTTTATGGTGCTGGGTTTCAAGCGGCTACAACTTCGATGCGGTCGTCGGCGGCTTCGGTCTCCGGCCCAACGACGATTTTGACGGTGCGTCCGAGGCGGAGCAGGCAATCCATCATCTTCATCTCGCTGATGCCGCGAAACTGGCCGCGCAGCATCTTGGAGAGCTTGGGCTGCGTCAAGCCCAAGACTTTCGCGGCCTGCTGCTGGCTCCATCCGCGCTCGCGCAGAATCTCCGCGATCTGCGTGACCAGTTGCGCCTTGACGAGCATCGCTTCCGCGTCGGGAAAGCCTAACTGCTCGTAGATGTTCATGCTCTTTTCCGGATGATTCATTGCTTTACTCCTTTTGCCAGCGCTTCGGCTTCAGCCACGCGCAGACTCAAGTCTATGTCAGTCTTTCAGCGCCGGGTGATTTGATGCTATCCAATTCTCTACCAGGTTCAGGAACGCGTTTGCGTGAAGTAACAACTCGTCGGCCTCGGTTACCGTGGCGACCGTGGCGCCGGTGTAGTCAATCTCGTTGCGTTTTCTGCGGCAGGCGTCAAAGTAGTCGGTCAGATGGTCGGCGGGCTTGCCGAGAACGAGCTTAACCGCTTCAAAGGTCAACCGATGGTGTCCGGAGACGCTGCCGACGCGGTATCCCGCGCAAGCGATCGCCATTTTTGCAGTTTGAAGCGCTGCATTATAGGCGGTGGCAAAGCGGCGATCCTCGGAGAGGCCGGCAAGGCCCGCATCAGCCAGATCGCGCGCGACGAGCCGACGGAGTTCCGCCAGTTCCTTGCGGCTGGTGGTGTGACGGTGGACCCTATTTTCCTGAAGCAACTTCTTCCAACTCATGGATGGCGCCTTTCAGCAGTATGGTCTTACCCTTCAGGACAGAGCGAAGAAAATGGTCTCCCGCAGACAGTCTTGCGCGGAATTCCTCGGGAGAGAAGAGGGTGACATTCACTTCGCGATGAAAGCGGTCTTCCAACTTGCGCAGGGCCGGCAGGAGGTCGATCTGGCGGAGAGTGCCCACAATCGCGAGGTCCACATCGCTGCCCGCGTGCTCCTCTCCGCGAGCGATGGAGCCATAGAGGAAGGCGGACTCGATGCGCGTGCCGAAGGGCTTGAGCGCTGCCGAGAGCGCCGGCACAAGCCCACGGGTCTTTTCGAGGAGGCCGCGCAGGTCGGCGTAGAGCGGCGAGGCGGAGTTTGCCCGGAAATAGCTGCGCTTGCCGTCCTGACGCCGTTCGAGGAGACCCGCCGCCGCCAGTGATTCAAGCTCGCGCTGAAGGCTGGAGGGGGTGGTGCCCATGTGGCGCGCCAACTCCGACATGAACCACCAGCGCTGCGGTTGCAGCATGGTAGCGGCAAGCAAACCGGACCGAATCACTGGAAAGAGAGCGTCGAGGGGGGCTTTCTTACGCATAATAGATAATTATAAACGCATTTTGCGTAGAATGAACGGAAGAACTTGGCTTGGGCTGAATGTGGGGCGGGGGATCAAATCCCAAGTCCCAAAGGCGGGACCTGGGGCACCCGGTATCCGGCTACGGCCCCGGATCATGCTTTGCCCGCCAGGAGGCCGACCCTCTTTCCTTCAATATGCTCTCTCATCAGCACCTCAAGGTTGTTCATTCCATCGTTGAATTTCTCCAGCAAGGTCGGAGCGTTTTTTGTATATTCACGGCGCACCTCAGGTTCGTAATGCCGGTGAAACAGATCATAAAAATTGCGCTCCCTAACGGCCTCCATTAACGTCGATTCCGCAGAGTCGGCTATGGCCTTAGGGATAAATAGCTTTTCTTCCAGGAAGAACTTGTGTGCTTCCGCTAGCGCATCCTCATAATTGGAGCGCAGCTTTACCTCATATTGCTGGCGTTCGTCCTTGTCAGCCGGCATACTTCGCAAGCCAGATCCGGCGGTTAAATTGAACGAATATGACAGGATTGCCATGTACTTCCAAAGCTGACCTAGATGCGAGAATTCTTCAGTCATCCGAAGCTTGTGGGCGAGACTGAGTGAGTCCAATTCAACCTGAAAGCGGTTCGTAGCTTTGTCGAGTTCACCCTTTGCGGTCTGAAGTATTTCAGCGTACTTATGTTTTTCCTTTTCGATCGCTCGATCCGCCCACAGCTTTCCGAGGTAGTTTGACAGACCGAAAACAATCCCTGCGCCTCCCCCAAGGGATACAATGACGGCCGTTGCAAGTTGAAACGCAATACTCCAATTCATGAGATTTTC
>JBEKDN010000154.1:0-9677 GCA_050014335.1 Occallatibacter sp. | reverse complement strand
CAAAAACTCGTTTTCAACCCGCGCTCTGGCACATCCCGTCCTTCCAACCACACCCATTTCCTCTACCCAGTTTCGCTGTTTCTTCCCCAAAAAACCCGCTACCCCCCACCCCCCCTACCCTGTGGAGCCGGTTTTTTGCGCAAATATTTCCAGTAACAATATTAATATCAATAGCTTGCATTTTAAGTCTATTTACCAATCAGTAACTGAAAACCGCCCGTTTTGCCCACTTTTTAGCCTCAAAAATCGCTCTTTCCGCCCAAAATATTCGCATTTTCATCAGTTTTTGCAGCCACTGTCCAACCCATCTCGCTCGGACTCAAACCCTCTTCCAGAACCTTGAAGGCGCTCCATCGAAAACCTCAAATGCGATTGTCCTGCCTCTCGCTCCCATATCCCTGACTCTGACCTCTGGCATTCTGAGATGATAGTTTTCGAGAGTCGCTTGCCGGGATGGAGCCTTGCTTCCGCATGACGCGTTTGAAATCGCTGGATGAAATGATCGGTGAAAGCGAGGCATCGCGGCGCTCGACGATGCTGTGGACACTTTTTATCTTTCTCCTGGTCGCCGCCGGTTTCATGCTTCGACTTTGGGGCCTGTCCAAAATGCACTACTGGGACGAGGCTGTCTACCTGCAAAATGCTGAGGGGATCTGCTGCGGCAAGGCGAACTATTCCGAGCTGGGCTCGCGTCCGCCGCTGCTCTCGCTCTTCTTTGCCTTCCTCTATCTCTTCTGGCACCACATTTATGCGGCTTGCATCGGCGCCGCGCTGCTCAATGCTTCCGGACCAGCGTTGCTCTTTGCCGCGGGGCGCGGAATTGTTGGCAGGCTAGCGGCCGCCATCGCCGCGCTGCTGCTGGCTTTCTCACCGTTTTTTGTGGGAGTAATTCTGCCCGGCTGCGGTAGTGACAACACAGGCAACAGCCTGCTCTCCGATTGCCCCGCGCTAACGCTGATTCTTCTTTCGCTCTGGCTGGTTCTGCGCGCGCTGAAAATGCAGTGGACACGCAAGCAAACTGACAGGCTGACGATTCTTCGCTTTGCCTTGCCTGGCTTTGTGATGGCGATGGCCGTTTTAATGCGCTTTGCTTCACTCTCGTCGGTGGGAATGATCGGTCTCCTTACGCTCACAGCGGAGCGGCGCTGGAAGTCGGCCGCTACCTGCGCGCTGGGCTTTGCGGCGGGCATGATTCCTTATCTTTGCTGGTCGCGTTGGAGTTACGGTGGATTTCTGACAACCTTCGTCTCCGGCTGGACGAACTTCGACGGCCCCGAAGAGTCGTTTTTCTTTTATCTGAGAAACTTCAGCAATATCTTTGGCTGGATCACCGTGACTGGCCTGGCGCTTTGGCTCGGAAAAACCGCCTGGAATGGTTGGCGAAAGATCCAGCCAGGCAATTCGCGCAAACCCTCGCTGGAAAAGCTCCAGGGCTTTCTCTGCCTATGGGCCATCGCGGTCTTTATCTCTTTCAGCTTGCTCAGTCACAAAGAGCAGCGCTATGCTCTGCCAGTTGCGCCTCCGCTGCTGCTTCTGGCCGGCTCTGGATTGAGCATACTGCTGAAAGGCCGGCGGAAAGTCATGCGCGCGGCTGGAGCGGCATTCCTGGCCAGCGGCCTGATTTACTCTTTTTGGCCCACGACTCAACTCTTCCAGAATCCCTTTATCGATGACAAAGTCTACGAACAGATGGCGGTCTCGGATTATCTAACGCAGTCCCTTCCGCCCAATGCCGTCTTATACTCCGTGATCGATTACCCAGTCTTTGCTTATTACACAAATCTGAAGGTCGATCCAGTTCTCGGAACGGGCGATGAGTTGTACGAGACTCTTGATAATTTGCCCGCCGACGGCGTCTTCATTGCCTACAAAGAGAGCGACACTGCCGACGGCCCCAGGCTGAGCTGGCTCGATGCGAATCCGCATTTTAAACGCATGCGCGAGTTTCCTTCCATTGTGGTTTACAGCTACCGCGTGAAAGATTGAGCGCCGGAGCAACCCAAAAACTCTATTGATTCGGCGTAAGTCTCCGTAGCTGTCCCAGATGATTCAAATCATGGCCAGCCATGGTTTCAACAAGGGTCAGAAAGGTCATCGTGCCTCGCTCGGGGTGCGTGACTGGCCTGTTGGCCGCGCTCGGAAGAGCCGCTTTAATGAGCAGCAAATTCCACGCACGCACGGCGGAGAAGGTAGCCAGGGCTTTATCGGTGGCTAGGCCAGGATAGGTCGCGGCCCACTTATCCTGATCAAAGGGCTGGATGGTTGGCGCATCCTCAGCCAGCGTCTGGCGCAAGCGAAAGCTGAAGACTAGCTCAGCGTCGGCCAGATGGCAGACAATCTCCGCCGGACTCCATTTGCCCGGAGCGGGCGCGGTGGCAGCCTTCTCTGAACCAATGGCTTCCAAAAGCAATGCAATCTCAGAGGAGGTCGCAGCCAGGATAGTTTCCAGCGGCCTTCCGTCCAGATAGCGATCATACGGGTTAAGAACATTCATCAAACTAACCTCCATTCGTGATTCAATCAGCGCTGACTTATACGTCGATCCCTTGCCCGAGAACTGCTCTTCACAGATACTCCTTCGCCATGCGCTGCCAGATGGGCCAGCTGTGTGAGTTGGGTGAGTCCCAGATGCAGAGTTGGTGTGGGATCTCCTTCTCATTCAAAATCTTGTCGAGTTGCTGGTTCTGCGCCAGACACTGGTCGTCCCAGCCGGTGGCCAGCACGTAGCTGGCGCGGCGGTAGCTGTCGAGGAACCGAGGATCTGTCAGGTTGGGCAGATAATGCGTCGGCAGATGGAAGTAACAGTCCTCGTCGTAATAATTATGCAGGAATGCCGAGAGATCGAAAGCTCCGGACAGCGAAACAAAACCGGTAAATATCTCTGGATGGCGAAGCGCGATGTTGACCGCGTGATAACCGCCAAAGCTGCATCCCAGCGCAACTAGGCGCTGGCTCGCCGCATGTGGACCGGCCGCGAGCTGGCGGAACACCGGAAGCGCCTCGTGTATCAAATACTCCTCGTATTGCATATGCCGCGCAATCCGGAAGCGAGGCGGGGCGGCGCGGTTGTACCAGCTCTCGGCATCCACCGAGTCGACGCAAAAAAGCTGCAACTGGCCAGCATCGATTTTGGGGCTGAGAGCCGCGATCATGCCTTGGTCTTCAAACTCGTAGAAGCGGCCGCGGGAGCTGGGAAAAACCACGACAGGCAGTCCAGCGTGACCGAAGATGAGTGCTTCCATCTCACGGCCCAGGCGCTTGGAATGCCCTTTGTGATACTTGCGCAACATCGTGCGACGGCTCCATTGATTGCAGGGAAGAAATCCGGCTCAAGTTAAACCAGTTAAGGATTATCTTACCGCCGCCTCCTCGATTTGCCGCTCAGGCCGATGGAATTCTCAAAAGCTTCGCGGAGCCACGGCCGATAGAGCCGCCGCCCTGAAAATCAACTGTTAACATTCTCAAGGCAACAACGGACGTATGATAATCCCGTCCGGACAACCACAAAGGAGAGCTCATGAATCCAGTCCAAGCCAGTCCAGATCGCTCTATTGAAACGATCGCCAGCCGCGAGGTTTATCGCAACCGCTGGATGCGGGTGCGCGAGGACAGGATTCTCCGCTCCAACGGTGAGCCGGGAATCTATGGCGTAGTGGAGAAGCACGACGCGGCTATTATTCTGCCCATCGACGGCGACCGCATCTGGCTGGTGGAGCAGTACCGTTACACCATCGAAGAGCGCGCGTTGGAGCTACCGCAGGGCGGTTGGGAGATGGAGATTGCCGACCACGAAGAGCTGGCTCGCGGCGAGCTCAAAGAAGAAACAGGCCTGGAAGCCGAGCGAATGACCCTGCTCGGTAACTTATGGATCGCCTACGGCTTCACGCGACAGCGGCAGTATATTTATTTGGCTTCAGGGCTGACGCAGACCGAGAAGCGGCCCGACGCCGAGGAGCACGACCTGATAGTGCGCTCCGTAGCGGTGCCCAGGTTTGAAGAGATGATGCTCGATGGGCAGATCCGCGACAGCAGCACACTTTCCGCTTGGGGTTTGTACCTGCTCTGGAAGGCGCGGCAGGGATGAAGAGAAAGTAATCCTCGGGGCGAGCTTCGCCGCAGTGATCGCACTGAGGGAATCCGGTCTGCGCCTTCTTGGGAAAGATGCAGACCGGATGGGTGCGACGCACTTATGCACCGCGAGATACACAACTTATTGGCTAGAAGCTCTGAGTTGTGGTCGAGCTGTCTGGAGAAGCCGGAGTCGTCGGGCAAGATGTGGTATTGGCCGGGATGTACGCATAGGCCGTCGCGGTATAGCCGGAAGTTGCATTGATTGGGACAGTTACGGTCACGGTGCCGTGGGGTTGTGAGGAGGAATTGGGAGCGGAGATGGAGCCCGAGGCGACCGCGCCGTTGGGTCCCGTGACGTTATAAGCAATGGTGGCGCCATTGGTGGAATCAGTCAGTGTAATGGTGAAGATCAACTCAGTCGGCTGAACGTATTGGGACGGAGTAGGGTAAGGGACAGCACTAAGGCTGATGACCGGAGCGGCAGGGGCCGGCGGAGCAGGGTTGGGGGGAAGTGTGCACGGACATTGCGCGAAGAGGCTTGAGGAAGTGGCGAGCATCAGAACGCCGAGCAGCGCGAGCGAGAATACAGCCAAACGAAACGAGTTGCGTGTCATGCAGTTCTCCGTTGCGTGAACTCTGTTATCGGGGCAGTTAGGCATTGAGCACCGAAGTACCTCTTTAACAGGCAAAATAACATTATCACTGGGAGTATAATATGTCAATAGTAATACATTAATCATGGATAATGTTAACTATAGACATAGTTACTCATTAATTTCAGTGATTAATATTGAAACATGGTCTTTTGCGCAAGGAAGGATTTATCAAACTAATTATCTTGTTTATATATATTTAAAAGAATAGAACAGTATCGGGTTGACGGTGCTAGAGGTACCCGTACTCGCTCGGAAGCAAAAAGTTCTACATCATAGGCTTTTATACTAAAGTTCCTATGTATGTTACCTATCCCGGTAATCCCTGAATATTCTGATTGATCTGTCCGCAGTTGCGCCCTGGCCGATGAGCAAATAGGAGTACCCCGAGCAGGGGATACCTGTTGCCGTGGGCTATTGAATCGCGTGTGGTCGCGCTGCCTTAACCCCGCTCGTCCATGGGAATGTACGGTGCCGGATAAAGAGGGCCAATGTACTCGGCGCGGGGGCGAATCAGACGGTTGTCGTCGAGCTGCTCGATGACATGGGCTGCCCAGCCGGCAATGCGGCTAATGGCGAAGATCGGAGTATAGAGGTCGATGTCGATGCCCAGGGTCGCGTAGGTCGACGCTGAATAAAAGTCCACATTGGCGTTCAACTTCTTGTCGGCATTGATGTAAAGCTCGATGGCGCGGGAGTAGTCATACCACTTGGGCACGCCGGCGTCTTTGCCAAGCTGTTCGCTCATCTTGCGCAGATGAGTGGCTCGCGGGTCTTCAGTCTTATAAACGCGATGGCCAAAGCCGGAGATCTTCTGCTTGGCGGCCAGCATATTCCTCACGTATTCCACAGGGTCGGCGCCGAGCTTGTCGATCGTCAACAGCAGGCGCATCACGCCTTCATTTGCGCCACCATGCAGCGGTCCCTTAAGCGCGCCGATAGCGCCGGTAATCGCAGAGTGAACATCGGCAAGCGTGGCGGCTATCACACGCGCGGCAAATGTGGAGGCGTTCAGCTCATGCTCGGCATGAAGCACCAGAGCCATGTCCATGGTCTTGACGGCAGTTTCGGAGGGCTTGACGCCATTCAGCATCCAGAGAAAGTTGGCGGCGTGGTTCAGGGAACGGTCTGGCGGAATAATCTCCAACCCCTTGCGGAGGCGGTCGTAGATCGCGACGATCATGGCCATCTGCGCAGTCAGGTGGAAGCACTTGCGCACATTCGAATCGTGCGAATTATCTTTCTCGTCGGCATCGTAAAAGCTCAGCGCGGAGACCGCCGTGCGCAGGACTTCCATCGGCGTGGCCGAAGCGGGAATCCCACGCAGCATATCGACGATGCGGAAATCCAGCCCGCGCGCCAGCGACAACTGCGACTGAAACTCGCGCAACGCCAACTCATTGGGCAAAATGCCGTTCCAAAGAAGATAGGTCGTTTCCTCGAAGGTCGAATGAACGGCCAGCTCGTGAATGTCGATGCCCCTGTAAGACAGTACTCCCGCATCGCCGTCGATCCAACAGATGCCGGAGTTCGCCGCGACGATCCCTTCCAAACCCTTACCAGCGACAGCAGTCGACATAGCTCTTGGATCTCCCCCTTGCAATAGTTTCTCGACGATTGGGGCGGCTCTCCGAATCTCAACAGGTACGTCCGGCGCCCAAAAAAATAGATGCAGCAATGATCTTTATAACGTAGCCGTTCCATTGTTGTCACGAAGAGTGGGACAAAGAGCGCAAAATCACGGCAAAAGCTTCTGTCGGGCACACGGAATCGAAAAAAGCAATACTGTCGTTCCGCACGAGGCGGAGAAATTCTATATTCTGTAGTTTCCCCACGCGTGCGCTGAACAAAGGCTTTGCTGGTTGGCGTTGCGTGTGGAACTCCCTCAAGAGAGCAGTTTGGGGCAAAGATTTGAGTATCTACACGGCGTCTAACCTTGGTGAGGCGTCAAAACCAATGGATCGACCCTACGATGGGCCGATAAAGAGAGGCAGAACACGATGAGTGCATTTGACGAAAACCCGCGAAGCTATTCCGGCGCACTGTTGGCGGCCATCGCCGTCGCCCTGCTCACCGGCATAGGCGGCCTGATCTGGATCTGGTCACTGAGCGGAACGCTCTCCAGCCAGCAGAAGGAGATTGACGCAGCCAACGAACAGATCAAGACACAGGCTTCCGAACTACGCGAGACAAAAGCCCACCTAAGTGTGGCCACTGAGGAACTGGGCCAATCGCTGGGACTGACGCAGAAGCAGATGGATGCCAAAGCTCAGGAGATTATCACCCGCCAGGAGCGCGAGGAAGCTACAGCGCAACGGCTTGCCAGCGCCCAGAGTCAGACCGCCAAGGCTGTCACCGGGCTCTCCAGCGACGTCTCTGGCGTGAAGACCGATGTGGGCGGGGTCAAAACCGATCTGGGTAAAACACAGACCGATCTGGCCACCGCAATCAGCCAGCTGACTTCAATGCGCGGCGATTTGAGCGACCATAGCAGTTTGATTGCCCGCAACCACGACGAGTTGGAACTGCTCAAGCACAAGGGCGACCGCAACTATTACGAATTCAGTTTGAATAAAGGCGAAAAGAAGCCCGTTGGCACCGTGAGCCTGGAACTCAAGAAGGCGGACAGCAAGAAGAGTCGCTTTACGTTGGTTGTCTATTCCGATGACAAGCAGTACGAGAAGAAGGACCGGAACCTGAACGAACCGTTGCAGTTCTATAGCGGCAAGTCACCCATGCTCTTCGAGATCGTGGTGAACTCGGTAGGCGGAAAGAATCAGTCGATCAGCGGCTATCTGACAACTCCGAAGAGCGCTCCCGCGCCGCCTTCCATTCCTTAGCGGACTATTGCTCCGTCACTGTGCGGGGCGTGAGCACCAGGCTGGGCTGATATTGGAACTTGAATGTGAAGCTCAGATCCTTGCGCGCCTCCCACTCCTGTTTGGTCATGCGGACCACCCAGAAGGCGGTTCCCTCGACGTTCTCGCCGGGGGCAATCGTCATTTGGGGCTTCAGCACTGTCGAGCGCATCGCCGCCACTTCAGGATAGGCGAGGAAGACCTCTTCATACTGCGCCGCGCTTCCCGCCGAGACTGACAGAATCACGTTGCCCAGATTGGCGTTAGCCAGAATATTCTCCATTTGCAGCGGATTCTTGCTCTCATTGCGCAGCTTCACGTGGGCAAAGATGAGCACCTGGTCCACGGTTTCCTTGGCCATGGGCGCGCCGTTGGCGTCAAAGCCGGAGCTGACGACGTGTCCCGGATGAGCCCAGACCTGCACAATCACTCCGCTCGCCACCGGAGGCGTTTGCCCCAGCCACATATAAAGGCCGATGGCGACGCTGACCAGCACGACCGCAATCGATCCGGCCACGACCAAATTGCTGCTCCCTTTGGTGAACTCTTCACCACGGGCGGCATCGTCAATATCTTCTTGTGATTCCTGATGGAGTAAGCTCATAGCGCCCTTATCTTACCGCTATTAGCACAAAGCAAGCCATCATTTTTCTTTGATTGCTTCGGGAATTCTTCCGTGAGCCGCATCCAAAATGGATGCGGCTTCCCGAAAAAACACCAACTGCAAGAGATAGGCACCCGCTTCTTCAGCCAGTATCTACAATATAGAGCCCTATTCAGGCGTCGGTAAGACAGAAAGCAAAAGACTTAATTGACACCCGCCATGCGAGTGATAAAGTATCGAAAAACTTCCGCACTTCTTCTTGACCACGCTCAGGCAGTCTTACCTCTTCGCCCAAATAGTACGCCACTAGGCAGTGTTGCTGTGAGCGATGTCCTTTAGCCGAACCACGGCGTCCGCTTGGGCGCCCTTCTGGCCTTGAACAATGTCGAACTCGACATCATCGCCCTCTTTCAGCGTCTTGTATCCATCCAACTGAATCGACGAGTAGTGAACGAATACATCCGGCCCGTCTTCGCGTCCGATGAATCCATAGCCCTTAGCGTTGTTAAACCACTTGACCTTCCCTTTGTATTGAGACACAGGTTTCCGCCTTCCTAAAACATCCTGTGAAAATGCGGTGGAATGCATTGCCGAGGAATTCCACACGTATCCCATAAGACGCGCAAAAACCGTGAAAGGTTCACTCAAATTTCAAAAATAGGCGCATGAAAATCGGACAGGGCTGGCGCGAGAGTGCCGGCCCCGCATAAGACGGCGGCTAAAAAGCGGCGCGGTTATTTGTGGTGTTTGGCGGCCAGCTTGCGCTCATAGAGAAGCACGGCGGTCAGCGTCTTGCCGTCCAGTATTGCGCCCTTTTCAATCATCTTGAGCACGTCGGAGAGCTTCACCAGGCGGAACTCGATCTGCTCGTCGTCCTCTGGATGCGCGTCGCCCGCAATCAGCCCGTCGGCCACAAAGACTTTCATCGATTCGCCCAGAAAGCCGGGGCTTGCGTAGTATTCCACCAGCGGCTTCCACTTTTTGGCGGAGTAGCCAGTCTCCTCGGCCAGCTCGCGCTGCGCGCCGGCCACGGCATCTTCGCCTGCATCGAGCTTCCCAGCCGGCAGTTCCCAAAGATACTGATTCGCGGCATGGCGATACTGCCGCTCCATCACAATCCACGGGTCGCGTTTGCTCTTGCTGCGATCGGTAGCCAGGATCACCACGCTGCCGTGGTGACGGATCACGTCGCGCTCACTCTCGCGCCCGCCCGGCTCGATCAGCTTGTCATGGAGCACGCGGAAGAGCTTTCCCGAATAGACAACTTCGGAGCTGACTATTTGCGCGGTCTCATGCGCGTCATCGGACTTCAGCGCCTTTTGCGCCTTCTTTTTTTCGGGCTTCGCAGCTTTGCTCTCGGCAACCTTTGCTGTTCTTGGTTTTGTGGACTTCTTCACGCTAATCCTGGTTTTCTTTTTCGCTTTTGGTTTAGCGGTTTTTGCGGGCGCGGCAGCCTTCACGACCTTCTTTTTTGGGGGCATGTCTTTTTCT
>JBEKDN010000153.1:0-9810 GCA_050014335.1 Occallatibacter sp. | reverse complement strand
CGACAGGATGGAAGACGCGCGTGAAAGCCGGCGTGGCCGTTGGTGTGATTTGGGAGGTATATGCGTAGTCGATGTCGCTATCTTTGCGGTCAAGCAGATTTAACAATTCCGCCGATACGTCCCATTTCTTTTTGATTCGATAGCCAAGCTCCCCATTGAGCAGCGCCGTTTCACTGGAGCGAAATATCCCGTCGGAAGTCAAGTCCCGCGGACCAAAGTAGCGCAGTCGCAAACTCGATGAAAAACCCCGATAATCGTGCAATGCGATGCCGGTTGAAATCACCATCCCAACCGCTTCGGGCACACGCTTGCCGCCCGCGCTCTTCGGCGCCGCATCCTCCGGGTCTATTTCGGTAAACTGTGCCCTGGAGTTCGCAAGGTCAAAATCAATAACCAGATGTTCCCGTGGCGTGCAGTAGTTCGTCCATTCCACTCCATAGCGGTTGCTCGGCTGTTGTGAAGCGACCGTGCCTCCGGTGTCGCCATCCTGCTGCAATTCGGAAGCACTGCGCAGATACCAGAGAGAAAAGGTGCTTTGCAGATGGGGTAGCGCCACCGTACGTGCGCTGATTTCCCCGCCTTTGCTTGGAACCAGGGCTGGTATTTTACCAGCGGGCGTATTGGGGTATGGATGGTCCGCTGAAACCGGCTCTGCCGTTTGCGTAGCGCCACGCCCGTCGTTGCTGTGAAAACTGAATCCGCCTTGCGCGTAGAACTCAGTATTGGACCACGGGCCGAAAATCAAACTCAATTTTGGGCTGGGAAGAAACTTTCTGGCTGTGCCGGTATTCGCCGGGGTGACTAGGCTCGTCACGTCAAAGCCTTGCAGATCGCCGCGCAGGGCCGCGACTGAACGGAGTTTTTCCGTCCAGAGTATTTTATCTTCCGCATAAAATCCTGTCTGCGTGTCGGTAAAGCGATCCGCTTCCGTGGTCGCGGGCAATGCGGTGCCGGTATCGGAATCTGTCTTGTTCACGCGCGCGCGATCTTCCGTTTGGTAGAGTCCATTGTGAATCCAATCCTTGCGGAGTTGCAAGCCGAAGCTATTCTCCGCCTTGTGGCCAAGCCATTGGCTGAAAATCGTGTTGCGTACGTCCAGCCCAGTCACCCAGCGCCTGTCCTTCTGCTCGAACTGGTCGCCGCGATTTGGGTCTGTCAGAAAGTAAGTGAAGTCGGAGAATAGATCGAGATCGTAATAGAATCCGTAGGCCGAGATTTGCGACTCGGATTTTGTGCTCTGGCGATGACCCTCGGCCTGCAAGCTATAACGCTGGCTGCGGCCGCCATCGGTAGGGTTCAGCGTGCCGAATAAGCCAACAAGAGGCACGGCGCTCACGGGTATTTGATCGCTTGAGTGCCATCTGCCGTTATAACCGCGCGCCGTGATGCTGAAGCCATTGGTGTCATCGACTCGGCTGTAAGTGAGCAAGCCGTTGATTTTGTTATAAGCATCCGGATGCTTCCATGGGCCGTCGTCGTAATACTCTTCTGCGCCATACAGCAAACTGCCCGAGCCGAGCTTTCGCGATGCGCCGAAAACAGCCCGCCCATAGCCGAACATGCCGCCTTCCACCTTGGAGAAGTTCTGGGGCAGCGTCTTGAAATACTCAACATGGGCCGCTCCAGCCGAGCCATAGTTACCAATATCGGGGTAATAAGGACCTTTTTCAAAATTCACCCGCTTCACAAACTCCGGGATGACGATGTTCATATCCGAGTAGCCCTCGCCGTGCGCGTGCGACGGCAGGTTCAGCGGCATATCGTCGAGATAGATGGCAATATCCGTGCCGTGGTCGAGATTGAAACCGCGCAGAAAATATTGGTTGGCCTTGCCGCCGCCGGCGTGCTGCGTTACGATGAGGCCGGGAACCGCCTCCAGAACTTCTCCCGAACGAAGTAGCGGGCGATCCTGGATATCCGTTGCGCCTACGGTTCCCTGGCTTCCGGATTCTGCAATTCCGATAAGATCATCCTCCCGGTCATTCACATTTATAGTGGTGCTCACCGTGGCCACCGTCAGAAAGATGCGCTGCGGGACCGGCGCCCCAGCAGTCCCAATGGTGACAAGGATTACTTTGTTGTTAAATCCTGGATTCGATACCACGAGTCGATAACTGCCTGCCGCAAGTCCAGTGAGAATGAAGGAGCCGTTCCTGTCTGAATTCGTCGATCTTTGCACCGTGCCGTTCGCGCCGCATGCCTGCACGGCAGCCCCGGCAATTACCGCGCCAGTCGGATCGGCAACAGTTCCCGATAACTCTAGCGGATCGACCTTCTCACTCGTGGCTGTTGGATGATCCTGCGGATCGAGCATCGTGCCATTGAGGCGCGCCGAGCCGCTCTGGGCTGCCGCCGGAAGGTTAAAAGCCAGAATGAATAAATTGAGTGCTACGAATTCTATGTTCGTGCTACTCGTTGTCATGTTTCTTTCCGTTCTTAAAAGGCATTCGTGAAGATCAGTGCTTGTGGCTGTGCTTGTGTGAGTGCTCAATCGCGCGCGCCGGCACGGTGATCACCAACCGTCCATGCTGCACACCTTTCAGCCCGATGAGGCGGTCCGCAAACCGGGCCACATGAGCGGATCTGCCGTGGACGATCAGCACCTCAAGGCAAGAGTCATGATCCAGATGCGCATGGCTGGTGGAAACCACCAGTTCGTGATTCGCGTGCTGTAATTCGGTAAGCTTTTCGGTAATCCCGGAGGCGTGATGGTCGTAGATAAGGGTGATGGTGCCCACTACAGCCGCGTCAGGGGCTGCGGTCTGTTCGATCACCAATTGATCGCGGATCAGATCGCGGAAGGCTTCGGAGCGGTTGGTGTACCCGCGCTGGCCGATCAATCGGTCAAAGCGTTTGAGAAGCTCCGAATCCAGCGCGACTCCGATCCTGCTCAGAACGCCCACACGCACTCCCGCAACTGCCATTGACTTTACATACGAAGGATCAGGTTAGCACGTTTTCTGGAATCGTGCTATGAACCCGACTTCGCCTGCCGCCCCCCTCGTTCCCCATCGCTACTTGGCAGCGCCGCCGTCAACGCCCAGCGCCTTCAGCCGCATCTGCGCCAGCATGTAAGTCGAGTCGGGAATCTCAACCTCTTCCTTGGGTCTCTTCAGCTTGCGATAATCGGCAATGGCAATCTCCCGCTCGCCATACTGCTCGGCAATCAGGCCGAAAGCAAACCAGTACGCGTCGCTTGGCTCATCCAGATTTGAATCGTCCATGCCGCGCAGCAGCAGGTCGTGCGCTTCCTTGGTCTTGCCGCTCACCGCGTAGAGACAAGCTAGCGTATGCAGAATATCCGAGTTGTCCTTGGCCATCTGCGTTGACTTGATCGCTGTGGCAATATCGGCCTCTCCCACCTTGCCCGTAAACAGCGCATCCCAGGCGATGCCATTCAGTGTCTCGGCGTCTTCCTTGCCCTCCGCGATAATCTTTTGCCCCCAACCTTGTGCTGCCGCATAATTGCCGCGGAACGATTCGATCAACATCTTTCTGCGCAGCGCATCCTCGTCGCCCTCCAACAGCTTCAGCCGTTCATCGCTGAGCGCCATCGCCTCATCGAACCTGCCTAGCCCCGTTAGAGCATACGACTCCCACCAAAAGGCCCGCGACGACTCAGGCTCCTGCTTGAGCAGCGCTGAGGAAACCTCAAGCAGCTTGGTAAAGTTATCCTGTTCCGCGTAGCCCTCGGCCAGCGCCAGTTGTATATTCGTCTTCTCGCGCTCTCCCGCCGCGTCCTTCAGCGCATCTTCCAGCACCGCAACACCAGTAGCCACCGTAGGCTTGGTGCCCACCAGGATCGACGCCGCGGCCAGCTTCATCTTGCGCGCATCCGCCGCCGCGCCCTTGGTCCAGAAGCGCGGAAAGATCGGTCCGCCCAGCGGGTCGTCGCCGCCGCCCAGGTGAGAATCTTCGCGCAGCCAATCCAGCAGAACTTTCGTGCCCTTCAAATCGCCGCCCTTGATCCGGTCCAGCATCTCCAGCGCAATCGAATTCGGCTTGTCGTCGGTGTCGAGCAGCTTGTATTGCCCGTCCTCTTTCACCACAAAGAAAGTGATATTCGGGCCGCCTGGGATCTGCACTTTCTCGCGGTAGCCAGTCGCATCGTCGCCTTCGCTTTTCGGCTCGAAGGACTGCATCATAATGTCCGCGGTCACATCCAGAGAAGAGTCGTCGCGCGCCAGTTGGCTGTTCAACTGCTTGCCCGCCTCCAGGCTTTTTTTCATCTCGTCTTCGTCTTCATTCTTCAGCACCACCAGCGCATTGCGGCTGGAAACCGCCTCCAGCTTCGCCACCGTCAACTGGGGATCGATGGACAGCAGAAATACCCGCTTCGCCAGATCGCCCGGCGTATTGGCAAAATGCAGATCCTCGTGGCGCTGCGCTCCGCGCAGAATCGACGCCAATCCCAGCGTCTGAGCCGAGTTGTCGCCCGCCGCTCCAGCTTCCAGAAAATCCGCGGCCAGCGGATACAGCCGCATTTTCATCAGCATCTCGCCCGCGGTGCGGCAACTGTCTTTGTAAGCCGCGTCGTCGTTGGCGCGCTTATTGGCTTCGGCCAGCCCGGCCTTGCTTCCATGCAGCATCGCCTCACTGGCCGCAATCAGCGCCGTCGGTTGCGGATTCAGCAATTGCGCCGCCTGAATCGCTCCCGCCCCATCGCCGCCGTAGAAAAGCGCAAAGGCGAGATTGTCTTTCAATCCCAGATCGTCCAGCTTCTCCTGGCCCAGACTCTTGTATTCGGCAATCGCCTCTTTCATCTTCGATTGACCGCTGTACCGCCGTCCCACCGGGTCGTATTCCAGCAAGATTGCCAGGTCGCCCTGCGCCGTATGATCCTCCGTGTCCAGCTTCATCGCCGCGCGAAAAGCCTCCGCCGCGCCTGCCAGGTCGCTGCCCGCGCGCAGATTGCGGCCCACCAGGTCATGCTCCAGCACATCGGCCAGAACCCGCTCAGCCAGCGCCGACGTCGGGTCGAGCTTCACTGCCAGCCGCGCCTCTGTTCGCGCCGCCTCGCCCATCCCCGCTTCCAGCAGCACATTGGCCAACTGCAAGTGGTACACCGCAACATTCGGCTTCTGGCCAATCAGGCTGCGATAAGCGGCCAGCGCCTCGCCCACTTTGCCTTCATGCAGAAGCGCCTCGCCCTTCGGCTCAAAGTTCACCAGAATCGCCGGCCCCGCAACCAGTTCGGCCACTTTATTCCGCAGCTCGGTCGCCTCGGCATTTGTGTAGCGCCGCTTCACGGAATCAAAGGCCAAATGCGCCGCCACTACTCCATCCTTGTCAATGGAGAACTCCTCGGTCAGCACCGCCGGTCCCACCTGAATCGTCGCGGCCGCCGGAACTTCCTTGGCCACAAACCCCGCCGGAGGAACAACCCTGTAATTCCACTCCGAAATAAATGCCTCATTCAGCCACCAATCGGCGGTGCGCGGCTTCTTCGGTTTATCTTTGTCTTCCTGCTTCTTCTTTTCTTCGGAATCGTCCTTGCGCTGCAACTCCTCTGGCAGTTCCGCGAAGAGACCATCCAGGCGAATCGCCGCCTGCGCGCCATCCAGCCCCGTGTAGCCGCGCTTGGCCTTGTCGCAGGCCAGCGTCAGCGCAAACTGTTTTGACAGGTCGGCCGGATCGGTCCGTTCCACGCTCGTCAGCTTTTCAGCCGCATATTGTGACTTCACATAGTTCGTCAATCCCTCGCGAGTTTCCTTGTCCGGGTTATCCGCGTAATACGCCCGGTAGTGCGATTCAAAAACCCCCGACGGCATCGTCTTTTCAATCACCGTCCCCGGCCCGTTTTCGCCCAGCGTCAGCTCGCGGTCCTCCAGCAGCACATTGTCCTTTGAAACGCCCTGCGGAGTCTTCACCAGCGCCGTCGTCCCGGCCCGCGCAATCAGCGCCAACCGCGACTGGTCGTCCCGCGGCAACTCGCCCAGCCGCGCATAGCGGTCGGTCGCATCGATCCACAAGTCAGGCTTCCCCGGCACAAAAACAATCGCGTGGTCGAACTCGCCCATGCCCGGCAGATCCGCCGGAACATCCATCCGCGAGCCCGCATTCAGCAGCGCCACATACGACGGAATCCCCGCCGCCCGCAGCATCGCCACCAGCAGCGTGGCCTTGTCCTTGCAATCGCCGTATTTATGCTCCAGCACCTCCGCTGGATCGTGCGGAACCAGCGCCGCTTCGCCAAACTCGATTCCCGTATACCGAACCTCGCGGTCCAGATAATCGACAATGCCGCCTTCCTTCTCCGCCACCGTCGTCTTGCCGGCAATCAGCTTGTCCACAATCGCTTGCACAGCAGCCGCGCCGGCGTGCGCGTCCACAATCTTTGCGTACTCGGTTGCAATCGTTTGCCACGACTGCCCAGTGGAAAAGCGAATCTCCGGGAACCGCGCCACATCCGGCGGAAGATACGGATCGCGAGGCTCAAGCCCCTCCAGCGCTCCAATCTCATAGCTCACCGTCACGCGCCCGTTGGCCTCCGTCCGCACCGGCTTCAGGTCCGGAAGCAGCAACTCGCCAAACTGCAGCGGCAGCGCGGCCGGCGCGTCAAAAACAATGCTGCTGTGCGCCACCGGAATCCGTTCCCGCCCAAAGTTCACCTCGCCCACCCGCCCCGGTGCAAAGAACGGCGCGGTCTCGCTTTCTGTGTACTCTTCTTCCACCACCACGCCCGGAGCAATTGCCGGAAAGGGCGCGCGCAGCGTCTTGCCGTCGCTGTACTCCTTGTAATCGCCCTCGCGCGTCGGTGCTTCGGTAATCGCCTTTTGATCCAGCAGGTTCACCGTAAAATCCGGCGCAATGACGCGCACCTTGATCGTTGGCCGCGCCTCATGCCACGGAGACCAATCCACGCTCAAGCTGTCCCATCCCTCCGCGCCCTTCTGCGTCAGGACTTTATAAACCACGTGCCCCACATGCGTTAGCCGTCCCGCATCGTCAAAGCTGTAGCGGTCATCGTCCACCAGGATCGATTCATTCGCGCCCTCCGGCGCCGCCACCGCGGAAGCGGCCTGCCACAGCGTCTTCGCATCTACTGAAAAATGCGGCGCGCTCCAAACCTCTGGAACGGCTTGCGCACGGCAATGCGGCATGGAAATCAACGCGCAAAATACGCAAATGAAGACAGCAAAATGGGATCGACGTCTAAAAGAAGACAAGGTTGCTCCTGGCACGTGAGATGCCTTCCAAGCTAAATGATGCTGTTCGGATAAGCAAGTAAGACTCCGGCAACTGATACCGGATAAAACCTTCGAGTCCAAGTTGAGTGACACAGGTAATCCAGGCTCAGGGCGAACTCATTAACAGAGAAAAACTCGTCGGAGTACAGATTACGTGCCAGTCGTGGCAACCAGCTAACTCGCTGACTCGCTAAGAGCGATGTCCCCCATGGTGCCCGCCGCCGCCATGCCCACCGCCAGAATGGCTCTTGCCGGAGCCCTTGCCCCCGCCGTAGCTCTTAGGCGCATGACCGCCGCCATAATTACTATGTCCGCCGCCAAAAAAATGAAAACCGCCCCCTGACCGCTCCTGCTTCCCGTAAGATTCCCCAAAGCCGCGCCCCGCGAATCCCGAACCACCTTGCGTCGCGTAAGCCCGTTGGCTTATAGCGCCGCGCTGTCCAAAGCTGCCGCCTCCTTGCATTGCCGGAGCGCGTTGCGTTGCCGGTGCCGGCGCTCTCCATTCCTGCCGTGGCTGGCTGGCATAAGCTCGTTCCGCCCCGCCATAGAACCCGCCGCCATAGCCCTGACGAGCGTAAGCCTGCTCCCTCGCAGTCATCGCAATGGGAGCCTGCGGCCTGCCATAAACAGGCGTCGCCCCACGCCCATATTGCTCAGGTCGCGCCGGGTAGTTCTGAGCTGCGCGTTCCGCCGGACGGCTGCCCGCATAATCCCGAGCTTCGCCGTAGTTCTCCTGCCTCCCGCCACCCTGCCGGGCATACACTTCGCGGCTATACTCCGTGGCCGGGCGACCGTATCCCGCGCCTCCCCGGTTTTCTCCCTGTCCAAATTGCTGCCGCCCGTAAGCCTCCTGCTGCCGAGGCGCAACCGGCCGCGCCGGTCCGCCATTCCATCCACCGCCCCAATGCGCCACGGAACTGCTGTTCGATTGGTAATCCGATTGATGGAAAAGCACCGACTGCGTCAGCCAGTTCAAAGCCCATGTCGCCCAGCCAAAAGGCGTGTGGTTGAACGCGGCCATCGCAATTCCCAATCCAAATCTCACCGCTCCCGACCCGCCAAAACCCGATCCGCCAAAACCAGAACCGCCCAGCGACGCCCCTGTTTCCGCCAGAGACGCCAGCGAACCCAGCAGCGAAAAATTATGATAAGGCGTCACCGGCTGACCGTATACGTCCCAGGGATTGTATGCCGGCACGTAAACCACCTGAGGATTCGCCGGGGCCACCTGGATATATCCCTGGTTGTAGCTCACCGATTCCTGCGGAGTGCTTTGCAGGTTTCCCGCCGCCTGCGCGCGCTGCCGCAGCACCTGCACCGTCTGCAGCACGTCTTGTGGCTGGTTGTAGTAAGCGTTGCCCAGGTCGGTCGTCCACCCCAGGTCATAATCCATCTGCGCCAGCACCTGCGGAAATGCCGTCAGCGCCTTCACGCTCGGATCCCACGCTTGCGCATCGGCTCCCGCGGCTATCTGATCGGCTGGGGCATATCCCTGCGCGTGCAGCCAATGATCCGCGCTCGCCACCTGCGCCGGGTACGTCGCCGCCGCCAGTATCTGCGCCACCAGCGTATCGGGATAAAGCGCGATCGGCGCCAGCAACTGCTCCAGTTGCGCGGCGGCCAATGGCTGAGCCTGTGCGCCTTGCGCATATTGAGCCTGACCATTTTCTTGCATCGGATCGTCTGGGTCCGTAGAAGCGGCTGCCGCGCCCTGACCATAACCCTGCCCCGCGGGTGCCTGATTCGGCGCCGAATAGGTCGGTGTCCTATAGGATTGCTGCCCGTATTGGCCTTGAGCCGCCGGCACGGTCACCAGCAGCGCCACCGCGGCAAAGCTCCAGCAAAGCCATGCATCCCTGGAAAAGAGTCCACACAATCTACCGGAAAGGTTGCAATGCCAAGCGGTCTGCCTTCCGCTCAGGCAGGCTCGGGGCGCAAAGTGTTGATTCATATTCCCTCGCAATAGTACCCACAGGGGTCGCCCTCTTACCTCTCGGCCCGATTCTTATACACTTACAGCCTTCCGCAGCCTGTCTTCCGGCTCGCGGCCCCCGGTTCGCCGTTATGGCGCACCTCAGCGGCTGTGTAGCTTAGACCCGCCCTCCCAGCATTAGTTGTGGCCCAGTGCCAGATAATCCGCGGTTGCGGCTCTTCGGACTGGCTGAGTGGCCGCAAGCCCCAAGTTTCAACATCAGCCCCAACTACTGCTACACCTACGATCCCTTCGGCAACCGCACCCCCCACCGAACACTCTTCACCGGCAAAGAACGTGACACAGAATCCGGCAACGACCACTTCAAAGCCCGCTACTACAGCAGCACCATGGGCCGCTTCCTCTCCCCGACTGAAGCGCGAAAGTGGCTCTCGTACCCTATGCGAAGCTGGAAAATTCGCAAACACTGAACTTGTGCGCGTAGGCTCTCGCTGATTAGCTGACTCGCTAACTTGCTAACCCGCGCAGCGGGGCTAGCTAGCCGCATCTCTCCTCAACCCGCCCAAATTATTCCGCCGGATTTTTGCGGATAATTACCACTGATAGGCGGATCATATAAATAGCGAAGGGAGATTCCACCATGGCCAAAAATCCGCATTCAACCCGCAATCCGGCTCAGCCCATCCC
>JBEKDN010000152.1:0-9898 GCA_050014335.1 Occallatibacter sp. | reverse complement strand
AGGAAACAGCGTAGCCAGGATCGCCCTCAATCTGGCGGCGCACACGGGCGTAGAACGGCAGGTAGACAGTGACCTGATGGCCGAGCTTGACGAGTTCGGGCGGCAGCGCTCCGACGACATCGGCCAGGCCGCCGGTCTTGGCGAAAGGAACACACTCGGAGGCGGCGAAGACTATGTGCATGAAACTTTCCCCCTCTGGCCGGTAGAGAAAAGGCGCAACGGGTTAATTGCACGGCCAAAGGGTCAGTCTACTACGATTGCGCCACGGATGAAATGAGTTGGCAGAGTGCCAAGGATGGAGCGGACAGATTGGAATTCGCAATATCCTGATACAAACAAAACTATATCGGGCAGCGGTTCATCCGACTCTAACCGCAACGCTCTATGAGCTTTTTCATCACCACCTTGGCGGATCGATTTGTTTTCTGGTCCGGTAGATGGCGTAAGCATCAAAGACGTAATCAACTTCCTTGATTCTGCATGTTCTGAATCTCAACAGAATTTTACTATTTCCGTAGCAAGCGATGCCCGCGATGATAAACGAAAGAACGACGAGGAAAAATCCTGGTAAAACCGGCAAGCTTCCGGAATAAATAGCTGCGAATAGAATGAAGATCTGGAATGTTATGAACAGCGCAAGAATACGCAGACCGCAGAAAAGCGCATAGTACGTGCCCGCGTAAAAACGCACTTCTGTCTCTGTGGACCGGACTTCCCGGATCAGTTCGTCTCCAAGCTCTTTGGATGCGGAAAAGACAAGCATCTTACAGTAGTTGAAGAGGGATTTCTGACCACCCACTGGAGGTCCTTCCTTCATTCTGAGAAGCAGCGGATAAAGTGTCTCCAAATAGCCTGTCAACCGGTTGCGCTTAAGCCTCCACAACTGAAAAACCGGATATGGAAAGGTATCGCGGGCCCATAGTCCTTCATAATTCTTGGCTGTAATGATTGGCTTTGCGGAAGAAGAAGTCAGGCTTTCCCAGACCTCATCCAATGAAATATCTGATTCGCCAGAGAGAATGCTCTCACCCTGCTTAACTCCCTTTTTATTTTCCCTGGTCGCTCTTTCATGCATTTTCTTCATGTTTGCCTTGCCGGATCTCTCGTCCAGATTATCCGCGGAATTCAACTTCAGCAAACTTCCCAACAGGTAACTCAGCAGAAAAAGCAGCGCTATGACCAGTGCTTCGTGGCCTCCGCCGCCCAGGTTTGTACCCGCTCCATTTATCCAAGAATGCAAGCTTTCCGGCATGATCAGAGTTACAGTAACCGCAATCAGAGCCGTAGCACTCGCATACAGAATAACCAGCAAGAGCAATGCTCCGGGGAGCAACACCCCAAAGAAATTTCTTAATTCCAGCTTGAATAGATCCACGTTCTCCTGCCTTTTTTGGATATGCGGCCCAGCTTTCTCAAGACTTGATTTCAGAAATTCGCAGCGGTGAGAAAGCTCTTGATTTCAAATGCCTGTGCCTGAGCTCAACCGAATTCTTAAACGCCGGTACCGGCAAAGACCACGCCGACGGTGCGGAGAATGATTTTGATGTCCAGCCAGATGCTCCAGTTTTCGATGTAGATGACATTGAGCGAGATGTAGCTGTCGGAGGAGGGATCCTGGCGGCCCTGTACCTGCCAGAGGCCGGTGACTCCGGGAGTGACGGCGAGAACTCTCAAGTAGGCAAGTTTGGAGTCGCGCACGTCTTCGGCGGGAAGCGGGCGCGGACCGACGACACTCATGTCACCGCGCAGCACATTGAAGAACTGCGGAAGCTCATCGAGGGAGTGCTTGCGCAGAAAGCGGCCGAGGCGAGTAATGCGAGGATCGTCCGATATTTTGAAGAGCACGCCGTCGCGCTCATTCTTATGCATCAAGCCGGCGCGACGTTGTTCGGCGTCGGAGACCATGGTGCGGAACTTGACGCAGGAAAAGACGCGACCCTTCTTGCCGACGCGCTCGGAACAGTAGAAGATGGGGCCGGACGAATCGAGCTTGATAGCGAGGGCGATAGCCAGCAGCACAGGAGAAAGCAGGGTCAGCACCATGCTGGAAAAGGCGATGTCAAGCCCGCGCTTGAGGACCAGCCCAACCTCAGGCACTTGTCCGCGATGCAGGGGGATGGTAGGAAAGTGGCCAATGTATTCGATGGGGCTGTTCAGCGAGACGCCGTCAAAGAACTCGGGAACCAGGCGCAAGTCCACGCGGTGGGCTCGAGCCTTTTCCAGCACATCCTGCACCACGCTGCGATCACAGCGCGAAGTGAAGAATATCTCATCTATGAAGAGCCGGCTCGTTTGCTGAAATAGCGAATCGAGCGTTCCAACCACGTCGCCGGAAGCGGCGGCAAACCGTGCACCCGCGCTGGAGTACGCCGCGGGGCAGGGCGGCTCAATGAAGCCTTTGAATCTGTATCCGAGGTGGCGGATGCTCTCGAGATAGAAGCGGAGAGCAATGGCCTCCGGTCCAGTGCCGACAATGAGCACATTGCGCGTGCCAACGCCCCTTGCAAAGCCACGGTAAAGCATTATCCGGTAGATAAAGCGGCGCAGACTGAGCGCGACCGTGACCAGCCCGATGGTAACAAGAACAATGAAGCGCGAGATATCCTCGCCGTGAATCAAATAGAGCGTGCCAGTGAGCAGCAAGCCGGATGTGAGACAGGCCTGCACGCTAAGGCGCTGCTCATGCAGGGTATTACTGAGTTGGGTGGGCGAATAAAGATTCAAGCGGCGGCTGACGACCATCAGCGAGATAGCGAAGAAGACCAACAGGGCAATGAGAATCCCCATGGAGCGGCCGTGTATGAGCGTGCCATGCCAGAATCCTCTGGCGCTAGCCAATGGACTGGTAGGCAACCTGTAAGCCGTTGCCAGCGCGGCAGAGGCGAGGATCGTCATCGCGTCCATAAACATCCAGAGCTTGGTCTTGCCTCTGGGGCCTCGCGCAGCATCCTCAGCCGAAGCTCCCGCCCATTCCTGCGAGGAGGATACCGAGGAGGATACTCTTTGCCAGAAATCAGAAGTTGCCATAAGCGTTTCGCTCACCTCAAATTAGTCAAAACGCAAGGGGGAATTGCACCACATGAACCCTCTGGAAGCATTCAGGGGGAAGGCCGCATAGAGCGCCATCCTGGTCCTTTCCTTTTCAGAAGACGTTTCCTGACAGTCGATATTCTCTCGGCTTGCAGGAAACCAATCACCAAAGGCGAGTTCCGCCGAGTCTGATTTGCCCGACTATTATCCTTTACTACCAGAAATCAGAAACGGCACAAGGTCATCGACCAAAGAAAAGCCGATCCATGCATGGTTAACAAACGTCCTATAAACCTCGCCTTGGAAGGCGAACAGTTCAGGCGAGGTCAAAACCCACTGAAGAAACAATTGTACAGCACTTCCGCATTTTTGCGGCAGCCCAGGTCTCAAAAAACGCCTCCATTGAGGCCGGGCAAGTCACTGACCCCGAGCGATGTACCAAGAATCGCCCGAAACAAAGATGGCTGGCAAGAGAAATCAGCAACCGGCTCCATTACGGTATGAGCCGCATGCTATTCCGAAGGTAATACGTATGCATCGAGCGCAAGGAACTGCTGGATAGGCTCTTCCGGCGAGGCAACAAAATCTTTGAGAGGGCCGAAGAATAGGGCGCGGCCTTGATGCAGGAAGAGCACGAGGTCGGCAAGGCGCTCGGCAAAACGCATATCGTGTGTGACGACAATACTGGTGAATCCGAGCCGGCGCTTGAGGCGTTGAATTAGATCGCCCAGGCGTTTGGCGATGATGGGATCGACCATGGTTGTGGGCTCGTCGTAAAGCACGACCTCAGGCTTGGCGGCCAAGGCGCGAGCGATGGCCACAGCACGGCGTCTACCGGTGGAAAGGCTCGCGGGAAAAGCGTCTATCGCGTCCTCGGCGCCGACAAGACCGATCAGCCGGGCAACTTCAGTCTGAATCTGTTCTTCGTCCATTCCGCCGCGTTCCCGGAGCGGAAAAGCGACATTCTCCCGAACACTGAGCGAATCGAAAAGCGCGCCATTCTGGAAGACCATGGTGACGCGCTTGCGAATCGGCGTCATGCCTTCTTCGCTCAGGGTTGTGATCTCCTGTCCCTCGACATGAATCGAGCCTGAATCCGGCTTGAGAAAGCCCATCAACATGCGCAGAGCAACCGACTTGCCAACGCCGCTGCGTCCTAGAATGCAGAGCGTCTGGCCGCGATTCATCGAAAAGCTCAAGTCTTCAAGCACCTCGCGGCCGTCGAAGGAGATTCCGACGTGGCTGAAGGAGATGATTGGATCGGGCGGCTGCGCCTCGATGGCCTGCGGGTTGGATGTGCCGTCGAACATCTGCTTCATTAGCTTAACTCGCGGAAGAGCCGCAGCATTCAGGCCGTATCTTGCACCATCCGTCCGGGCGAGCGAGGCCTTGAGCTACCGGCCACATGGCTGCAAGTTGATCGGTCATAAGTCATTGATGTTGATGCGTCTTGTCGTCTTTCTGGGCGCTGGAACGCTTGAGGGATCACGGGTTTCAACATGCTACAATTATTTTCTGGTTTGCAGAGCGACAGAGCAACAGGCCGCATTGGCCGAGCTGGCCTGGAGTTACCAAATATGACATTGCTTCCCTCATCCCCTGCGCAAGAGCCGTTGCCGAAGAGCGTCTCGCACTCAGCGCCACCATCCAAGGCGAAGATCCGGAAACAGCTCGAAGAACTGGCGTCTCAGTATCCTCCCGATCTTATCGAAATGACAAAGCGAGATGTGCCGAGGATGATATTCACCATTCGGCTGATCCTTCGCCACGCTTTGCCGCAGCCAACAATCTGCGATGTGGGAGGCGGAGTAACACTTTTGTCCGTTGGCTTTGCGGCTCTGGGCTATGACGCGATGCTGATCGATGACTTTGGGGACACGTGGCATGGTCAATCCGCAGAGGGAGCTTTGAGCCTGCATAGCCGCTACGGCGTCAAGATCGCTTCCGCGGATGTGGTGGAGCAAGGAGTGAAGCTGGAGCCCGAAAGCCTGGATGTTGTCACCTGCTTTAACACGATGGAGCATTTTCATAACTCTCCGAAACGGCTCTTTCATCAGTTGGCGGCGGCGCTGCGTCCAGGAGGAATATTCCTGGTGGCGGCCGGCAATCGCGTGAATCTGCGCAAGAGAGTGATGGTTCCGTTCGGCGGCGCGCCGTGGTCGAAGATGGCGGATTGGTATGAGCCGGATGTATTTCGCGGCCATGTGCGGGAACCGGATGTGCCGGATCTTCGCTACATTTGCCGGGATCTAGGTCTGGAAGTGGTGGACGTCGTTGGCCGGAACTGGCAGGGCGTCAAGCATACGAAGCCGCTAAGGCGGACAGTGGCGCGCGTGGCCGATCATGCTCTGCGACTTTTCCCGTCTCTGTGTTCCGACCCTTACATCGTGGGAAGGAAGCCGTTGAAGTAGGTGATCGCAGGTCATGGCCTCGCTGACGAGCAGGCGCGCGTCGGGCGCGTAGCCTGACTTCTCGGCTACGGTTTTGGGGCTTGCGGGCGCTGCCGACTGTGCCGCGCCTACGGCACAGAGACAGAGGACGCTCGAAGAGATCAACCAGTTCTTCAGTGCTGCTGTCCCATGAATCACCTTTCTGAAACCGCGGATCGCGCTTGCGAAAAAAGATGCGAGATCGAGGTTTTTGAGGCTCAAACGGGTGATTTTTGAGCCGAAAATGGGTCAAAATTGGGGATTCGCAGTTAACTAATTAAGGTAACTGCTAACCCGCATTTTGCCCGCTTTTTAGCCCAATAGAAGGCTGTTTCTGCATGAAATGACTCATTTTCGCGCTCTGCGAACCCCAACTTCCCTTTGCCGAATCGAAATCAAAATTCAACCTGCGGTCGCTGGATCAGTCTCTTCCGGAGTCGCAGTTTCCACGGCAACTTCATCGGAAAGAAGATTCCCGTTACAGACCTGGTCTCGTCCGTTCGCCTTGGCCTTGTAAAGCGCCTTGTCCGCCATCTCGATAAGATCCGGAACGTGCTTGCCGAACCTGGGAATCAGCGTCGCGCAGCCCGCGGAAATGGTGACGATGCCAGACGGATTGCCGCTGTGCGGAAGCCTGCGGTTACGCAATGCCTCGCAAATCTCCTCGGCTATGTGCTCTGCGCCTTCGCTCTCAGTGTTCGGCAAGACAACCACAAACTCTTCGCCGCCGAAGCGCGCCACCAGATCGCCGGGGCGCGAGACCACATCCATACAGGCTTCGGCAATCTGCTTCAGGCAACTGTCGCCGCGCTGATGCCCGTAAGTGTCGTTGTAAGTCTTGAACTTGTCCACGTCCAGCATCAGCAGCGACAGCGGCTGGCGATCGCGCTGGCTGCGGCGCCACTCAGTTGCCAGGTACTGGTCAACGCGCCGGCGGTTGGCAAGCCCAGTCAGCGCATCGGTCACGGCCAGCGCTTCCACCGCGTTGTAAGCCTCTTGAAGTCTCAGCTCCGCTTTCTTGCGCTCAGACACATCGCGCACCACATTCAAGATTCCCGACGGCGCGCCAGTTGCCGCATTGCGCACCATGCGCAGGCTCGCTTCAACCCAAATATACTCGCCTCCTGGTTTCTGAATCCGGCACTCGATCATCGCGCCTTCTGTGCCGGAATTGAGCCCGCGAACAATCGCTTGTGCCCTCTGCTGGTCTTCGGGGTGAACCATGCCAAAGCCGTCCGGAGTCAGAAGATCTTCTGGCTTCCATCCCAACGTCTCGGCTGCGGAAGACACATAACTGCGGTGCCCGCTCAGGTCGGCAAGAATGATTGCGTCGCGCGAGTTTTCGCTCACCAGCGCATGAAGCGCGGTCAGCTTCTCCAGCTGGCGGACAATCGATTGCTCTCGTTCCAGAATGTACGAGATGATGTAGAGAAGAAAGACTCCAGAACCAACAAAGATTTGCAGCAGGAGCGTCGGCTCCGCAGGCATCAGTGGATGCGATTGCGCAAACGGGCCTACTCCGTGAATCGCGCACCAGCTTCCAATCACCGCCACCAGAATCGTCGAGAGCGCTGCCCATCCCATTCCCATCCTCAGCAATACCAGAACCAGCAGAGGATAGATGACAAAGAGCAGTGGAAGCCGGCTCTGCGCAAAGGCAGTCAGTGTCACGGCGGCAAGCAGAAGCAGATAGCTCCAGTGCCTTCTGGAATAAAAGGAGTGTCTGAAATCGCCGCGCAGAATCGCCACGCAGACTGGCGTGGCGATGCCGACTCCCAGGCAATCGGAAGCGATCCATTCCAGCGGCGTGGAGCCCAGTGCGAGTTGCGGAATCAGAGTTGCCAGTGCCGCAACCAGCAATCCCATGGCGAGAGGGCCGGCCAGAACACCGAAGATGACAAATCGGATTACATAGGCGCGGTCTGTAAAACGAGGAGGCGTTCCGGTTGCCTTGCTCAACATAAAGGCGCACAGCGAAACCTCAATCAGGTTCAGCGTCGACAACAGTAGATTCGTCTCCCATGGAAGGCCGGTCAAGGCGCTGGCTGCTATCTGGGCCGCAAAGCCCGTGGCCAGATAGGCGCTCCAACGGCGACGAGAGGCCAGTAGCACAAACGCCAGCAAAACGCCGTTGGCAACCCAGATCAGACTGGCAACGGTAACCGTGCGCAGCAAACCAGCGGCCAGAGCGACAGAGAGAAAGCAAGAGATCAGGCGCACAGCAAACCCGTGTCTCCGCAACCACGGAACCTGGCGACGGCTCGTGATAGATGCAGTGCTTCCGTGCATCTTTGCCCTCTCACTTATCATATCGGTGAGTTTTCTGTTGAGAATAGTGAAAGCATGCAGTTTTACTCCGGCTCCGCAATCGCTTCGACGAAGATTATGAAGGCCTTATTGAGCCCGCGGCGTCAGTTCGGGATGAAACTCCGCGTTGCCGCCGGGCAGCAAAACAATCTCCAGTCGGCCCTCTTGCGGCTCGGCCAAGACTGGACCGTCAATTTGCCGCTGGTGCCGGTCACTCTCGGTGTACTGCACCTTGACCGGCCCACTTCCGCGCAGTTGGATCCGGTAATGGAAGATCTCGCCGGCAGCCAGCTTGTCGGCCCCAAAGCTCGCGCTCGGGTAATCGACCTCAAGCAACTGTATCGCGTTCCCCGTACGGTTTTCGACCGTCGTTTCTATGTGAAACGAGTGGCAACCCACAAACAAAAACAGAACTGCCGCGAGATTTCCGGCCAGAAGCCGTCCCTGCGCTCTCATGGGATTTTTCATTTCTGGCCACTCTCCTGCTCGGCGGCTTCTTCTGGAGGAAGTACAGCCAGCAGCTTTTTTTCCAACCGGTCCAGCCGCTTGGCCAGTTCCGGCAGACGTTGGAAGATAGTGACTGCCCGCAGCCAGCTTCGGTTGTCAAAACCCGGCGAGCCAGAGATAACTTTGCCCGCCGGAATGTCATGTGAGACGGCCGACTGCGCGGTCAAAATCACGCCGTCGCCCACTGTGCAATGCCCGGCAACACCGGTTTGCCCGGTAAGAATTACGTTATTACCGATGATTGAGGAGCCTGCAAGACCGGTTTGCGCGCAGATTAGCGTATTTTCACCCACGTGGGAGGCGTGCCCAATCTGGACAAGATTATCCACCTTGCTGCCATCGCCGATGCGCGTCTCGCCCACCGTCGCGCGGTCGATTGTAGCGTTGGCCTGCACGTCCACGCGACTGCCCAGCCGAACCGGCCCCGACTGCGGAATCTTCTCCCATTGGCCTTGCTCGTTCTTGGCAAAGCCGAAGCCGTCGGCGCCGATGATGACGCCGTTTTCCAATGTGACGTGATCGCCCAATATGCAGTTTTCCCGTACCACGGAATGCGCATGTGCAAAGAAATGCGTGCCTGCTTCAACGCCGGCATAGAGCACAACATGGGGCAGCAGCGTGGCGTGCGCACCCAACTTTACGCCGGGGCCGATCACAACGTAAGCGCCAATGTGCGCGTCTTGGCCGATGACGGCTGTCGGATCAATGACTGCCGTTTCGTGAATGCCCGGCGCGTAAGACGGCGGCTGATAGAAGAAACCAAGTGTGCGCGAGAAAGCGAGGTAAGGATTCTTCAACCGCAAGGTCGCCGCTTCTATCTCCGGAAAATCCGGCTCGACCAGCACGGCCGCCGCGCGCGTCTTGCGCGCCAGGCCTCCATATTTGGGATTGGCCACGAAGGTAACCTCTGTGGGGCCGGCCTCCTCAATCCCTTTCACGCCAGTAATTTCCAGTTCCGCGTTTCCACGCAGTTGCGCACCCAGTCTTGTCGCCAACTCACCAAGCTTCATGGATGGATTGTAGCGGAATCGCGCGGTAAAGGCCGCATTACCATCTGGGGAGCGCAGGGCCGGCGCTCAAAAATGGATCGCGTTTGCAAATTGTCAGCATCCGCCAGGTATTGAAAACGGCAGGGTGGCATGGCTGGATGGAGTGCTTCTTTGACATGTCGGCACCCACAAAACCTCCAGCAAAATCACACTCCGAGCCCGGGCAATCGCATTGAAAAATACGAGTGCCCAGCAACCCTGCCAAGGCGAGAAGTAGCCTCCGCTAGCCAGCTGACTCGATGCCCAGCAATTGCTGACTCGCTCAACCGCTCACCCGCGCAGCCGAGCCAACCGCCGCATCTCTGTTAAACGCGCCCTCATTTTTTGTGTCGGCTTTTTGCGGATAATTACCGCCTGTTAGTAGATCCTGTAAATAGGGAGGGTAGATCCAGTCATGACCAAAATCTCGCTTTCATCCCGCCGTCTGGCTCACCCTGGCCCTCCAACCATACCCATTTCCTCTACCCATTTTCGCTGTTTTTTCACCAAAAAATCCGGTACCCCCCACCCCCCCTACCCCGCGGAGCCGGTTTTTTGCATCCGGAATTCCAGTAACTATCTTAATATCAATCGCTT
>JBEKDN010000151.1:0-9916 GCA_050014335.1 Occallatibacter sp. | reverse complement strand
TCTCCTTTTTGGGTTGGGGAATTAGAGTGAGGCCTTTTCAGAATTATGGGTGGCGGCGCATAAGAAACCCGTGAAGATTTCGGAGCGGAATAGTCCAATTCGTCTCCGCCCCGCCGCCTGTCCCCCGCCTCCATCCCACCGGCCGCAGCCTCCAACCTGTTAAAATCCTTGCCATGAACCAAGCCGCTCGGCGACTGTCATCACCGCTCCCGGTCGTCCACTGTTTCACTGTTCACTGAATCCACAGGTCTTCGCTTGTCTCTCAGGTCCATTCCCGCCGCTTCCTTCTTTGCCGCACGGCCCTTGCGCGGGCGCGGTTTGAGGGTTCTTCTCTTCATCCTGGAGTGCGCGCTCGGCGTCGTCGTCGCTGGCCTCGTCTCGGTCTTGGCACACTGGGCGGGATGGCTGCTCCCCGTCGCCCTGCTGCTTTACCTACTGATCGTTGTCCCCATCGCCCTGCTCTGCGGATTCTGGCAGGCGGTCATCGTCTCCCTATCGGCGGTCATCCTGCACGCTTACTTCGCCACCCGCCAGCCGCAATTTCTCTCCCAGTCCAATCTGGCGGCCGATCCCGCCAACTCCGTGACCTTGCTCGCGTTTGTGCTGGTCGCCCTGGTCGTCAGCCGTCTATCCTCGCGTGTCAAGGAACACGCCCAGGAGGCCGAGTCCTGGGGTGGCCAGATGCACGACCTCTATGAGTTCACCCGCCGCACTTTGGAAATGAATCTGCACCTCGAGCCTGGCCCGCAGCTCGCCGAACTCGTCCATGAGATCTTTGCCCTCGAAGCCGTGGCCGTCTTCGATGCCGACCTCCATCAGGTCTACTCTGCCGGCATCTGGAGCGTCGACCCGCGTGAGCTGGCGCAGAACGTCTACTACTTTGAAACCAGCGACGACGATCCCGTCACCGGCGTTGGCCGCCGCGTCGTCCGCCTCGGCGCGGCTCCCGTCGGCAGCCTGGTGGTGCGCGGTGACACCAGCCCGCTCACCAACAACGCCATCGCATCGCTCATCGCCATCACCTTTGACCGCTATCGCGCCTTCGCCAATGAGAGCCGCATTGAAACCGAGCGCCGCACCGAGCAGCTTCGCTCCACAGTTCTCGACGGCCTGGCCCACGCCTACAAAACCCCGCTCACAGCCATTCGCGCCGCTTCCACCGGCTTGAGTGAAATGGGCCACCTCTCCGCCGCGCAGTCCGACCTGGTCGCCCTCATCGACGAGCAGGCCGGCCAGCTTGGCGACCTCACCACCCGCCTCCTCACCACCGCCCGCCTCGATGCCGGCGAGGTCACCGTTCATGCCACGCCGGTCGGCGTCGCCACTATGGTTGAAGAAGTTGTAGCCAGCCTCGGGGACCGCCTCGCCAGCATGAAGGTCGTAATCGATCTGCCTGACGACCGCCTCGTCCTCCCCTGCGACCGCCAATTGATGGTCCTGCTGCTGACGCAGTATATTGACAACGCATGCAAATATTCCATCTTTGGCACCACCATCACCATTCGCGCCGCGCGGGCGCGCGCTGAAGTCATTTTCTCCGTGCACAGCTACGGTCCGGTGATCCCCCTCAACGACCGTGAGCGTATCTTTGACCGCTACTATCGTTCCTCGAATCACTCCAACCGCGCCGCCGGCACCGGAATCGGCCTTTCGGTCGCCAAGCGCGTCGCACTCGTCCATGGCGGATCGGTCTGGGTCGCCAGCGACGAGACGGAAGGCACCACATTCTTTGCGGCCATTCCTGCCTCCGCGCAGAAGAGGGTTTCCCGATGAAGCAGACTGTCCTTCGCATTCTCCTTGTCGACGACGAATCGGCCATTCGCAGGGCGCTGCGTCCCCCGCTGGCCGAACTGGGCTTTCAAGTGGTCGAGGCCTCGCGTGGTGAAGAGGCCTTGCAGATGCTGCGCTCCGGCGCTTTTGACGTGGTGCTGCTCGACGTCAATATGCCCGGCATCGGCGGCATTGAAACCCTGCGCCGCATGAGGGCGCTGGCCCCCCGCCTGCCCATCCTCATGCTCACCGTGCGCGATGGCGAAGCCGACAAAGTCGAGGCTCTTGAGCTGGGCGCCGACGACTACGTCACCAAGCCCTTCAGCACCCGCGAGCTCATCGCCCGCATCCGCACCGCCGTCCGTCGCGTCCAGGCCCCAGCCCGCGCTGAAGATGCCCCCATTGAGATCGGCGAGCTTCTCCTCGAACCCGTCAAGCGCAAAGTCACCAAACGCGGCCAGTCCGTGCACCTCACCCGCAAAGAGTTCGACATCCTCCACTGCCTCATGAGCCGCGCCGGTCGCGTCATCACCTACGCCCGCCTCCTCACAGCCGTCTGGGGAGTCGATTGCCGTGAAGAGGTCGAGTACCTCCGCACCTTCGTCCGCCAGCTTCGCAAAAAAATCGAAGACGACCCGGCCAACCCCGTCTATCTGCTCACAGATGTGTATGTCGGCTACCGCTTCGCCGATACCCAAATGTTCATCGAAGAGCCGCCTGCGGAATCACCCGGCCCCGGTGAAGAAGAAATCCCAGCCGATCACACAGAAACCCAAACCAGCGAAGCAGAGACCCCAGCCGCTGGCGTAGAGACCCTTTCGCTTTTTTCTAGCGAAAGGATAGAAAGCCACGAACCTCCTGCGAGCGAATAGCGAGCGTCTGCCCCACCGCAGGTGGCAGGTGGTTACTCGTCGTAGTGAAGCAGGCTGAAGACGTCGTATTCGGTGAACCGGTCGCGGCCTTTCAAAAAGTCCAACTCGACGGCAAAAGCCAGCCCGGCAATCTCTCCGCCCAACTGATTCACCAGCTTGATGGTCGCTTCCATGGTGCCGCCGGTAGCCAGCAGGTCGTCCACCAGCACCACGCGTTGCCCCGGCTGGATCGCATCCAGATGGATCTCCAGCGTGTCGGCGCCGTACTCCAGGTCGTAGGTCACGCGCGCCACGGGGGCGGGCAACTTGTGCGGCTTGCGCACCGGCACAAAGCCCGCATTCAGGCGATACGCAAGCGCCGGCCCAAAGATGAATCCCCGCGCCTCGATGCCCAGCACCAGGTCGATCTTGCGCCCAATGTAATGCGCCGCCAGCGCGTCGATAAGCTGGGCAAAGCCGACCTTATCCTTGAGCAGCGTCGTGATGTCGTAGAAAAGAATCCCCGGCTTGGGGAAATCCGGAACAGTGCGCACCAGCGGCTTCAGGGCTTCCACATCGATAGGCTTCACGGATTCAGGCATGGCTTGGGCTGCTCCTTGATACAAGGTCATTTGTTTGGGCTTCGCTAAGATTATAGCGGGACAAGACAGTTTTCAGTTTTCAGCTTCTAGCTGCTAGCCTCTAGCCGCTAGCTCCAAGCACCGAATACCGACTGCTAGAAGCTAACAGCTAGAAGCTAGGAGCTGCATTACCACGCCCCATCGATCCGGAAGGAACCAAGCTCCGCCGCCTCTGACTCCGCCAGCGTGTGCTCAATCAAGCGATCCACGCGGCTTCCTCTAGGCCCGCTGCGCAGTTTGGCGCGCAGCTCGGCCAGGTATTCCGCCGGGCCTGAGGCCACCACCTCCACTTCGCCCTCTTCGGTATTGCGCACCCAGCCGCGCAGGTCCAGCATCCCAGCCTCCCGCTGCACAAACCAGCGAAAGCCAACCCCCTGCACGCGCCCTTGGATCAGAAAGTGAACAACCATCGTTAGTGAGTTTTACAGATGTGCCGCCGTCGCGCAACTGGCCTTGAAATCGTCGTCGCCGAGTGCCACCATCGGAAGGCGGCGCGGGTTCAGCGCAAGTCAGCAAGTTAGCCACCGCTTCGCTGTGAGGGCGAGTTAGCGAGTTAGCGGCAGGTCGTGACTTGGAGCGGTTAGATTGGGCTGCTGCGGAGCGCGATTCCGGATGGAGTTTGTTGAGTTTGAAACGTCTGCAAAAGGCTCCAAAACTTGGCCATTTTGGCTCGAAAGAACACCGTTTTTGGCAAAAAACTGGGCAAAATGGGCGGTTTGCAGTTACTAATTAGTAACTGTGTAAAAATTACAAACAATTGATTATGCGCATGTTATAAGGATTTCTGAATCAAAAAATGGGCTCCACAGGGATAGGGGGGTGGGGGTCGGAGGTTTTTTGGCGAAGAAACAGAGAAGATAGACCGGAAGACGGTGACTGGGATTGCTCGGATTGGAGCTTCATCGGTAGTCATTTAGTCCTCGTTTTTGTGACTGCTTCTATTGTGCTCGCTTTGTGGATAATTATCTGCAAACCTGCGGAGGGGCAACCGCTCGTTGTGCGCTCGCTTAAGGTTCTTGGTTTCCCACGTTTGAAAATCTAGACATGGGGTACCCACACTAGCGGCTGAACCCGCGGCTCTTCCTTCTCCCAAACCGCTCGCGGCCATCAAACCTCGAGCCTGTCACGGTCAAGAGATACACTGGAGTCATCATGGTCTTCGTCCTCGACAACTACGATTCGTTCACCTACAACCTTGTCCAGTATCTCGGCGAACTGGGCGCGGCGGTCGAGGTCTATCGCAACGACGAACTGACCGTCGATCAGGTCGAGGCGCTTCATCCCGACCGCATTCTTCTTTCGCCCGGTCCCTGCACGCCCAGCGAGGCTGGCATCCTGATCCCGCTGGTCCGCCACATGGCCGGCAAGGTGCCCATTCTGGGCGTCTGCCTCGGCCATCAGGCTATCGGTGAAGCCTTCGGCGGCGACGTCGTTCGCGCCAGCCAACTGATGCATGGCAAAACCAGCCGCGTCGAGCACGACGGCAAAGGCATCTTCACCGGTCTCGCCACTCCGCTCACCTGCACTCGCTACCATTCGCTGATCGTCGCCGAGGAGTCGCTGCCTGCCGAGTTGGTTGTCACCGCCCGCACCGCAACCGCCAATGGCGAGGCCTCCATCATCATGGGCCTGCGTCATCGCACTCTGCCCATCGAAGGCGTGCAATTCCATCCCGAGAGCGTCCTAACCGAGGGCGGCCACCAGATGATCCGCAACTTCCTGGAGATGTAGCCTTCATGCGATCTGCGGAAATGAAAATCGCCAACTGGATGAGGGGTACAAGCTTCAGCTTGCAGGGTTCGGGCTTCAGCCCGTACATTCAATCATCCAAATTGAAGCGGGCTCTAGCCCCTGGGGGATGCTCTTCGAGCTCTTTCACCGGCAGATTTCTTTGGCTCGCCTTCCTTTTCCTGCTCCCAGCCGCGCCTCAACTCCACGCGCAAACCACCGACTCCGCTCCCATCGCCATCGTCGCACTGGACACCAAGAACCCCGACGCCGCAGCCAAAGTCACCGGCGCTCTGGAAGTCTCCCAGAACAAAGCAATCATCGTCGCCAGCGGCACGGTCACTTCCGGCAGCCAGACCACAGAGGTCGTCCTTCCTCATCGCGGCACGCTGCGCGTCTGCGCCTCGACGACCGTCAAATTGGCAGCCGACTCCAGCGTTCCCGCCGGCGAAACGCCCGGCCTCATGATGGCTCTCGATCACGGCGCGCTGGAAATGAGCTTCGCCACTGGTCGCAACTCCGACATTCTTTTGACCCCCGATTTCCGCATTCTCATCGGCGCTCCCGGCGCGGCTGAAGTCAAGGTCCGCCTCGGCCAGCACGGCGATACATGCGTAGATAATGCGGGCTCCAACGCGCCTTATGTATTGGTCAGCAGCGTCTTCGATGGCGGCGACTACCGCGTCCAGCCTGGCCAGCGCGTCATGTTTGAGAACGGCAGCCTGCGTGAAGTGGTGGACAACGAGAAGGAACCCTGCGGCTGCCCGCCTCCCCTCAAGCCGGGCACCAATGACTTTCCACTGGCGCAGAGCGCGGGCCTTGCGCCTTTGCCTGAGCCCGCTCCAAATGCCATGATTCCATCTGCTCAACCGCAAGCCACCGAGTCGCTGGTCTACAACAGTTCCGACCACACTGCCAAACCACCGGCGGAATCCGCCCCGGCGGCTAACGCTACAGCCAACCCCACCCCGCCTCCCGCGGCCAAAAAGAAGCCCAGTTTCTTTTTCAATGTAGGCAAGTTCTTCCGCCGCATCTTCGGCGCGGAGTGATATGCAAGAATCATGAAACAGGAATACGGGGCGCTTCGACGAGAGCTCTCTTAAAGTGCGAACCAATTAGTAACTGACATGCCTTTGATAGCTTGCTCGATGTATCTCACTTATCTGAACCGTAATGCTGCATTTCTGTTCGGCAAGAGATTTGGGGAATTCATCCACAAGAACTTCTAATGCCGCTTTGGTTATCTCGTTCTTGATATCGTCACTTCGACCATCCAATATTCGTATATCGAGAGTGACAAAAGATTGGTTATTTTCACCATCTCCTATCACAAAGTTTTCATGTCTTACAACTCTGCTCTTAATGTCCATAGTTACAAATTGACCTGTAGATATGAGTGTTTCGTGTACCTTCATCATTATTTTATGCCAGTCAGAATCATCTGCAATATTCGCGGAATATTCAAAAATACAGTGAGGCATTTTCGATCCTCTTGTTATTCGGCTCGTCGTCCTTCAGTCGCTCCATAACCGCCAATGATAAGGTGCTTGACCGCATTACCGTTGAGCAAGCGAAGAAGGTCTCTGAAGTTCCGGGTTGGCATCGACGGGCACTCCTTTGAAAGCATATGCCGCTTGCTGCGTTAGCAAACAGCCGCAAGCCGCTCCGCCACAGACCGGCTTTGCCAGTAGCGATAAGTTCCGGCCTGCTGTTCTTCCAGATCGGTCGCCTTGCGGATTGACTTATCCATCGACCTTCCGACCTCCAGCCGGAACCAAATTTTGTCCGGTTGGAGGTCTTGCTTTCCAGCTCAAAATCAAGACCTGGAGTGCCCAAACAACTTACTGCAATAGCGTCGGCTCGTCGTCCTTCAGTTCCTCCGGCGGAATAATTACCGCGGCGGCGACCTTGTCGTCGGTTTCCAGATTGAGCAGGCGAACGCCCTGTGTGGCTCGGCCAGCGGCGCGAATGGTCTTGGTGTCAATGCGGATGATCTTGCCGAATTGGCTGATGACCATCAGTTCGCTCGTCTCGCAGACCAGCAGAATCGACGTAGTTTTACCCACCTTCGATGTGGCTTTGAGATTGGTCACACCCTGAGCGCCACGCGCAGTGAGTCTGTACTCATCAACGTCTGTACGCTTGCCAAAGCCGTTCTCGGTAATGGTGAGGATAAGTTGCTGAGTGACGCCGAGCTTGCCATCCAGATTCTTGATAGCCTTGTACGCGTTATCGACGGCCTTTTCCGCGGCTTTGACAACACTCGCATCCACTAACTTATTTCTAAGATCCTCGCGCGCCTGAGTAAGAGCCTGCTGAGCCTCCAAATAGCCCGTTCGCAGCGCAACCAGTTTTTCGGTTAGCCCCAAACTGGCGGCGCAAACGTCACGCTCCGCTTCGCACATTGGCGCGGAACTGGTTATCGCAGCGCCGATCACATAGTCGCCCTTTTTGAGAGAGATGCCGCGGTTTCCGCCTGCGTTGCGACCCATTGGTCGTAAGCCCGCTCCGCTGCGGTCGGGGTCGTATTCTTCGTCGAAACGGATAGCCATGCCGTCGCGCGTTGCAAGGAAGATAGTCTGCTTGCCGTTGGTAAGTCCGGCGGAAACAAGCTCGTCATCTTTGTCAATGTCGATGGCAATGATGCCGCGAGCCATGACATTTGAAAAGTCCTTGAGGGGCGTCTTCTTGACGGTGCCTTTTTGCGTCGCGAAGAAGATAAACTTACCTTCTTCTTCAAGGTCGCGCACCGGCAGAATGGCGCGCACGTTTTCTCCGGGCTGCAAGTCGAGCAAGCTCTGCATCGATTTGCCCTTGCCTGCCGCTCCTACGTCGGGAATCTCATAGACCTTGAGCCAGTAAACGCGGCCAGTGTTGGTAAAGCAGAGCAGGAAGGCGTGCGTTGAATCGACGATCAATTGCGCAACGAAATCTTCTTCGCGCGTCTTCATGCCCATGCGTCCCGTGCCGCCGCGGCGCTGCTGGCGGTAGATAGAAATTGGAGTCCGCTTGAGATAACCCTGATGGCTGACTGTGACTGCGACCTGGGCATCGGCGATCAGGTCTTCAAGTTGCAATTCAGCGCTCTCATCGACAATCTGCGTGCGCCGCTCGTCGCCGTATTTGTCGCGGACTTCTTCCAGTTCCTTGACGATGACAGCGCGCAACTTCTTCTCGCTGGCCAGGATCGCCTCGTATTCGGCGATGCGCTCGCGCACCAGCTTGAGTTCGTTCAGTAGCTCGTCGATCGAGAGCTGCGTGAGGCGATAGAGTTGCAGTTCGAGAATGGCATCGATCTGGCGAAGGGTCAGGCCTTTTTCTTCATGCGGAAGGCGCTCACGGTCGAGATTGAGAATGATCTCTTTGCCCTTGCCCCATGCATAAAGATTCTCCCGAGCCTCAACGCGCGAGCCGGAACCGCGAATAAGTTTGATGACCGTGTCGAGATTGTCGAGAGCAATCTTCAAGCCTTCGAGTATGTGTTCCCGCGCTCGGTCCTTATTGAGCAGAAAGACGGTGCGGCGCTGCACCACATCAATGCGGTGATCGATAAAGCAGCGAATGGCTTGATCGAGACCCAGCTCCCGCGGCTGCCCGTTAAGCACCGCGAGAAAGATCATCGAAAAGCTTTCCTGCATTTGCGTATTTTTGTAGAGCTGGTTGAGCACGATCTCCGGCTGCGCGCCGCGCTTCAGCTCGATGACGATTCTCATGCCATCGCGATCGCTCTCATCGCGCACGTCCCCGATATCATCGATGATCTTGTCGTTGACGAGATCGGCGATGCGCTCGATGAGCTTGGACTTGTTGACCTGGTAAGGAATTTCGCTGACGATAATTGCCTGGCGTTCCTTGGTGAGGCTTTCAAGAGCGGTGCGGGCGCGCATCAGGAAGCGGCCGCGACCGGATTTATAGGCCGCCGGAATGCCAGATTTGCCGTAGAGAAAACCACCGGTGGGAAAGTCCGGTCCCTGCACATGCTTCAAAACTTCGGCAAGGCCAGCATTTGGATTCTCCACCAATTCGATGGTCGCATTAATAACTTCCGTCAGATTGTGCGGCGGAATGTTGGTGGCCATACCGACTGCGATGCCACTGGAGCCATTGACAATCAGCGTGGGAATACGCGTTGGCAGCACAGTGGGCTCGTTGGTGGTCTCGTCGAAGTTGGGCATCATATCGACCGTTTCCATGTCGATGTCAGCCATCATGGCTTCAGCGATCCGCTCCATGCGGCACTCTGTGTAACGATACGCTGCGGGCGGATCGCCATCGACCGAGCCGAAGTTGCCTTGGCCATCGACCAGCGGATAGCGCAGCGACCAAGGCTGCGCCATGCGCACCAAAGCGTCATAGACCGACGAGTCGCCATGCGGATGGTACTTCTTCAGGCACTCGCCCACAACGCCGGCGCACTTGGAATAGCGCTTGTTATGCTGTAGGCCTTCGCGATCCATCGCGGTAAGGATGCGGCGATGCACAGGCTTGAGGCCGTCACGTGCATCCGGCAGCGCGCGCCCCACGATGACAGACATCGAGTAGGCAAGATACGAGCGGCGCATCTCCTCTTCGATATTCATCGAAATATAGTTGGTGCCGCTGTGCGGCGGCGTGCCGCCTTCAAGTGGGAGAAGTGGATTCTGATCGTCAGGCATAGTTTTTTCTTAGCTCGCGGAGAGGCGGCAAATAACTTCCGGGAATCAGCAAGGCCGGACCGAACGAGTGTACTTCTATTTTACCCGGCGAGGGCGGCCTTTAGCAAGGGAGATCGAAAGAAACAAGTCCTTATTTTGCTTCAATTTATAGCTATATCTGAACGACTCGGCAAGCAGGCTGAGACCGTGGGCGGGCGGGGCGGGCATTTGCTTTCGGTTTGGCGGAATTCTTCGCCTTTTGGAGGCTCTTTTTCTGGCGCTACTGCTACAG
>JBEKDN010000150.1:0-9963 GCA_050014335.1 Occallatibacter sp. | reverse complement strand
GGCGATTGAGAGAGGAATAATGCGACACTTCACCGTTGGCCATTCAGCCATCATCGTCATCTTGCTTGAGATGCCTGTCTTCACCGGATGCATGTCCACCATGGGCCCCAAAATGCCCAAGGAATTAGCCGCTCCGTCAATTTCGAGTTATGGCGCTAGTCAATTCAATGCCGACGTTTCCGCCTATCGCGACGACGTAAAAAAAGGAGATTTGGCCGCCGCGCAAACGCTTCGCAATGAAATAGCGTATCGCGTGATGACCGGCATCGAGAGCGGTTACGGAAGATTTGAAATGCGCCTGACCACCTTGCGGGCCGGTGCGCAGACAGGAAGCGACGCGCTGCAACTGGGTTTGACCGCGGCAACGACCGTAGTGGGTGCAAGCGATATCAAAGATATTCTCTCGGCAACCAGCACCGCCTTTCACGGCACCTGGACCTCGCTCGACAAGAATTATTTTCAAGACAAAACCACCGAGGCCATCATTTCGCAAATGCGCGCCACGCGAAAGACCAAGCAAGCGCAGATCATTACCAGCCTGGCAACTCGCAATGTGACCAGCTATCCGCTTGATGCGGCGTGGATCGACCTGGTGGATTTTTACTACGCGGGGACAGTGCCCTCGGCGCTGGTTGAGATTGCCAGCGACGCGGGTTCCAAGGCGGACACGGCGACGAAAGATTTGAATAAAGCCATGGCCGAGTTGACTCCTGCGACGCCGCAGCAAGCCTCCCAATCCATCAGCAATCGCACCGCATACGAAAAACTCAAAAGCGCGGTGAATGGCTCGGATGCTGCCAAGTCCGCTGCGGCGCTGCAAACGTTGCGGCAGATATTGACAGCAGCCGGTTACGCGCCCAAAGCGGATGCCAGCGCCACCGATTTGCTTGCCCTCTTCCGCAAGGCTATCGACGACGCAACCAGTGACGACAGCAAACTCGCGGCACTGAGCGCAGCCGTGGCCGCCGCAAACATCAACTAGTTTCAACAGAGCGAAGGTGAAAAATGGTTGGAACACTTCCTGTATCTGGCAGCCTGACAATGGAGAGTCTCGCCGCGACTCTGACAAAATACGAACAGGATTTTGCGCAATTGATTGCTCTGGACGTCGATACCGCCGCTGGCTCTAAAGGAAATCTGGCGACATTCAAAGCGCAGGACAATCAGCTTGGCGCATTGGCCATCGTCGCCAGCGGCGCGTCGTCAACCGGAACCAAAATTCTTTCGCCAACTGTCTACATTAGCGGCACGCAAACCAAGATCGACGTCTATCGGCTGGATCTGAAAAGTTGAGAGAGTCGCGCTATTCGCCTCGGAATCGCTCCGCATCGACGTTCGGCTTCAGCGTGTAGCCATACTGGTCCACAATGCCGGCCAGAGGCTGCAGCGCCGCGGGAAGAATGCCTGCGGCCATCTGCTCATTTGCCTGTTCCTGTAAAGTGTTTGCCGTGAGCGGCAAAGTCTCCGCCTCGGCGGACGCTTCAGCTTCATTGGCCTCTTGCGCCACTTCGGTCAGCGTCAGTGCCAGCATGCCGCTCTCGCGGCGCGTCATCGGTGCAAACAACTTGCCGACCGCTTCCAGTTGCTCTTCGGTGGTTGCGCGATCCAGCTTTGCAAGTCGGGATTGATCCACAGCCCACAGGGAATCCCGCTCGCCGTCTTCAGATTGAGTCACGCCCAGGAACATGACCTCATGCCCGTCGGACCCTTTCAGTACCAGGTGGCTTATCGTCAGTTCCTTATTCGCATTCCGCATGAGGTTCACCAGCAGCTCGCGTTCCGCCGAGTAGCGGGCAAGCCGCTTCCACTTAATGGAATGCACGCGTCCCTTGCCCGTTGCCAATATCTCTCGATAACTTGCCGGCCGCACCCGAATCGAGCCGAGTTCCACCGTTCCGTTCGACCGTACTCGAACCCCTTTGCCCAGGATTCCTTCCGGCAGCTTGCGAAGCCGCTTCCACCTGCGCAGGAAGACAAAGCCAAAACAGGATGCAACAACGCCCGGTATCAGGCAGAGCGCAAAAATCGACCAATGAACGCTTGCCCAATTGACCCCTGAAAGATCAGTCAAATTTGCGTCGGTAATATTGACAACAACCGTATAGAGTGGGGTCACGACCAGGTAAATTGCGCAGCCCAGTGCTGCAAGGCCAACCACCAGTAGCAGGACGCCGCCCACCAAAAAGAGCAGGCGCGATCCAGATGTGTTCATGGTGGCGCGGAAGACTCCTCGAAAATCCTTATCGACGAAGGACGAACGGCGCTCATTGAGTTCAGTGTCGGTCACAGCGCCAGCCTCGACCCATGGGCCAGAGGGTTGACTCTTGCATCTATTGCCAATTGCATGGGGGTCTCTCTTCGATTTATCTTACAGAACGCGCCACGGCTTCGGCTTCATTTAACCAATGCTTTTACATTTAAATAGACAAAGGGCGAAAACAAAGCCGCTTTCAGCGCTCAACCGCGCCGCCGCAACTCCAGCTCCACCACGCGCAACATCTCAGCTTGAGGCGCCGGCTTGCCGGTCCAGATTTCAAACTGCCGCGCGCCTTGTTGAACAAACATCTCCAGCCCGGTGATGACAGCAATGCCGCGCTCCTTGGCCAGTTTGATCAGTGGCGTCTCCAGCGGGTTATAAACCAGGTCGAAAACCAGGCTCGCGTTCAGTTCGTTTTCTTCCAGAGGCATCGCCTGCCTGCTGCCCGCCATCCCGCAGGGTGTTGAGTTGATCAGCACATCGAAGCGGCTCTTGGCGAACTGCTCGTGCGTCAGCGCTTTGGCCTTGGATTCTTTGGCCAGCTTGACGGCATTTTCGTGAGTGCGGTTGACAATGAAAACCTCAGCGCCCTGATCCACGAGTCCGAAGACCGCCGCCCGCGCCGCGCCGCCCGCGCCCAGAACAACAACCCGCGCGCCCTTCAGCTTGAGCCGTTTCTCCAGCGGCCGCACCACGCCGTCCACATCGGTATTGAAGCCAACAATCTTGCCGTCGGGGCTCACCCGCAGTGTGTTGCAGGCGCCGATGCGATGCGTAATTGAAATCGAGCCCGCCTGTACCGGGTTGGCCAAATACGGAAGGATCTCCTGCTTCAGCGGCATGGTCACGGCCACGCCAGCCAGCGGCAGATCACGCACCAGTGTAAGCAGGTCGTCAATGTGGCGCGTCTTAAGCGGCAGCAGAACGGCATTCACGCTCTCGCGGCGGAAGGCGGTGTTCTGCATCAGCGGCGAAAGCGAGTGAGCAATAGGGTTGCCGGCTACGCCAAAGATGCGCGTGGCCTGGTCAAGCTGCTCAATCCGATAAAGGTCGCGCAATGTGCGCAGCGAGACCTGGCCGGACGCAGTGGCAAGCTTCGCGTCCGCCTCATGACCGTCGTTCTTCGCCCCGTTGCTGAAGGCGGCAAAAGTAAAGGCCCCGCCTGCTCGCGGACCTAGCACTCGGCTTACCAAGCCCTCCTCGCCCATTGCGATGCCGACAACCTGCGTCGAGAGCGACCGCTCTTCGATCAGCTTCAAGACCGCCAAATTATCCGCGAGCGACTGCGCCGTCGAAACCACTTTGACAAACTCCGGTTTGAAGGCCTCGATTCGCTGCGCCACCTGTTCCAGTTTGTGCGTGCGTTTGAAGTCGTGAAAGCTCAGCAGCAGCGCCGCGCCCACCGCCCGCAGCCCGTCGCGGAACTCCTCCAACTGCGCCGCCCTGGCCTCTTCAGCCGACTCGACTTCGAGATCGACAATCTGGCATCCAGCCTCGGCCGCGGCCAGCAACACCTCAAGCTCCGCCTTCACAGAGGCGACGAAGTTGCCTCCCCACTCTTTGCGGCGGCAGGTTGCAATCAACGTCGCATCGCGATGCGCGGCAAAAAACTCCTGTACTTTAGGCAGCGCCGCCGCCGGCTTGGGCAGCGAGTCCAGCCGCAACTCCAGAAACTTCGATTCCGGCGGCATCTCGCGGAGCGCCGCCTCAGCGCGTTCCATCATTTCAGCCGGAGAATCGGCCTGAATCGCCACGCACAAGATACCCACGCGCAGCCGCGGCATCAGCAGCGCCGTCGCGGCTGGCGACGAAACCGGCGACGACAATGGAGACGATTTGGAAGCGGTTGGAGACATGGTGTCGATTGACGCATCTTATAGCGCTTTGAGCTTGGATGCAACAGTACTCTTTTGGGGATGCAGGGCAACGGGTATTTGTGCGCGTCCGCCCGGAGACAATCGAAAGTCCGGCTTACCCCTGGAGCGCCGCCAGAATCTCGTCGGTCGAGCGCACACGCCCGAGCCGAGGAAAGATGCGGGTGACACTGTTCAAGTGGCTCTCGGCCGTCATGCCGGTCATGGCGTCTTCGGCAAAGATCATCTCGTAGCCGCGCTCGTGGGCGTCGCGGGCCGTGCTCTCCACGCCGAACTCGGTGGCGATGCCGCAGAGGATGATGGTAGTCAGCCCGCGGCGGCGCAGATGCAGGTCGAGATCGGTGCCGTAAAACGCGCCCCACTGGCGCTTGAGAACCACAATGTCGCTGCGCTGCTGGCCGAGTTCGGGGACCAGCTCGCTCCAGTCCGGCGGCAGAGAGCCTGGTCTGCTCCAGCTCTGGTCGGTTGGGGTATGCACGCGGTCAGCGCCGTCCAGAGAACCGCCCACATGGACCAGCACCGGCTGCGCTCCGGCGGCGCGCGCGGCAGCCAGTAGACGCGCCGCGTTGGCAATCACAGCGGGCTTGGTGTGCGGCGCGCCTCCCGGCATTCCGGCAATGCCCTTTTGCAGATCGATGACTACGATAGCCGTGCGGCGCGCATCTAATTTCAAGTCCAGTTTTTCTTCGCTCATCACTGTATTCCTTCCTCAGCTGGAATAATTCCCATCTCTTGATAAATCGGTCGAATCTGCCGCCGCAGCGCCGGCAGCCGCGTGGCGAACCAGGCTCCGCCCAGCGCCACCACCGCGCCGCTGACCACTACCGTCCACTGCGCGCCCACCTTGTGCGCCATCGTCCCGGCCAGCAAACTGCCAAAGGGAGCCATGCCCATAAAGGCCATCGTATAGTAACTCATCACGCGGCCACGCTTGTCGTCGGTGACGATGGTCTGGATGACGGTGTTGCTAGCCGCCATGCCCTGCATCATTCCCATGCCGGCAATAAAGACCGTAATCATTGAGAGCCAGAACCAGTGCGAGAGCCCGAACCCAATCAGCCCCAAGCCAAAAACTGCGGCCGCCGCGGGAATCATCCTCACCAGCCCGCGCACGTTTCTCCGCGCCGCCAGTGAGAGCGCGGATACCAGCGCGCCCATGCCCATCGAGCCCATCAGAAATCCCAGCGTATGCGGCCCGCCGTGCAGAACCCGGGCCGCAAAAATCGGCATCAGCACCACAAACGGCATGCCCATCAAACTCACCACGGCAAAGAGCAGCAAGATCGTCCGGATCGGCAGAAACTCCGCAACATACGTCCATCCCGCCTTCAGTTCGGCAATCATCGATGCCGCCTTGCGCTCGATCACCGGCCCGTGCAGGCGCATCGCCAGCAGCGATAGAATGACTGCGATATAACTGACCCCGTCGATCAGAAAGCACCAGCCCTCGCTCGAGACCGCGATCAGCATTCCAGCCAGCGAAGGGCCAATCAAGCGCGCCACATTCACCATCGATGAGTTGATGGCGATGGCGTTTTGCAGGTCGCGCTTGTCGTCCACCATCATGATCATGAAACTCTGCCTGCCCGGCATGTCAAAGGCATTGACGCAGCCCTGCAACACGCTCAGCGCCAGCAGCAGCGGGATGGTGATGTGGCCGGTGAGCGTCAGCGCGGCCAGCGTCAGCGATTGCACCATCGAGAGGGTCTGCGTCCATACCAGCACCTGCCGCCGGTCCAGCCTGTCCACCCAGACACCGGCAAAGGGCGCCAGTAGAAAGGTGGGAATCTGTCCGGCAAAGCTGACCGTGCCCAGCAGCAGAGCCGAGCCGGTAAGCCGGTAAACCAGCCAGCCCGTCGCCACGCGCGTCATCCACGTGCCAATCAAAGAGATGGTTTGACCGCCGAAAAACAGCCGGAAGTTGCGATGCCGCAGCGCCCGCCAGGCATGAGAAAGCCCAGCGCTCGCCGGCGTCACCGCTACACCCACTGCCTCCGCTTCCAGATTTTTGTCGCCGCTCAAGATTGCTGCCTCATTGGCAGTTTACCGTGAAGGGCATAGCGAGATCGGTACTCCCGCTTCACGGGCCGTGGTCGAGTTCCCGACCGAATCCTCGTCAAATGAAAGAAATCGCCACTCCCGCTCAAGGCGTCCTTGATCGATTAGTTCCGTAATCATTTCGTTGGTGAGGATGGGAGCATCGGGAGAATCAAGAGCTAGCATCAGCGACAGGCCATCCTTGATGATCAGCCGGGACGAAGTCGAACTGGGCGCGAGTGTCAGCCGGTCGCCGCTGCCTTCAATCCTCAGCCGAATGCCGGGAACCAGATGCAACTCGTCCCGCAGCTTCTTGGGAACCACAATCCGACCCGCCTTGTCGATCTCCACAGTGGCTTTCATGTATACCATTTTCCGTCGGAAATGGTGTTTTGTACGTCGCCTTGGCTCGAAGTCATCTAAAGGCTATACGAACTGGAAGTTTATCTCGATCATAAGCACGACCGGTACCGGCACACCGTTCTTCATCGCTGGTTTGAAGCGATATTTGCGCACCGCCTCAAGAGCCTTCTCGTCTAGCCCAAAGCCGAGATGGCGCACCACATGCATGTTCTGGGGCATTCCTTGCGCATCGACGATTAAAGAGACCAGAACTCTCCCTTGATATTTGTTCCGTCGCGCTTGATCGGAAAACTCCGCCTCAGGCTGATACACGACGACGGGAGGTTTGACATCGCCTCCAACCTGGTAGGCAGGAGCATTCCCGCTCCTCGGCCCCTTGGGAGAACTCTCAGCCAATTGAAGAAGATCCAACTCCGGCGATTGATGAAGCGTCAGCTCCGGCGGATTGGAGATATCTTTAAACTTCTGCGTTGGCTGCGATGTCAGTTGCAACCAATATGTCTTCTTGCCCGTATCGTCCTTTTTCTCTAGGGTGCAGGCATCCAAACCAACCTCAACCGACTGCGCAACGACGGCCGGAACGCCTTGAAATGTTCCGGGTTTGAAGCGGTCAACCGCTGCCAGCTTCAGAGCAAAGTCGTCCAACTCTGAGCCGAGCGCATTGATAAACATGATGTCGTACGGCTTGCCCGTCGTATCGACCAGAAGAAAAAGTTCAACCGTGCCGTTCACCTCATTCTTCTTCTTGCACTTTTCATCTGGCATTGGAGGCAGGTTGAGCGAAAGAAGTTCCGGCGCCGTCACTCCAGGCCCAGCGGTATAAATCTTGGCCTTGGCCGGCTGCGCATCCGGCGGCGCAGACGAAGCGGAAGTAGTAGTCTGCTGCCCGCAACAAACGCTCGCACCTGACACCACAAGCAACGCGGCAACGCAAAACAAACGCATGATCCCTCCACTGATTCTCCACCGCAAATCTACCACACGAACCAAAGCCAAAGTCGGGAACCACTTTATCGTACGGCAATCAACACCGCAATCCCATCCACAATCAGATAGCCGAGCCCGCACTTCAAGCAAGTCAACTTATCCGCTTCAAATCGCAGCTCGCCTAGACAAGCCGCGCAGGCCAAAAGATCCAGTACGGATGAGTCAATCCCGGAAGGATGCTTCGCGCCAGAAGGGCGCAAGGTGGAATCGCCAGTCATGGCGGCTACTGGACCGTTCCGCCAGAGACGGAACCAGAAGCTGAATCGGCTGCGTGCTCGGAGACTGTGGCGTGGCCGTTTGTCTTGGGACGGCTGGCAAACTCGGCTTCAATGCGCTGGATCGTCCCCGCCTTGGCCGACTCGTACGCCACTCGAATCCCGTTATAGATGGCGCGGTCGTTGGACGAGCCGTGGCCGATGATGCAGACGCCGCGGACGCCGAGCAGATGCGCGCCGCCGTACTCGCGATAGTCCAGCCGGTGGCGGAATTCATTGAAGGCCTTGCGGCTGAGCAGCGCACCCACCTGCGCGGTGACGGTGCGGGTGAGCGACTCGCGCAGCACATCGCGCACAAAGCGGCCCACGCCCTCGCTGGTCTTCAGAGCCACATTGCCCACAAATCCGTCGCAGACAATCACGTCGGCCAGGCCTGAGAAGATGTCGCGGCCTTCAACGTTGCCCACAAAACGAATCGGCAGCGCCTTGAGCAGCGGAAAGGCCTCGTGCGTCAGGTCGTTGCCCTTGGATTCTTCTTCGCCGATGGAGAGCAAACCCACGCGCGGTGAGTCGATCTTGAGCACCGTGCGGGCATAAATCTCGCCCATCACGGCGAATTGCGCCAGGTTGTTGGCTTTGCAATCCACATTGGCGCCCACATCCAGCAGCACGCAAGGGTTGCCTTTGGAACTCGGCATCGGCGTCGCCAGAGCCGGACGATCCACGCCGGGAAGAGCGCCCAGCACCATCTTGGCTGTGGCCATGGCCGCGCCGGTATTGCCCGCCGTCACAAAGCCGGCCGCGACACCTTCGCGCACCAGCCTGAGGCCCACGCGGATGGAGCTGTCTTTCTTGGTGCGCACCGCCTGCGCCGCCTTCTCTTCCATGCCGATCCGTTCCGTGGCATTGTGAATGACGATAGGCAGGTCTTCGTTTCCCAGCGCTTCATCCAGAAGGTCGTGCAGCTCCGCCTCCGGCCCAATCAGGTGGACGCGAACGGGCAGAGCCTTGCACGCGAGGACAGCCCCGCGAATCTCCGCCTCGGGAGCTTTATCGGTGCCGACTGCGTCAAGAGCAATGTCGATCAGCATGGCGGCGGAAGTTACTTGGCTGCTTCCTTGACATCCAGAACGGCGCGGCCCTTGTACTCGCCACACTTGGGGCAGGCGCGATGGGGCAGTTTCTTCTCATGGCAGACGGGACAGTCGGAGACACCAACGGCGCTCAAAAAATCGTGGCTACGGCGGAGTGCGGTACGGCGCGTCGAGTGGCGCCTTTTCGGATTCGGCATTGCAAAATTCCTTTCGTTTCCAGCCCGCTTCAAGCCGCCCGGACCATTCAGGCCGCACGATCTCTTGTCTGCCTTGCGGCTCGGGCCTTGAGCACCCTCAATTTCTTTTGGGGCTAGGTTCCTTGAACTCGATCCGGCCGCCGAGGCTTGCCAGCGCCTGCCAGCGGGGGTCGCTTGGACCCTCATCGCAGTTACAGGTCTGGCTGTTGCGGTCAACGCCGCAGCGCGGACAGAGTCCTTTGCAGTCCGGCTTGCATAGCGTTCTGACCGGCAGGGACAATAGCACCTGCTCGCGCAGCACATCCTCAAGCACAAGACTGTCTCTCTGATAATAACCGATTTCGGTTTCCTGTGCGGTAATAGAACGCTCTGCGGGGTCTGAATCGGCCGCCACAGGGCGGAAGATCAAATCGTAGTCGGCTGCCAGCGGAATCCGCACCGGCTCCACACAGCGCGCGCAGGGAACCTCGAAGCTGCCGGCAAAATGCCCCTGCAAGCGAATGTCCGCCACAATGTCCCTGGGCCCGCGATGCTCATGCAGCACTTCGGCATGGCCGCTGGCCGCCAAAGGCCCTTGCTGCGCGGCCTCTTCGCCAAAATCCACCGCTCCGGGAGCCAACTCCACATCGAAGTCGATCGGTTCTTTTTCCAGCTCGCTTATCTTGAATTCCATGCTATGAGCCTACGGCGCGCCGCGACCGGCAGTCAATGCAATCGCTTGTTCAACTCAGGTCAATCGCATTTGAAGTTTGAGCGAGGGTTGAAAGGGCCGTTGGATTGAGGCAACGGATAAAGGCGCGAGTACGACGAAATCGGTAGAAGGCAACGGATAAAAAGGACGAAAAAGAGAGCGTTTCTGGCAAAAAGGGCGTGTTTTCTGGCCAAAAACGGGGCAAAATGAGGGGTTCGCAGTTACTACTTAATTAACATGGATAAAAG
>JBEKDN010000149.1:0-10081 GCA_050014335.1 Occallatibacter sp. | reverse complement strand
GGAGCGAAAGATTAGTACTCTGTCGCTTCTCTCCAGACAGGTTACAGCATGGAGACCCGATAGCGCGACTGCGACGCTCGGGCGCCAGATTGTTGCTGGGATGGAACGAGATGTGCGTGAAAAGGGGCAGATTGAAACCGGAGGCTCCGGTTTCAATCTGCATTTGGGGTGAGTTTATTAGGGGAAGATAATATTTGAAATTGTTAAGAATTCGTTCTTTGAACGATGTGCTTGCGTCAAACAAAGAAAAACGGGAGTTCCTGGACACACCCTATCGCAACAGCTACGATGAAGTGGCTTGGTACTCCCCTCCCCCAAATCCGCAGTGATTACGGACTCAGCACTCGACTAATATAGCCCATTCATGACTTAATTATAAGGTTACGGAACTCGTATAGAGAAAAGTAATAATTACTATTTTCTGTTCAGTAATCCTGACTTCGCCGAGGCATTTCGGAAATAGTAACCTCTCATATTGCGCGATGGAAGGCAAATTATGCTGGGATTCGGTTGGGAGGAGGAACCGTGCTTGTCGGGATAGATAAAAAGTGAGAAGGCAAGACTTCAAACGTTGTCCGACTATAGTAAGAGATAAAAAATGGGAGTTCCCAGACCGGATGGAGTCGTACTGTCTGGGAACTCCTCCCCAGACCTTCTTTGTTTCTGATGCCAGTGTCGGATAGTTGGTTAACCACACGATGCACAAAAGCGCTCATATAATAGTAACTGCTTTTTAAATACTAAAGTAATAGAAATATATGGAGCATGATCGGGGTGACCGGTACCACCGATAGAAAAAAGAGGAGTTCCCGGCTTACGCGAGACGCACCGCCCAGGAACTCCTTCCCCAGATCTGCTCATTTAAGAACCGATGATGCTTCAATCGCTTCGACCCTGTCTGCCCACAATTGCTCTGTTTTCTTGTTACGAAAGTCGTGGAGATAAAAGTAACCACCATTATTTACTATTTGAGAACGGTTCCGGCGGGATAAGAATTCAGCCGTATTTTTAGTAAGTATATTTTTTTCAATTGTTTATCAATTGAACCAAGTTCACTCTATTTCTAATATCCCGGGATGCCCGTTTTGCCGCTTGCTCCGGAAAACCACGCACGACCCTGTAGCTTGTTCGCCAGTCGCCTTCCGCGATGGTTGACAATAACCTCATGGACTCCATTCGCATCGACAAATGGCTCTGGGCGGCGCGCTTCTTCAAGACGCGCGCGCTAGCCTCAAAGGCCTGCGATCTGGGCCGCATCTTATCCAACAGCATCGCCGCCAAGCCTTCCCGTGAGGTGCATGTGGGCGACAAACTGGAAGTGAAAAACGAAGGTGGCGAGTTTCATGTCGAGGTTCTGGGCCTAAGTCAGATGCGCGGCCCGGCGACGGTAGCGCAGAGCCTCTACCGGGAGAGCGAAGCCAGCTTTGCCGCGCGGGCCAAAGCAGCCGCTGATCGCAGAGCCATGCAGGAGTTTGCGCCGCTGCCTGAGCATCGCCCCAGCAAACGCGACCGCCGGCGCATCATCCAGTTCCGCGGCGGCGCTTAACCACCTGCGGTGGGGCAGACGGCGCTTGCGCGCCATAGAGTTCTATTGTTCAGCGGCCCATTCCACCATTGCCATCGCCAGCAGCAGCGCGCGTTTCAGGCCTGCTTCGCGATTCTTCGCCGAGTACCATTCCGCCAGCGTATGGGCTCCGCCACCTTCGCCGCCCGCACCGATCGACAGCGAGGGAACGCCAAGCGAGAGGGGAAGATTGGCATCCGTCGAGCCCAACCGCTGCTCGGTGCGTAATCCCAAATGCCGGTCAACAGCCAGCAGAGCCTCAAGCAGCGGCGAACTGGCCGGCAATTGCGCGGCGGGCCTGTCGCCAATTAAATCGATCACAAAACTAAGCAGCCCGCGGCTGTCCGTTTCAGCCGATTTCGCCTTTGCGTTCACGCGCTCCACAGCATCCTCGACCGCCCGATGCAGCCCAACTTCCATGCGCACCAACTGCTCCGCGCTGGTCGAACGGAAATCTACGGCAGCCTGCGCTATCTCCGGGATCGAATTCACGCTGGTACCACCACTGATCGTGCCGAGATTCAGCGTCGTTCTAGGCTCGCGCGGCAGTTCCATCTCAGCTAGCACCACTAGCGCCGAAGCCAGTGCGGCGATCGGGTTCGGAGTGCCCGCGTCAGTGAAGCTGTGCCCGCCAGGTCCGGTAACGGTAACTCGGAAGCGCCGGCTGCCGAGAGCTTGCGTCACGGCGGATTCCGCGCCCGCGCCGTCCAGCACAATATGCGCGGCAATACGCCCAGCCAGAGCGCGCTGCTGCTGATAAAGATGCCGCACACCGCGCAAGTCGCCCTCACCCTCTTCGCCGACGTTTCCCATAAAAACCAGCGGCGCGGCCAACTCGGCCTTTGCTTGAATCAGCGCAGAAGCGACGGCCAGCAATCCAGCCAAACCGGCCCCGTTGTCGCAGGCCCCTGGCGCTTCCAAACGGTCGCCCACGACGAGAGGATGAAGCGACGTCTCCGCCGGGAAGACGGTGTCCAAATGCGCGGAGAGAACCACCACCGGCCCAGTGCTTTCTGGCGGCAACCGCGTCGCAGGCAGCCAGCCAAAGACGTTGCCGATGCTGTCGGTTTCAACCGTGCCGAGGCCTATTTCAGCAAACCGAGCGGCCAGCCACCGGCCTCGCGCAGCCTCTCCGAAGGGCGGTGCGGGAATCGCCACCAGCTCCGCCTGCCAGTCCATGATCGTTTTGGGGTTGCCGTGCAGCCAGCCAAAGGCAGCGTGAACCGGCCGTAGCCCAGCCAGCGCCGTCACGCGTGAAAAGGCCGAATTGGGTTGGATGGCCGCCATGCCGATGGCTTCAGGGTAACAGGGATTGCGAGACGCGAACCGAATGGTGTCAAGATCAAAACTTAAATGGAATGGAAGCGAGTCTCGATTTGTCTTGATCTTGTGTGGCGTCTACTCCGAATTCCGCCATTACTTCCTCTATGGAGATTGTTTCTCCTTCCTCGATTTCCATTTCGGAGAATTCAAGAATGTCGATCGGAATCCGACCTTCATTCGGTTTGCGAGGATCGCAAAGGATAGGCATATGAATCTTCGGGCAGCAAATTCGGTTTTAGCCGCCGGTTAGACGGCACAGCAGCAGTGAGCGCAGATTTCGATGGCCATCCACAATCAAGTGAATCACGACCTCATTATGCGTGATTTCATAGACCAGGCGATAAGGTTTGAAAAAGACTTGCCGGTACTCGACTTCTGTTCCTTGCGGCAACTCATTGACCCGTGCACCTCGATGCGGCATTGCCGCCGCACCCTGAGCTGTTTCGCTTAGACGGTCAAGCAGATAGTCGGCTTTCTCCGGCGAATCATGTTCCGCAATCCAGCCGTAAATCTCCATGAGATCACGACAGGCCGCGCTAGTGATACGCGCCGGGGATTTCATTGGTTTTCAGTAGCGGACTGCGCGAATCCGACTTCTGTTTCCGGCTTCTTTGCGCCTCGGTTGCGAATCTTGTCGATCGCCTCGGCGAGCAGGTAGGTCTGACCTGCTTCCATTTGCCGCTTGCCGATGGCCAGGATTTGCCACATTGCCATGGCCTCCTGGGACGCATCGTAGGAATGAACATCCATCAACACCGCCCGCGCTTCGCCATTTTGGGTGATGATGATGGGCTCACGCTCCTGGGTAATGCGGTCCAGAAGTTCAGCGGCATGCGCCTTGACGTAACTGATGGGCTTAATCTGCGTGGAATAGCGCATGGCGACCTCCAATGGTTCTTTATCAGTCTTAATTTAGTCTTTATCTTGGATGAAATCAAGCTCCTATTCGGTCTCCAGCTTCCAATCGCGCTCGTCATACTCCACAGAATGCAAGAACAGCCCTCGCGCCGGGGCAGTCGGTCCGGCAGCGGCACGGTCGCGAGCGGCGAGAATCCCAAGGATCTCCTCGCTGCGGAGCCTTCCCCGTCCCACATCCAGCATCGTTCCAACAAGATTGCGAACCATGTGGTGCAGAAATCCGCTTCCCCGAACGCGGTAGACTAGCGAGGGGCCATCCTCACTTGCGCGCTCCTCCCACGCGGAGGAATAGATTCGTCGCACTGTCGGCGCGGTTGGCGGCTCAATCTGAAACCCTTCGCGCGGAATAGGTCTTGGATTCGGCCCCGTATCCGGATCGGCGCCGCGGCTGGCCAGTTCTGGATCGGTTGCGGCAAAGCTCATAAAATCAAGCTCCCCTACAAAAAGGCGCGCCGCCTCTTGCAAAGCCTGTACGTCCATTGGCCAGGAGCAGGCATAGACATAGCGGGCCAGAACCGGCGGGCAAATGGCGTCGCGAAAGACACGATACTCATAGGTCTTGGCAACAGCCGAGTGCCGCGCATGAAATGTGCTCCGCACTGTCCGGGCTTCCAGAATCCGAATCGCAGGAGGAAGAGTTCGATTGAGGGCGCGTTGCAGATTCGCCGCTGGAATTGGCGCGGCCAGAACAAAGCTGGCCACCTGGCCAAGCGCATGGACACCGGCATCCGTGCGCCCGGAACCTTGCGGCAGTGGAGACTCGCCGGTAATTCGCCCCAGCGCCGCTTGCAGCTCGCCTTGAACCGTGCGCTCACCCGGCTGCACCTGCCAGCCCCGGAACTCCGTCCCGTCGTAAGCCAAGGTCAGCTTCCAAGTCTGTAGCGGCGTCTCGGGTTGGTCAGAATCAGTCATAGGAAGTGTGCGCTCTTCTTAGACTAGATGAACGGGCAGATGCGCCGAACCAGGATTACGCTTGGTTCTAAATCCTTACTCCCAGCCCCAGCCCCCTACCCGCATCCGATATACTCAGCTTTCGGTGTGCGGCGAAGGTCGAACTGGCGGGAAGATCGGAGAACCGATCAAAATGAGACCGTCAATCCACGGCAAATGGCTCTCTGGAACGAATTGCAAGCCGCGCGCGTACAGACCAACAGGCGGAGAGCCTTCCGCGGCGAGTCAAAAATTGACCCGAAAAAACTAATCTGCGTCCGGAGTGCTTCTTCGGGCGTCTTTGAGAATGGCCCAACATACCTCGGCAATTCCCAAGGTTGACCATCTAGTGGAGAGGAATCATGCAATTGTTCTCTAAGAGTGTATTCGAGCAGCAGAATGAGGCCGCGTCTACTCATCGCGGACAGACAGGCAATCGGCTGCGCGCGGTAGCGGCGGTCATGCTGACATTGGCGGCAGGAATGCCCTCTGGATTTGCCCAGCAGGCAGCCGGCGCGGGAGCCAAAGGGCCCGACAAGGAGGCCTCCGAGCTGCCCTCGGCGCCTGCCGTGGCGCTTACGCAGCCGCTGAATCTGCGGCCCACTGCGCGAGACTTTTCCAAACCGGCGGGAAGGCTGCTAGGCAATCCCATCCGCCAGTACCTTCCTACCACCATAGACAAGTCCAGCTTTGTCAATTCCGTGCGGCTCAACGATTTGGTGAAAGGTGGCAAGATTTACCTCAGCCTCTCCGACGCCCTCGCGCTGGCACTTGAAAACAACTACGATATCGCCATTGCCCGCTTCGATCTGGACATTGCCGACACGGACATTCTGCGCACGCGCACCGGAGCTGCTCCGCTGGGCGCGCCCTCTGGACTGATTACCGGCACGCTGGGCGGTTCCGCCACAATCTTGACCACAGGCGGCGGTCCCGGTGGAACAGCAGTCGGTTCAGGCGGCGCTGGCTCAGGTGCTCAAGGATTGACGCTGACGACCGCCGGCGCTGGTCCCGCGCCTGAGGCACTGGAGCCTTCCGTAAACGGCGCGATCCAGTTCGATCGCGATCACAACCCATCCACCAGCTTCTTTTCTGGCGGCACCAGCACGACCAACACCTACGACTTTGCCTACAATCAGGGCTTCGTCACCGGCACGGCCTTCCAGCTTGGCTTCAACAATACTTACGCCACCACCACCAACGGCACTACGACTTACAGCCCGCAGTTAAGCTCCGACTTCAAGGCCACTCTGACTCAGCATCTGTTGCAGGGCGGCGGCATCTGGGTGAACAAGCGCTTTATCTACCAAGCCGCCAATAACCGGCGGATAACCGACTCCTCCTTCCGCCAGCAGATCCTTTACACCGTCAACCAGGTAGAGACGATCTACTGGGGACTGGTGCAGGCCTATGAGGATGTGCAGGCCAAGCAGCGCGCCATAGAGCAGAGCACCAAGCTGGCCGGCGACGACCGCAAGCAGTTGGAAATCGGCACCGTGGCCCCGCTGCAAGTAGTGCAGGATGATTCGGTAGTAGCCACCGACAAGCAAGCACTGATCAGTGCCCAGAGCGCGCTCAATTATCAGCAGCAGATTATCAAGCAGGCCATCGCGCGTAACCTCAACGACCCAGCTCTTTCGGTTGCTCCCGTCATTCCGACTGACCGCGTTACCATTCAGGAGATTCCCGAGGAGAAGGAGCCGGTTGAAGCGCTAGTGCAGGAGGCCTTTCAGAACCGGCCGGAACTGGAACAGGCAGTACTCACGCTGCGCAATGACGAGATCACTCTGAAGGGCGCGCGCAATGCCCTGCTGCCTACCTTTGACATCTTTGCCTACCTGGCAGGACAGGGCGTCGCCGGCTCTATCAACACCAAACTCAATTGCGGTTTTTATCCAACTGGCGATTGCCCTACAAGTAATTCAAGCCTGGCAAAATCCGAACCAACCGACTATATGCTTGTTCCCGCGACCGGTTATGGAACGGCCTTCAGCAACGCCTTCAACAGTTCCGCTCCCGACAAGGGCATCGGTTTCAACCTGTCCATCCCCATCGGCAACAAGTTCGCGCAGTCGCAGCAGGCGCGTTCGCTAATGGAGTACCGTCAGGCTGAACTACGGCTAGAGCAGCTTTACACGCAGATTCGCATGCAGGTGGTCAACCAGCAATTCGCGCTGATCAACGATCGCGCGCAGGTGCAGGCCTCTGTCGCGGGCCGCGACTTCCAGCAGCAGAGCGTCGATGCCGAGATCAAGAAGCTGCACCTGGGCGCTTCTACTACCGCCAATGTCCTGCTTCAGCAGCGCAATCTTGCTACCGCCGAAGACACTTTGATCGCCGCCAATGCGGCATACGCCGAAGCGCGCGCCGGCCTCTACCAGACGCTGGCCACAACCTTGCAGGAGTATGGCATCAACCTGAACGAAGCCGCTTCGGGCAAGGTGAATGCCGCGCCGGTGGTCCCCGGCGTCTCGGCTGCCAAGGATGCTGCTACACCAGCCGTAGCGCCGCTAACCGCGGCACAACCTGACGCAGCACAGTAAGAGCGAGTCAGCAAGTCAGCGCGGCTTTGCCGCAAGCAAGTCGGCATCAGCCCCAATTGGGGCTGATGCCGACATTTGCTGACTCGCTGACTCGTTGCTTTATCTCTCCGCCACTAGATCCAGCAGTTCAAAGAACTCCGGGAAGCTGATCGCCGCCGATTCCGCGCCCTCGATCCGCGTCTCTCCCTCGGCGCGCAGCGCGGCCACGCTGAAGGCCATCGCAATGCGGTGGTCGCCGCCGGAGTCGATCGTCGCGCCATGCAACTTCTGTCCGCCGGGCACGTCAAGGCCATCTTCAAATTCGGTAACCTCGGCACCCATCGCGCGCAGATTCTTCGCCACCAGCGCAATGCGGTCGGACTCCTTGACGCGCAACTCCTTTGCATCGCGAATGCGAATGCCGCCGCTGGTGTAGGGGCCAATCGCGGCCAGCACCGGCAGCTCGTCGATCAGTTGCGCCGCCAGCGCCCCAGAAATCAATACCGTTCCCAGCCCTTCGGTGGGCGCAGTCACCTGCACCGTTCCCACCAGCTCCGCGTTCCTCTCTTCCAGATTCAGTACGCCAATGCGCGCCCCGAGCGAGGTCAGCACATCCAGCAGCGCGGCGCGGGTTGGGTTGAGGCCCAGCGAGTCCAGCACCAGACTCGAACCAGGAAAGAGCGCCGCGGCGCAGAGAAAAAAGGCCGCCGAGGAGATGTCTCCGGGTACGGCTGCCTCGATGGCGTACAGTTTCTGCGGCCCGGCAATCGATACAGAATCCAGCGTCCGCTCCAACCGCGCGCCAAAGGCCCGCAGCGCCAACTCGCTGTGATCGCGGGTGCGCACCGCCTCGCGCACCGTCGTCGTTCCCGCCGTCTGCAAGCCGGCCAGCAGAATGCAGGTCTTCACCTGCGCGCTGGGAACCGGCGTGGTGTAATCGATGGCCTTCAACGCGCCGCCGTCAATCGTCAGTGGCGCATGGCCTTCGGTCAGGGTGAGCCGCGCGCCCATCGCTGCCAGAGGCTCGCGAATCCGCCCCATCGGCCGGCGCGAAAGCGACTCATCGCCGACCAGCGTAAAGCTCCCCTGCTGCGGCGACAGAAGGCCAGAGATCATGCGCATCGTCGAGCCGGAGTTGCCGCAGTCTAAAGGTTGGCTGGAGGGCGTCACGCGCCCGCCCACGCCGGTCACCTCCACCGAGCCATCGCCGGGCCGGCGCACCTTTGCGCCCAGCGCTTCCATACAAGCAAGCGTCGAGGCGCAATCGGCTCCGGTTGAGAAGTTTGTAAAGCGCGAGACGCCTTCGGCAAAGGCAGCCAGCATTCCATAGCGATGGCTGATGGACTTGTCGCCGGGCAGGCGCAGGCTGCCATAGACGTTTTTTGCCGGGCGGATGATGCGGGTTTCGGTGACGGTTTGCAAGTGGGCTCCGGGGTTGGCTTTCTTCTTCAGTCTATCGAATGATCCTGGAGGAGGTGAACTGCGCATCTTGTCCCCGAAAATGGTTTTACCCAATTGGCGACTATCGAGGATTGATCGACCCGTCGATGAGCGCTTCGGCGATTTTGCGTAAATCCAGAATTCATTCCGGGGACTTCGGCGTATTTAAGGACAAATCCTGCCTGTTGGACTGAAAATGGCTGACTATGGTTGTCGGGCGCAAAAGACGCTCAATCCCCTCGGATGCTTTCCACGCTATATCTTGAAGTCGAAGACAGAGGCGTGTTGGTCTTTCCCTCTGCAATGCATATTCCAAGAACCGCGCGCAGAGCGCCGCAGGCGCTGCCCTGGAAATAGTGATGAATAGTTCTTCTGTGTCCTGGATGACACGGCGAAGGCCTTGTCGCCGACGCAGCAAACTCCAAACCAATAGGAGATCAACTTCAATACTTCGCCAGCTTGAACGGCGCCAATCGCCGAATCACGGCCAAATCGCGCGCATTCCTGATCATGATCCGAATGCCAGTACCCTCGGGATAACGCGGGGCCTCCGCAATCGCCTTGGCATGTGATATGGGAAGATTGCTGCCCAGTGCGGCATTCACCGCCTTATCGCCCAGAATATAAGCAACCAGAAAGCTGTCTCCGGAAGGTGCCATATGCACAATGGTTCTCTTTTTCAGCTTGAGCTGGAGCGACCATCCACTCTTCACCGAGTACGATTTCCACTCCTGCACATCAACGCCGTGCTCGGCAGCGAACCACGCCAGAAGCTCATCCCACAGTGCGGCTGCCGGCCCCAGCGCAGCCGCAATTTCTTCCTTTGTAGGCTTTGTCGTCTTTCCGATAAAGGCATTCTTGCTTTCCACCAACGGCCTCCTCTATGGGACTGTGAGAAATGGAACTGCATCGAGCACCTGGCGCAGCATGGCCGCCTGCGTTGCCGGTTCGTAGAGTGGATGGTTGCGATAGACGCTTGCTCCCGCTTCCATGTAGGCATCCATTAACTCGTCCGCATGACGGCCCGATCCATCGCTTACCGAACGCAGATGCACTTGTGTGAAAACCTGTTTCTGCGCATCGACAAACCCTGCCATCATGTACGCCCGTGTCTTGCGAGCGCATTTGCAATGGCTATCAGGATTCACAAGGCTGCAATTGCCGCGAAGATACTCATACAAATCACGCCGCGCGCGCGAAAGAATCTGCCGGAAGTTTTCAGGTGAGACTTCCACGATCTCCGCGCCCACCTGATCGCTGACACCGAAAACTTCACCCAGCACAAAGACCAGTCGCTGACGACCATCAAGGCAGAGCAGAGTTCCGATTGTGCAGTGGTTCCTCGTCTCCTCGATCAGCACTTCCACGGGGACCGGCACAGTGG
>JBEKDN010000148.1:0-12060 GCA_050014335.1 Occallatibacter sp. | reverse complement strand
GCGACCGTTACCGAGCAGTTGACGGTGCCTGTGTGGCCGTTGCTGTCGGTCACAGTGACGGTGTAGCTGAAGGTGCCGCTGACCGTCGGTGTGCCGCTGATAGTGCCGGTGCTCGAAATGCTCAACCCAGCCGGAAGGCCGGTCGCCGTGAAGGTGTACGGGCCGCCTGAGCCACCGCTGCCAACCATTGTTACTGGCGTGATCGCGTAGCCCTGGACCGCGACGATTGCAACACACGTGGCGCTGACCGGCGGGGCGACCGTCACGGAGCAATTGATTGTGCCCGTATTTCCCGCGCTATCGGTCACTGTCACGGTGTAGTTAAAGGTTCCGCTTACCGTTGGTGTGCCGGAGATAACTCCCGCAGTAGAGATGCTCAAGCCTGCGGGCAGGCCCGTTGCCGTGAAGGTGTAGGGGCCGCCTGAGCCGCCGCTGCCAACCATTGTTACTGGCGTGATTGCATTCCCAACAACCGCGTTGATCGACACACACGTGGCGCTCGGGGGCAATACAAAGCCAAAGTCAATGGTCTCATCGATGGAGATGTCCCCATTGCTGTCGGTGATTGTCAGATTGACTGTCGAGGGATTTGGGTTGCTGTCGTTTGCCGTGGTGCTTCCCGGCGCATTGACAATAGTGGGCAGATAGCCAGTCGGCGGTGTCACCTGGACGATGTATGTCGCGGCGCACAACCCCGTAAACTGGTAATAGCCGTTTTGATCGGTCGTGGTGGCATTCAACAAGGTCATCTGTGAGTTGTATAGACTCACCGTTACATTGGCGATGCCCGGTTCTCCCGCGTCCTGAATGCCGTTGCCATTCAAGTCGCTCCAGACAAAGTCGCCAATGGCGCCGTTGCAGGGCGAGATATAGCCAAAGTCAATTGTGAGATCCGATACGACATTGTTATTGCTATCAATCCCGAGCGTGACTGGGGCTGGGCTGCCATTGCTGTCATTGGCAGTGGTGCTGCCTGGCGCCTGGGAAATCGTCGGTGTGAAATTCGGGGGCAGCGTGGAACCGACCACATCGACTTCGTACGTGCCGGCGCAAAGACCGCTGAACTGATAGTATCCGGTTCCATTTGTAATTGCTGTCTGGATCAAGGTGTGCGTGGAGTCGTAGAGATCCAGCGTGACGCCGGAGATTCCTGGTTCACCAGAATCCTGAATTCCATTTTGATTGAGATCATGCCAGACAAAGTCGCCAATGATTCCGTTGCAAGGAGAGACATACCCGAAATCGATTGTCTCATCGACGCTGGAATCACTGGGAAGCGTGACAGGCGCGGGGCTGCCGTTGCTGTCGATTGCCGGATTGCTGCCGACAAACGAAGTAGTCGGCGTGTAATTCGGAGGCAGTGTCGCGGCATCCACCACGACAACATAACTTCCCGCGCTCAGTCCGGTGAACTGGTAATAGCCGTTGACATTGTTGGGGCCGCCATAGGCCGTCGTGGTCTGGGCAAGAAGATTGGTCTGCGTACTGTCATAGAGATCGACTATGACGCCGTTGATGCCATTCTCTGCGGTGTCTTGAAGGCCGTTGCGGTTCGCGTCGTACCAGACGTAATCGCCGATGGCGCCCTGCAAGGCAATATAGCCAAAGTCGATGGTTTCGTCGCTGCTGTCATTGGATGGGAGAATTACGGAAGAGGGATTTGGATTGCTGTCGTTAGCCGTAGTGCTGCCAGGAGCATTCACAATGGTGGGAACAAACCCAATCTGGCCATTTGAGTTCTTCGGCAAAGTTGTGTTGTCGACTTGAACGGTATAAGTGCCTGCGCATATGCCTGTGAACTGGTAATAGCCCAACTGAGATCCGGTAGGTCCGGGGGAAGTCACAACGGACTGGAGCAGGTTGCCCTGATAGTCGTAGAGATTGACGGTAACGCCGTCGATACCGGGTTCGCCCGCGTCCTGAATGCCGTTGGCGTTCTGATCGTTCCAAACAAAGTCGCCGATGGTGCCGAAGCATTGGCCCGGTGTGCCATAAACATTACCCTTGACCTCGCCGCCCCAACTCGATGCGAATGATCCATTAAAATCAGGTACGCCTAACACGGCCTCAAGGTTCAGCGTCATCCACAGATCGTTATCTAAACTCGGTGGATTCAAATATAGAGCAGCCATCGAACCGCCGGTGATGGCGATGCGAAAATCGAAATTAGGGGTATTATTTACACCGTCATAGAAAAACTGGGAAACTGTTCCGGTCAAGAGCGGCGAAGTATAGGTCACGCCCCCCGCTGTAATTTGTCCGAGAAGCTCAAAATCTGGCTGACCTGCAACCGGATTGCCGCCAATCAGATTTCCATTATTGTCGACTTGAACAGTAAGGGACAGACTGGGAGTTGGACAAGTCGGGTTGGTAACCGGATTACAAAAGCCAGTCTGGCGCGGAATATAGTATGCGGACGGCGAACCCGTGATCGAGAAGACTTGTGTGCTTGAATTGTAAGCGCCATCCACTATCGCACCATGAATATATGCGATATATGGAGTGTTCTCTGGAACGGTAGGAAGCATGTTGTTCTGGGCGATCGCCCCGTTCATTACAGAGAAGACAAACAAAAGACATGCAAAAATGCTTCTGAATCGCATCGCGGCTCACTCTCTTCAGTTGGGTTCGGCATCAATTCGTGGCTTGAGCGGCGGAGACTTGAACCCGCTGCCTTCAATAACCACTGCACGGACCAAGCTTGGGGGAAGCCGGTCTTACTCATCTTACAATCTGGTTACGGAGCCAAAGCGCGCTCCTGGTTAGCTTGCTTGGCGCTTGTTCCATTATCGGTAGATTCCGAAATTGGATCATGCACCCCAAATTGAACAACCCGCCTTAAAAAACGCTCATCCGAACTGCGAACTGCGCAATCTTACACCTTCTTACCCGCCATCCGCTTTTTGAGTAACCCAGCTAGCAAGCCTGTGCCCAATAAAGTCAGGGTGGTCGGCTCAGGAGTAACTGTCGGAGGCAATGGCCCGAAATAAGGTTCCATATCGGCGTCCGACTCAGAGGAATCAAAATCCAAGAAAACTGTTTCGCCGTCCGTCCAAACGGTGGCCGGACCGGAGGCGCCAGACACGCTTGCAAAATACTGCTCCAATGCATTCATTTCGCTGACATTGTCATACGTCACTGTGAACAACTCGCCATACTCGCCGTTGTTCTGCGATGTGCAAACTTCTTCGGGACTCTCGGAACCTTGACAGTATGAACCCGTAAGGAGTGTCCCTGTCAAATAGGTGGTTGTCGCATTGTCGGCAGGAGTCGGATCCGAGGTTGCGGTCGGATGTTGGTTAAAATAATTGACGCTTGATTCATAGGCTGCAATGGTTTGGCCGGTAATTGAGAATCCCGTCGAGGTTGCAACAAATGAAAGTGCCAGTCCGCCAAGCTGACAGGGATTTTCGTGATTGGCTGGACTCGGATAACATGACGTCCCTGAGACGTCGCTAAGCGCCTCCACTGCGCCACCATCCAGCACTGAAGTGTTGGGCAGAACAACCGAGTCGCCGGTCAAGTTCAAACTCGTTGCAGTCGGTCCGGTGAAATTAATTGTAGAAACAAGATTATCGACATAAATATCCGGCGGTCCGGTAAGCGGATAAACCGAACCCAAGGCGAAAGCCGCTGTAGGCAGAGACAACATGCAAATTGTCAGAACACTAGCGGAAATACGAGACATGAATATCCTTTCAAATCCGATCAATCGGCGGCTTGGGGAAAGCTGCGTTCGATTTGTGCCTGCGTTACGCGGCATATCTGTCAGCTCCGGGGGAAGCTTGCCAACGCGCACACATCTAGCCGTTCAGATTAGAGCAATTCAGTCGCCAAAGCAATTGGTTGTATATTCAGCATTTTAGATGGGTCGGCATACCTCGAATATGCAATTTAATGCACATGTGTGCCGTATATTTCTCTTCTGGGTCCGGTTCGGCTTATCTCGGGCAGTCTTCGGCGAAAATATGTTCCTAACTCTCTCGCCCAGATGAAAGGCGAAGATCTGCGATCCTCCGACGCGGGATTGCAGGCGGCGTTCGGGGTTGATCGCCTACACTGGGGTTTGCCGCCAATGTCCGATTATTGCGAAGTCGCGCTGCCTGTGCCACTGGACCGTACGTTCACCTACGCAATTGGCCCAGAACAACTGCCGCTACGGGGAGCGCGGGTGATTGTGCCCTTCCGCAACGAGAAGCTGACAGGTGTGGTTACAGCGCTGGGCGCCAAGCCGCCGGCAGAGTTCGAGGCAAAGTACCTGGAAGCTGTTCTAGACGACGAACCGCTGCTGAGTGACGCTCTTTTGAAACTGGGCGAGTGGATGGCGCAGTATTATCTTGCTCCGCTGGGCGAAGTGCTGCGGGGAATGCTGCCACTGATGGCCGAGGTGCAAAGGACGGTTTATTACCGGATTACCGACATGGGACGGGATGTGCTGGCGGCTAGCGTGGAATCCCAGGCGGCTCAATCACGACCGGAGACGGCAAGGCTTTGGTTGGGAGTGAAAAGCAAAACGGAACGGCGCGGCAAGGTCTCTTCGGAAGAGCAGAATCTGGAACGGCGCGTACTGGCGCGTTTGGCTTCCGGCGAGCCGGTGAAGGTTTCCACGCTGCGCACGGCAACGGCCGCTACGCTGCCTGTGCTGGCCGCGCTTACGCGCAAGAAGTGGGTTGCGCGGGAGACGGCGGCCGCGCAGCGCGATGCGCGGCGGATGGAGCGCTTTGCCGTTTTGATACCAGAGGCGCGATTACCTGCGCTGACCGCGAAGCAACAGGCGATTCTGGCCGAGTTGGCGGCCTGCGATGGAGAATTGCCACTGGCCGAGTTGCGGCGAAAGGATCTACCCTCGTCCACGTTGCAGACTTTGGTAAGACGCGGCTTGGTGCGGATTGAGGAGCGGGCCGCGGCTTTTCGACTCGGCGGTTTGCAAAGTCAGCCAGGGCCGCTACGGCTCAACGAGCCGCAAGTCGACGCACTGGCCAACTTGGCGACGGCGCTTGGGGCATTCCATGCCTTTCTTCTTCACGGAGTGACTGGCTCAGGGAAGACTGCTGTTTATCTGGCGGCGATGCAGCGGGCGCTCGATAACGGCCTTTCGTCGATCCTGCTGGTGCCGGAGATTGGGCTAACCCCGCAGTCGGTAGGTCTGCTGGACGCGGCATTTGGCGACAAAGTCGCGCTGCTGCACTCGGCGCTCACTCCCGAGGAGCGCAGCGAGCAGTGGCGGCGGATTCGCCGTGGAGATGCGCCGATCATAGTCGGCACGCGATCTGCGATCTTTGCTCCCGCTCCGCGGCTGGGGCTGATTCTGGTGGATGAGGAGCACGACCAGAGCTATAAGCAGGAGGAGACGCCGCGCTACAATGCCCGCGATGTAGCCGTGATGCGGGCCAAGATCGAGGGCGCTGTAGTGGTGATGGGTTCCGCGACGCCCTCGTTGGAGAGTTGGCAGAACTCAGCCTCAGGCAAGTACCAGCGCATTGAAATGAAGGACCGCGTGATGAACCGGCCGCTGCCGGAAGTGGAACTGATCGATATGCGCCGCGAGTTTCAAGAGACAGGCCAGGAGCAACTCTTTTCTCGCGCATTGATTGAGCAGACGCAGCAGTCGCTTGATCGCGGCGAGCAGGCGCTGATTTTGCTCAATCGCCGCGGCTACTCGTTTGCGGTGCTGTGCCGCGCCTGCGGAGAAAAGCTGGAGTGCGAGAACTGCGCTATTGCGCTGACACACCACAAACCCGCAGGCGATGACACCGGCTTGGCGCGCGAGGGCCAAAGGCTGGAGTGCCACTATTGCGGCTACCAGCGCAAGGTGCCAGCGCGTTGCCCCAAGTGCGAGAGCGAGCATCTCTACTACCTTGGCGCAGGCTCGGAACAAGGCGAGGAGCGGCTCGGCGAGATCTTTCCCACGGCGCGCATCGGGCGCATGGATCGAGACACGGTGCGCGGGCGCTACGATCTTGAGCGGCTGCTGGCGCGGCTGCACTCGGGCGAGATCAATCTGCTGGTGGGCACGCAGATGATCGCTAAAGGGCACGATATTCATGGCATCACGCTGGTCGGAGTTGTTGGCTGCGACCACTCGCTCTCGATGCCGGACTTCCGCGCCGCGGAGCGAGTTTTTCAACTTATGACGCAGGTCTCAGGACGCGCTGGGCGCGGAGAGATTCCTGGACGCGTCGTGGTGCAGACGTATTATCCGGACCACTACGCAATTCTTGCCGCGAGCAAACACGACTATGCGAGTTTTGTGGAGCGGGAGCTGAAGTACCGGCGCTGGCTTCACTACCCGCCCTTTGGCGTGCTGGCCAATGTGCTGGTGCAATCGGCCAAGCTGGAAGAAGCAGTTGGCTGGTCGGCGGAGTTGGGCAAATGGCTCCAAAAATCCGCGCCGGAAGGAGTCCGCGTGCTTGGGCCATGCACCGCGCCGATAGCGCGGATCAAAGGCGTCTACCGCTTTCACATGATCATGAAGGCTGCGTCGCGCAAGGCGCTCAATGTGGCGCTGCGCGGCATGTTAGCGCACGCGGAAGCCGTTCAGCTTCCGCGGCGCAACTTGATTGTGGACGTGGATGCGCTGCGGCTGATGTGAGCACCGGCGCTTCGGCGGACGCTCAGTCATCCCTCGCAACAGTTTCGTTGATGGACCAACCTGACAGGAGCACTAGACGCGGCGATATCGATAAACGCTGCCTTACTTCGCGGGTTCGCCAACCTCCAGCGTGTGCAATTCCTTGCCGGGCTTGAAGCGGACAGCTTTGCCGGGGGCAATGCTGACTTCAGTGCCGGTGCGTGGATTGCGGCCGATGCCTGTTTTGCGGGCGCGGACGCTGAAGACGCCAAAGCCGCGCAATTCAATGCGCTCCCCGGCGGTTAGAGCCTGTTTGAGGCCCTCGAAAACCGTATCCACGGCAGCCTCCGCTTTGGCGCGGGGCAGGCCCGTGCGCTCGATTACCTGATGTACGATGTCCTGCTTAATCAAAGGGGTACCTCGCTGTCGTAACCTTCATTGACTGTACTACGAGATGCGGTTTAGATGCTAGAGGTTTCCGCATGAATTCCAGAATGTGTGCCCACGCAATCAAGGAAAGCGCGGTTCCGCTTCGCCGGCTTCCGATTCCCTGCCCTCAACAATTCAGCCTTCCCCGATTCAGTTTCACGCCATCCAAGCGCCCCAGCAGGGTTACGGCGATCCGGTCGGGATTGAAAAGTTGCTGGGCCATGGCCTGCACATGGGCCGCGCTGACTTCGTTGATTCGCGCAATGATTTCATCGACAGTCATGAACTCATGAAAGTACATCTCCTGACGCGCCAGATTGGCCATGCGCGCATTGGAGCTTTCCAGTCCCATCAGGATGTTGCCCTTGACCTGGTCTTTGGCGCGGGTCAATTCTTCCTCCGTCAGCGGCTCCTGCTTCAACCTACGGAACTCCGCCAAAATCAGGTCCACCACTTCAACAGCCTTGCCCGCCGAGGTTCCGGCATAGACTAGCAGGGTTCCAGTATCGCGGTATGGGCTGAGGTCAGAGTAGATGGAATAGGCCATGCCGCGCTCTTCCCGGATGGTCTGGAAGAGGCGCGAGCTCATGCCGCCGCCGAGCACCGTATTCAAAATGAGCGTGGCGTAACGGTTCTCATCGGTGATGGGCGGCGCGGGCACGCCAAGGCAGATTTGCACCTGCTCCAGGGATTTTTTGTTGCGCGAAACGATACGGGCATTGGCAACTGGCGCCGGCAGCTCGTTGAGCGTGCTCCCGACTGGGAGCGTGGAGAACTTTTGCGCCACGGATTCGGCAAAGAGATCGTGGTCCAGGTTGCCGGCCGCTGCAAAGATCATGTTTCCGCCATGAAAACGGTCATTGTGGTATGCGACTATGCTCTCGCGGTCCAGGCGCGCCACGGTCTTGGTGGTGCCCAGGATTGGCCGGCCCAGCGGATGATCTCTCCAGAAGGCCTGGGTGAAAAGTTCGTGGACAAGCACGTCAGGATTGTCTTCGTCTATTTTGATTTCTTCCAGAATCACGCCGCGTTCGCGCTCAATGTCCGGCGCGGTAAAGACCGGGTTCAGGACCAGATCGGCCAACACATCCAAGGCAATGGGAACGTGCTCGGCGAGCGATTTGACGTTAAAGCAGATGGTCTCCATACCCGTAAAGGCATCCAGATTGCCACCAATGGAGTCCATCTCCCGGGCGATCTGCTTGGCGGATCTGGAGCGCGTGCCCTTGAAGAGCATATGTTCAACGAAGTGGGAGATGCCGTTTGACTCAGGCGGCTCACAGCGGGAGCCGGATTTGGTCCACACACCCATGGCTACTGAGCGCATGTATTCCATGCGTTCCGTTAATACGATCAGGCCGTTCGGCAATACGGTGCGGCGAAGATTTCGCTCAGTCTTCATCGTTCTCCAATCCTCTGATTGTAGGCCACGGCGGAGTTGCATGGCGCGTGGCGGCGCTTGGAGCGGAATGCGGCGCAAGGGGGAAATGCTCTATGCTGGCCCAAGCCATGCGAGAAGATTTTAGCCAACTTGTGCCTCTCGACGCCACTGGAAAGCAGAGATCGAAGATTCTTTTTGGCCGCGACACGGAGGCGCTTACCGCGCTGATGGCCGATGCGGGCGAAGCTGCCTGGCGCGCACGCCAGTTGTCCGATGCGCTTTATCGTCAATGGGTTAGCGATCTGGATTTGATTACAACATTGCCCAAAAGACTGCGCCAGGAACTGATTGCCCACGGCTGGCAGGTTGGCAGGCCACGGATCGTTCAGGTTTTCCAGTCCGAGGACGGAACCGAGCGCTATCTTGTCCAGGGCAACGACGGCGAAGGCCTGACAGTTGAGACGGTTTGGATGCCGGAAGGCGACGACGGCGAGGCTGGCGACAGCAGCGATGCGGAGACCGCGGTTGAGACCAGCAAGCGCCGGCAGCGGAGGACTCTCTGCATTTCCAGCCAAGTTGGCTGTGCGGTGAATTGCCAGTTCTGTTTGACCGCCAAACTTGGTTTGCAGCGGAATCTGACTGCGGGTGAAATTGCCGGACAGGTGATTGCGGTGCTGGCGCGCCACGCCGTTGAGGTGGGACGCGATCGCGTGAACCTGGTTTTTATGGGCATGGGCGAGCCGTTTCTGAACTACGACAATTTCATGGGCGCGGTGCGTTTGCTGGTGCGCGAGGTTGGCCTGAGCCCGCAACGCATGACCGTCTCGACCTCTGGCATTGTGCCGGGCATCGAACGATTTGCCGCCGAGACGATGGAAGTGCGGCCGAAGCTGGCAATCAGCTTGAACGCTCCCAACGATGCGGTCCGCAGCGAGATTATGCCCATCAACCGCAAGTGGCCGATTGCGGCGGTCATGGATGCCGTGCGGCAGGTTAAGCTTCGACCCAGGGAACGAATCACATTCGAGTACGTCTTGCTGGGCGGCGTGACCGACCAACCAAAGCACGCCGTCGAGGTTGCCCGCTTGGTTCGCCGCACGGGATTGCCCGCCAAGGTGAATTTGATTGCCTGGAATCCTGGACCCGGAATCGCTTACGCCACGCCGGAGACAGGAGCTGTGGAAGCCTTCCGCATGACGCTGGCCGAGGCTGGGATTCCAACCTACGTGCGCAAGCCGCGCGGGCGCGACATCTACGCCGCCTGCGGTCAATTGAAGCGGACGGTAGAAGGTTGAAAACTCTCTCGCATTTCGATGCATAATTGCCATTTTTTACCCTAAAACGACTCTTTTTCGGCCAAAAACGGGCAAAAAGCGGGGGTTATCCGTTACTATTCAGTAACTGGTGTTAAATTACAAGTATTTGAATGCGAACTAGTTACAAGAATTTTCCGATCAAAAAATGGGCGGAAGGGCATAGGGGGGGTGGGGGTCGCCGAAAAAAATGGCGAATAATGAGCGAATCCATGAGGGATTCGGAGTGCGCGCGGCTCTGATTTGCTTCATTCCTTAATACTGCTCGCTGGAAGAGAAATGATCTGCAAAACTGACACGGAATTCTGAACTTCTTCGTGCGAGCTTTGGGCTTCGCGACGAGTTGTTGACCGCCCAGCGGCGATTCAAGAGTCCTCCGGCACCCAGGGATCGATGCGGTATTGGTCGATGCGGTCCTCGCGATCTTCGCGTTCTTCCTGTTCGCGGCGCCTCTTTTGTTCTTCGCGCTCTTCGCGGCCGTCGCTCATAATGTTCCATTTCTAAAAAGATTGGGGGTCTGCTCTCTGAAATGCGAAAGCTGAGGGCCAGCCATTGGGAGGTTCCCGCGCACACTGCGCGCGGGCGGCGATGAAAAGGCGTCCCATTCTGGCCAAAAAGGCGGTTTTTTTGACGTAAAACGGCTGGTTTTGGTCAAAAAAATGATACAAAAACAGGGGTTTGCAGCAACCGATTCGCCAATTTGACCGCACGCGGAACGAGGTTCGTGCTAGTCTTAGCGGTGACTCCCAAGCGCTGCGGACGGGAGTGGATGGATTCCCCAAGTAAAACAGGAATGAAAGAACCAGGTAGAAGCGGACCAAGCTCTATGGATGGCCTGTTGTCTAATCCTTGCCGGAAAGCAGCTCCCCTTTCCCCCGGATGCCGGCTTTAAGAATCCAACAAAATCAACGAGATTAGGAGATCCTCGATGGCATTGACCGACGCAATTTCTCTGGCTGTGGGCACACTTTCGGATGGAAGGCTGCAAGTGTGGGCGGTTACCCAGCATTCCGGACTGATGACGAAAACGAAGGTCTCGGCGCGCGCGGGCGCGGCATGGACGGCATGGAGCGCGTTTCCTTCCCCAGCCAAATTTCAGCTTAATTACAATGACGCGCAACCAGCACTGGTATGCGCCGTGCAGGTGCCCGGTGGGGGCCTGAACGTCTTCGCAAACGGACTGGTAGCGTTGCCCACGCCGAAGGGCGAGCTTACAAACACTGCTCCTGTCATCTTATTCACTCAGGAGTTGGCGAGCGGTCCGGCTCCCACGGCTGCGGACTGGGTTCCCTGGCCTGCAACGCCCCAGGGATACGTTTTGTGGGCCGGCGCGGTGCTTGGCGGTCAACTCTCGGCCAACCCGGATATTGGGTATCAGGCGGCGCGAGGGCCGATTCAGCTTTGGGCAATGGCTGAGAACGGCGGAGATCTCATGACCGCGCTGACGGGGACGGGTGGGCAATGGGAACCTTGGGTGCCAGTCAAGCCCGCGCCGCCTGCATCTTTGAGTGTGATGTGGCCGCTTTATGGTCCGAATAACAACAGCGCGACACAGAACCAGGCTGTATTTATGAGCACGAGCATCAACGCGGAGCCAGATGCCAATCAGGCGGACCTGCCGCTCTACATGTCAACGACAAAGATTGAATTCGCGTTCGGAGAAAACCAGTTGCCATGGGCGTGGACGGCGTGGGAGGAGTTCTCGCCCAAATTTCCGGGGACTGGTGGGGTGGCATCGCTGGCAGCGGGCGTGTTGCCTGAAGGCACAATGCAGATCTTCGCGGCGGATACCTATGGCGCGCTGTGGTCGATCTGGCAGAACCTGGAGCAAAACACGCCTGTCTGGGAGACGGCATGGAGCAAGTTTCCTCTACCGGGAGGGAAGGCGCTTACGGGACTAAATTCAGGAAGTGGCGACTACTCGGGTCCCACTCTGCCACGCTACGTGCTTGCTACAGCCCAGGATGTTTCAGGGGAGTTGCAGTTGTTTGCCATTGGTGGGGGCACAGTTTGGACTACCTGGAAGCAATCGACGCAGGTGGGCGCACCGTGGATGGCGTGGGAGGAGTTTTAAGGGATCTTCCGGCGCGTTGTGGCTGATGGGGACGTTCTGGCCTATATGCGCAAGCCGCGCGGCCGCGAGAACTTCGCGGCCAGCGGGGAGCGGAAATGATCCGCAGAACTGAAACAGGATTCCGAACTTCCTCGTGCGAGCTTTGGGCTTCGCGACGAGTTGTTGACCGTCCAGCGGCGATTCAAGAGTCATCGCGCTCCGGCACCCAGGGATCGATGCGGTATTGGTCGATGCGGTCCTCGCGATCTTCGCGTTCTTCCTGTTCGCGGCGCCTCTTTTGTTCTTCGCGCTC
>JBEKDN010000147.1:0-10295 GCA_050014335.1 Occallatibacter sp. | reverse complement strand
CACTGGCCGAAGATCCTGTTACTCGCGCAAACTGCAATGAAGCGCTGGAACTGCTAGCACCATTTCACGAAGAACTAAAGCCGCTATCACCATCACTTGAACCATTGTGGACGCATAACGATTTCCATGCCTCAAATCTCTTCTGGAGCGACACTAGCGATGCGGCACGAGCTGTCGCAGTGATCGACTTCGGCCTTGCCGATCGCACAAATGCCGTGCATGATCTAGCTCAGGCGATCGAGCGCAACATCGTTGAGTGGCTTGAATTGCGCGAAGTAATTGAAGTTCCTTTGCACCTCGATCATCTGGAGGCGCTGCTCAACGGTTATGAATCCGTGCGCCCTCTGAGTAACGAAGAGGCCGCCGCCATAGCGCCGATGACCGCACTCTGCCACGCGGAATTTGCACTGACGGAAGCTGACTATTTCCTAGGCATACTTCATTCAAAAGAAAAGGCGCGAGTTGCTTCCGCAGATTATTTGGTGGGTCATGCGCGATGGTTTCGCAGTGCGGGCGGAAGGAAGATACTGGATGCGATTGAGAGATGGGCTGAAACGCGGAAGAGAGTTGGCGAGAGATGAACTGGATGGCCGTAACAAATTATCTTATTGAACATTGGCTGGAGATTGCGGGGGTTGTCACGACGGTTCTCGGCATCGCGCTAACTACGGGTCGCAAGATGGCTTGCTGGCCCGTGGTCCTGATCTCCGACGTCATTTATCTCATCGTCTTCTATCGCGCGCAGTTGTACTCCGATGCGCTGCTTCAGGTTTTCTTTTTGGCTTTCACTCTTTATGGCTGGTGGTACTGGTGGCGCGGCGTGCGTGAAGAGGGCGAGGTTCGCGTGGTGCATCTAGGCTTGCCTATCATGCTGGCGGGATTAGTCGCTGGCGCAGTGGGAAGCATCGTGTTGGGCGAGCTGGCCAAGCAGGTGCACGCCGCGCTTCCCTATTTGGATGCAACACTGGCAAGCTATAGCCTGGTGGCCAGTTGGTGGGCAGCGCGCAAGCACATCGCCAATTGGTGGCTATGGATTGCCGTGGACCTGGTTTACATCGGTGAATATATATACAAAGATCTGTGGCCTACAGCGATTCTCTATGCGGGGCTTGTGGTTTTGGCTTTTTTGGGATTCTTTCTTTGGCGTCGTGCGGCACAGAAGGCCGAGGTTTAAACCGCCGCTTGAACCACGTTCTGTAGCGGTTCGCCGTTGATGTAGCGGCGCAATTCTTCCTCAGCAATCTTGATCGCGCGCGGCGCAAACAGCGGACTGGATCCCGCAACATGGGGCGTAAGCAAAAGATTGGGGCAGCACCAAAGCGGGTGACCTTCGGGCAACGGCTCAGGATCGGTGACGTCGAGAGCGGCGCGAATGCGGCCCGCGCTGAGCGCGTCAACCAATGCGTCCGTATCCACAACAGGCCCGCGCGCGGCGTTGACCATCAACGCACCTTGCCGCATCAGAGAGAGTTGGCGGGGTCCGATCAGATGATGCGATTCAGCAGTCGAAGGCAGAATCAGAATTAGGATTTCCGCTTGCGGCAAGAGGCTGTCAAGTTCAAACACCGCATGAACCTCCGGCTCAGTGCGCGCAGTGCGAGCCACGCGCACCAACTCCACGCAAAATGGCGCCAGCATTCGCTCGATCTCTTTGCCGATAGCGCCGTAACCTACCATCAACACACTTTTGCCGGTGAGTTCTTCGAGCATCACGGCCGGATGAAGTAACCTCTCATCGCCGGTAATCTTGGCGTAATGCGCGTTTGCATCGAAGCGACGCTTCCATTGACCGGAACGTTGCACCTCGGCATAAATTGGAAAGTATTTCAAGGTGGCAAGAATGGCGCTGACAGTCCACTCGGCGGTGGAAATGTTATGCGCTCCGCGAGCATTGCAGATGGTGACATGCGGTCCGGCAAGTGGAGGAATCCACTCTGTGCCCGCCAATAGCGAGAGGATTAACTTCACATTGCGCAGTCGAGGCCAGATCTTCATTGCACGCGACGGGTAGGGGTCTGGGATCCAAACGTCAATGTCGACTGGGTCGATGACTTGGTCAGGATCGTCAGACAGCGGAATAAGCTCGACTTCGGCAGGGAAATCGGCGAACAAATCAGTGCTCAGGCTTGCGGGATATCCAACTCGTAGCATAGTTTCACGAACCCTGGGTGCGGACTCCTCACTTTTATGCTACACGGAAGGCGCGGCGTTCTATTTCAAAACTTTAATGAAAAACAATTCGGGACCGAACAGATAATGAAAACGGTTGCGGCCCAACCCACTGTAATAAGGCATTCTATAAGGAGCGGACTCAGTAGGCACCGTTTGAAACTATGCGTTTGAAGGTTAACAAGACATTGTCGCAGCAGCAACTCGCAATCAAGCTCCGCGCGGAGAGCGACGAAAACGCAGGGCTACTAACCTGGGAGCGCCGGCGGTTGCTGATTCACGCGACAAAAACGGCACTGGCGGCCGCGTTATGCTGGTGGATTGTCATGCTACTAGGGCTTCACGATGGCTATTGGGGATCAATCAGCGCAATCATCGTGCTGCAATCAAACTTCGGCGCCACGATTTCCGCATCGCGCGATCGCATTCTTGGGACATTGATTGGTGCGCTACTCGGCTTCTCATTTACGCAGTTCGGCGTGTTGCCGTGGAACTACATTCTGGCCGTGCTGGCGGCGGTGATTGTCTGCGGATTACTTGGACTACGCAGCAGTTCGCGGCTGGCGGGCGTAACCATCACCATCGTGATGCTGGTGAAGACAGGTTCGCACTGGACCCTTGCGCTGGACCGCGTGATGGAGGTGTTTGTCGGTATCGTAGTGGCTGTCGCTATATCTACATTTATCTTTCCCGACCGCGCGCGGCTGCGGCTACGCGACGGACTGGCGCAGGAATTCCTGGTGTTGGCCGCATTCTTCGAGGGAATTCTCGAGGGTTTTCGCGGTGCGCCAGTTGAGAATCTCACTGCACTGCGCGAGGATATCTCAACTATATTGCGCAGCAATAACCAACTGATGGAAGCCGCGCGCAATGAGCCTTCCGGCGGTCCGGGATGGCGCGAGGGTTTGGGCATGCTCACGCAGTTTGGCCGTTCACTCTTCGATGCGCTTGTGGCGCTGGAAATCGCCGTGAAAGACAGTCACGAGGATAGATATGCGCGGCAATTGGAGCCAGCCATGGGGCGGCTTGCAATCGATATTCGTGCAGGATTTCACTATGTTGCCGAGTGCATCCACGAATGGCGCTTTCACATACCTCCGCCGGGATTGCACCTGGAGGAAGACATTGCACAATTGGAAGCGCGCATGGCTGAGGTTAGGCATACCGGATTTCAATTTCCGCAGGACGAAATATTGCGAGCCTATGCTGTTCAACTTCATCTCAAGCAGATTGCCCGGCTGCTGCGCGCATCACGCGCGGAAACCAGCAGCGCTATTGGCGAAGCGCAAAAGTGAACAATCACACTGCAAGCGACTCTGTGTAGACGGCCATTCCGACCACTGCATCGGCGCCAAGCGCATTTAGCGCATCGATTTCCTGCTGACTGCGTATGCCGCCTGCAACTATGAGTTGCCGCAGAGTAAGCTTTCGCAGGCGCGCGGCAGTCTCGATGGGAAAACCTTGCATCATTCCCTCGCCGTCCACATGCGTGTAGAGAAACGCGCTAACGAACGGATCTAGTTGCGGAATCGCTTCATCGGGCGTGAGAGCGACCTGCGCCTTCCAACCTTTCACGGCGATCTTTCCGTTCTTGGTGTCGATGCCAGCCACAACACGCTCCGCTCCGATAGCGGCAGAGAGAGCGGCTGCGAACTCGGTGTTAACGTTGCCTTCCGCAGAGAAAAAAGAAGATCCAATAATAACGCGTCTTGCCCCCGCATCGAGCACTTGTTGCGCGCGTTCGATTGAGTGAATACCGCCGCCGGCTTGGACTGGCAACCGCTTGGCAATCTGCGCGACCAATGCGGAATTATCGCCCTGACGCATCGCCGCGTCGAGATCGATAAGTTGAACTAACGGGAATTTGGAGAATTTCTCGATCCAGTATTCGAAGTCGTCAAAGGCCAGGCGAAGTTTTTCACCCTGCACAAGCTGAACAATCTGGCCGCCCAGCAAATCTATTGAAGGAATCAGCATTGAAGCCTCACGGAGACGCCGGCCTTGACCAGCTCTTCTTTGAGCGAACGCGCGCTCGAAACACCAAAGTGAAAAATGCTGGCAGCGAGAGCCGCGTCGGCTTTGCCGCGACCAAAAACATCGACAAAATGCTCCACCGTACCCGCGCCACCGGAGGCGATGACTGGAATACCGACGGCCTCGCTAACTGCGGCAGTCAGCTCGCAATCAAAGCCAGTGCGCATTCCATCGGAGTTCATCGAGGTAAGCAAGATCTCGCCCGCGCCGCGCTGCTCGGCCTCGCGCGCCCACTCAACGACTGTTCGACCGACGGGGCGGCGGCCTCCTTGAACGTACACCTGTGCATCGCGAACCGGGTCAGCGGCTTCTGGATCGCGGCGGGCATCGATGGCGACTACGACCGCCTGCGCGCCAAAGCTGCGGCCGATGGCGTCGATCAATGTGGGGTCGGCGAGAGCAGCGGAGTTTACGCTGATCTTATCCGCGCCGGCTTCGAAGACCTGCGCCGCATCGTCTGCCGTGCGAATGCCTCCGCCAACACAGAAGGGAACGAATAACTCACGCGCGGTGCGTCGCACGGTGTCGAGCAGCGTCTGGCGGCCCTCGTGCGTTGCCGTGATGTCGAGGAGCACGATCTCGTCTGCACCCTCGCGGGCATGGCGCGCGGCTTGCGTAGCTGGATCGCCGGCGTCGATGAGATCGACAAACTGCACGCCTTTGACGACGCGCCCGTCATGCACGTCCAGGCAGGCTATGATGCGTTTGGTTATCATGGCTTCCTCCTAATCACGTGCCGCGCAACAAGTTCATCAAGTTCTGCGCGTTGTTCTCTAGTCATCGCTTTCGTAGGGAAATAGCAGCAATTATCAGAACTCAGGCTCAGTACGGTTATGACTTCATTCTGATAAAAATCTGTGATTGCATTCCAAGTCATTCGAGTTTCTACCGAATCTATTTTTGCTTCAATTATCCCCTCATCATCTGCTGTGATACTAAAGATTTCCTTTCCTCTTTCTAATATAAAACTTCCTTTATACCAATTATTAAACTTCCATTTATCAAATGCCAGATGAATAGGAATCGAGACCAATGAAGCAAACAATACGATTTCACCTTGATGTTTGAGCCAATAAATGCCCCCATAATATCCGAACAAGAGAAGCATAAGACTTATCAATGGAACAGCAAAATACAACACTCGTGCATTTCCAATAGAGAACGTAGTGTATCTCCGAAAATAGTTCCAGATTGCCTTGATATCATCACGGGTGAAAGAGAATTCGATTTTCATTTTCCCACCTCCAAGAAGTTCTTGAGAATCTTCAACCCGGTTGCGCTGGATTTTTCGGGGTGAAACTGGACGCCCATCACGTTGCCGCGTTCGACGGCTGCGGCGAAGGGTTCGATATAGTGCGTGATCGCCGCGGTGTCGGCTGTGACGGGGGCTCTGTAGGAGTGCGTGAAGTAGACGTGCTCGCCGGGTTCGACTCCGGCTAGAAGGCGCGAGTCAGGACGGACTTCGAGCGAATTCCAGCCGACGTGTGGAACTTTTTCTGTGCTCTCGGAAAAGCGTGCGCAGGATTCGGCGAAGTGTCCCAGGCCGGGTTGGTCGGGTGCTTCGCTTGAGCCTGCGTAGAGCCACTGCATTCCTACGCAGATGCCGAGAAAGGGAACGCCGCGCGCTATGGCTGCGCGAATGGCGGTCGTGAGGCCAGTTGAGTCGAGGCGCTCTGTGGCTGCGAAATGGCCTACGCCAGGAAGCACAATGCGCTCGGCGGCTTCAACCAACGCAAGGTCGCCGTCGGTGACTATGGGCTCAGCGCCCAAGTGGCGCAGCGTCTTCAGCACCGAAGTTAGATTGCCGGCTTTGTAGTCGATCACCATTACGCGCATTTAGTCATCTCCAAATTCGTACATTTGGTCGATCTCGCAATTCCTCAGGGGCTAAAGCCCAGGCTCTATTTTAGGCGTCTGGCGGCACGACTAAAGTCGTGCCCTTTCAAAGCATGGATCATTGGGGTTCGTGCTGTCCCACCCTAGCGACAAGAACAAGAACGTCGCGAGGATGGGGCACCCGGCTAAAATCGTTAGAGTTCCCTAGTGTAGTGTCCCCGAAGTTCCATCAAGAACAGCCGCAGATCCTTCGACTCACCACCCCCAAACTGAAGAACGTTTGGGGCCCCGTTCGCTCAGGATGACAGTGATTCCAGGTTATAGAAGGCCCTTGGTGCTGGGCAGCATCTCGCCCAGTTGCTTGTCGCGCGAGCAGGCTACGCGGAGCGCGCGCGCGAAGGCTTTGAAGATGGCCTCGATCTTGTGATGATTCGAGCGGCCATACATCGTCTTTACATGAACGTTGGCGCGGGCTCCGCGCGCAAAGCCTTCAAAAAAATCTATCACCAATTCGGTTTGCAGATCGCCAACAAGCCGCGTGCGCACTTTGGTTTCCACGGCAAATGCAGCGCGTCCGCTCAGATCAATGGCGGCGATGGCCAGAGTTTCATCCATAGGCATGAGGAAGTATCCGGCACGCAGAATGCCGCGTTTATCGCCGAGCGCGCGGTCAAAGACTTCACCTAGCGCTATGCCCACATCCTCAACGGTATGGTGCTGATCAACATCAAGATCACCGTCGCACTTTAATTCAAGATCGAATGCGCCGTGACGCGTAAATAACTCCAGCATGTGATCGAAAAAGCGAATGCCGGTGGAGATTTTGTATTGGCCGCTACCTTCGATAGTCAGCTTAATAGAGATGCGCGTTTCCGTGGTATTGCGCTCAAAGCTCGCGGTGCGCCGGTCCGACTTCGAGATTTCGTCCGTATTCATGGAAAATTCCCTCAGGGGCTAAAGCCCCGTCTCTCATCACTTGTTCTATGTACGGGCTAAAGCCTGTACCCTTCACGGAATTGAGTATTTCCGCAGTCTGTAAAGCCCGTACCCTTCAAAACATCTTAGTACTCATTGGTTCTCTGTCTTCAGCGCAGTGAGCGTTTTGTTGAGGGCTGCCGCTGCCTGGCGCATTTGCTCGCGTGTTCCGATGGTGATGCGCACGCGGCCATCGCAGCCGGGATCGCTGGAGCGGTCGCGAACCAGCACTCCGGCGGCGCTCATCAACTGCGTGAACTCCTTGTGCAGCGCACCGATTTCGACCAATACAAAATTCGCGCGACTAGGCCAGCGGCGGACTCCAGCGGCATCAAGCGCGGCTTCAAACTCTGAGCGCGCGCCAAGCACTTCCGCAACATACCAATCGAGGTAGGTTGCGTCTTCAAGGGCAGGGGGCAGGCAGGCCAACGCCAGCGCATTCACGCTGTATGGCGAGAGCACGCGGCGCACCCAGCGCATCAATTCGACTGGTCCGGCAAGCAGGCCGAGGCGCAGACCTGCCAGTCCGTAGGCTTTGGAAAAAGTACGCGCAACAATCAAATTCGGTATCTGACCAATAAGATCGATTACTGTTTCGCCGTGAAAATGATAATATGCTTCATCGACAAGCAACACCGCGTGTGGTGCGCGCGCGGCAATTTCAAGCAACTGCGCACGCGTGGCAGCGGAGCCTGAGGGGCTGTTGGGGTTGGCGACGGCGATGATTTTGGTGCGCGGCGTAATGGCTGCCAGGAGGCGCTCGAAAGGAAATTGCAAGTCGTCTCCGGCCTGCACGGCGACTGCGCGCGCATCGGTGGCCGATGCATAGATTTCATACATTGTGTAAGTGGGCACTGGCAGCAGCAATTCGTCACGCACTTCAAGAAAGGCCTCGAAGAGAACGTGAATGGCTTCGTCCACACCGTTGGTGAGCGCTACTTGATTGGCATCGAGGCCGAGATACGCGGCAACTATAGCCTCTACCGGTGCGCGCTCAGGATAGCGCGTGAGGCGGGCCGCACTTATGCGGCCCAGCACTTCGCGCACCTTGGGAGAGCAGGCAACAGTATTCTCATTGAAGTCCAGGCGCAGTGCGTCACGGCAGCCGAGCGGAGGGTGATACTCCTTCATGGCTTGCACGCGGGCGCGTGGCGCCAATAGCGGTGAGGTTGGCGCGGGGTCTAAAGTTGGCCCCATCATCGATCGCTGTCTTTCTGTCACCCCTTCAATCACGGGGCCTCCTCTTTTGCAAGCGCGTGAGAATAGCCTCGGCGTGGCCGGTAAGGCCTTCGGCTTGGGCCAGTAGCGCCGCCGGCGGGCCGAGCACGCGTAATGCCTTCGCCGAATACTGTTGCACGGTGATGAGTTTCACAAAGTCATTAACGCTCAGTCCTCCGCGCACACGCGCCATGCCGCCTGTGGGCAATGTGTGATTGGGGCCGGAGATATAGTCGCCCATGGGCTGCGCGGACCAGCGACCGACAAAAATCGAGCCGGCATTTTGCACCCAGTCGAGATCGCTGGCGGCATCGACTGTGAGGTGCTCGGGCGCAAGACGATTCGTGATCGCGCGTGCTTCATTGACACTCGATGCAAGAATTACCACGCCGTTTTTATCGAGAGCTTCACGCGCGATAATATTCTTGCGGCTGCGAAGTCTGGTTTCAGCAATGACCTTTTTAGCAAGATCCGTGCGCGTGGTGATGAAGATGGCCAGCGCCTCAGGGTCGTGCTCGGCCTGTGCCACCAGGTCGGAAGCGATCTCTTCCGCATTGCCGCGTTCGCTGGTAACAATGATCTCCGTGGGTCCGGCAATCATGTCGATGGCGCAATCGAAAGCGACGAGTCGTTTGGCCGCGGTGACATAGAGATTGCCGGGTCCAACGATCTTGTCGACTCGCGGTAGGGTTGCAGTTCCATAAGCCAGCGCTGCCACGGCGTGCGCGCCACCGACGCGATAGAACTCTGTAATGCCGAGAAGATGCGCGGCAGCCAGGGTCTCCGGCGCAGGTTTGGGAGAGACGACAACGATGCGCGAAACACCTGCCACCTGCGCGGGAATCGCGGTCATCAGCAATGTGGAGGGAAGCGGATGACGGCCGCTGGGCACATAGCAACCCACCGAGCCGAGTGGACGAACAAGCTGTCCCGTCATGAGACCGAAGATAGGTTCTTCACTCCATGAGGCAGGCAGTTGCGAGACAGCAAAAGCTCGTATCTGATCGGTGGCCACAGTGAGCGCCTTACGCATTGCGGGAGTAATAGCCTCCCACGCCGTAGCCATCTCATCGGTAGTGATTTGCAAATCCGCGGCGTCTTGCAAACCGTCGAATTGCGCGGCGTAACGGAGAAGGGCGTGGTCGCCGCGTTTGCGCACCTCGGCGACGATGCGCTCGACGGCGGGCAGCACGCCATCGAGTGCCGCGCCGCCACGGCCTTCGAGGGCGGCGAGCAATTCTGCTGCCTTTTGTGAAGCGCGTCCCGTTGTCCGGATGAGTCTCATTCTAGCCTCCGGTTTACAGCACAACTTTGTTCAGCGGATACTCGACGATACCCGTTGCCTTCGCCGCTTTCAGTCGAGGAATCACGTCGCGTGCAACGCGCTCTTCAACAATGGTGTTGACCGCAACCCAGTCAGAGTCGCGCAACTGCGAAACAGTGGGCGAGTTGAGCGCAGGCAGCACAGCGAGCACCGCTTCAAGATCGCCGCGTTGCACATTGAGCATGAGCCCAACTTGCGATTGCGCGTCGATGGCGCCGCGAAGCATGAGCGCAATCTGATCTATCTTTTCGCGCTTCCATGGGTCTGCGATGGCATTCTTGCCCGCAATCAGATGTGTCTCGCTCTCCATGATCGTGTCAATGATCTTGAGGCGGTTGGCCTTCAATGAGCTTCCGGTCTCGGTAACTTCAACAATGGCGTCGGCGAGAGTGGGTGGTTTGACCTCTGTCGCGCCCCAACTGAATTCGACCTTGACATTAACTCCCTTGGCGGCGAAGTAACGCTTGCTGACTTCCACTAACTCAGTGGCAACGATCTTGCCTTCCAAGTCTTCCGCCTTTTCAAAACCGCTATTTTCAGGAACCGCAAGCACCCAGCGCACCTTGCGGCGGCTCTGCTTGGAATAAGTCAGCGAGGTAATGCTGGTAAGATCGAGTCCACTCTCAACCACCCAGTCAATGCCAGTAAGTCCGGCGTCGAGAACGCCGTGGTCTACGTAGCGGGCCATCTCCTGCGCGCGGATTAACATGCACTCGATCTCGGGATCGTCGATCGAAGG
>JBEKDN010000146.1:0-12215 GCA_050014335.1 Occallatibacter sp. | reverse complement strand
CGCCAGTAGGCAGGCCCGTGGCGGCCAGCGTTACGCTCCCAGTGAATCCGCCCAGATCGGTGACTGTAATGGTGTCTGTTGCGCTGCTACCTGGCGTAACCGACAGACTGGCAATCGAGGGCGCGAGTGTGAAACTGGGCAATGGCTTGACGGTAAGGGTGAGAGAGGCGACAGTGGTCAGCCCTCCGGCGCTCGCTGTGATCGTTACAGTGGAGCTTCCGACAGCTGCCGCATTGCCGGCCGTTAGCGTGAGCACGTTTGTGCCTGTCTGCACCGTGCTTCCATTGACTGGGTTGGCGGTGAAGGAGGCTGCAACTCCGCTGGGCAATCCAGATGCGGAGAAAGTTATGCCGCTGCCCGTGCATATATCGTTCGCCGTGATGGTGTCCGCGACGCTGCCGCCTTGAGTAACTGTAAGCGCCGTGGACGAAAGCCCAATTCCGAGGCCTTCCAATGGCGCGATGATGGGGCTCAATGCGAAGGTGGTGGATTGGGTGAGAGTGCCGGAGATGCCGGTGACCGTGATCGTGCTAATTCCGCCCCCGATGCAATTGAGCGCCACGCTGGCCGTCAAAGTGATTACGGAAGTCGAAGTGGCGGGATTGGCGCCGATCACCGCGGTGACTGTGCTGGGCAAGCCCGATACGGAAAGAGTTACAGCGCCCGTGAATCCACCTAGATCCGTTATCGTGATGACATCGGTGACGCTGCTGCCCGCGGTAATGTTCACAGTAGCCGCGGAAGGTGTCAGCGTGAAGCCAGGCGGCGGAGCAATAGACACAGCGGGATACGCGTCCTGAACCAGTTGGGTGAACGCGGCCGGAAAGAAGACGCCCTTGGGAGGCGAGTTCGGAAACGAGTCGGGAGGATTCGCTTGGCAAAGCACTGTATTGCAGGCTGGGTTGCATTCCGGATTGCCGGTCGTTTCCGCTACGCCGTTGAATATGCTTCCCGGATAGGTGCCATCCGATTCTCCTGGAGGCTTGATCCAGAGATAAGCTTCGAGATTGGCAAAATACCCTGGAACTACGGTCGGCGGCGCGCCCAGTCCGGCATTCTCCACATTGCACCATGCGGCGCGAGTGGGGCGTTCGTCGATCTTGGCCGCATTCACGTATTCATTGAGGGTTTCTGAAACTGGATAGTTAGTTGGCGGTCCAGTGGTACGCAACGGTCCGCCCCAACCGTTGCGCGAGGTATCGATCAGCATTCCAAGGGTCGTTGGAAAACCGGCGGCAATCAGCGTCGAGTCGAATGCGGCGGCGTAATCTTCCTCATCGATATTCGGGTTGCCCTGGTAGAAGGTGGCGGAATCGACCGGCGCGCCAAAGAGCACTTCGGTCGCGGTCAGGAACGGCTCTTTGATTGGAACGTAGTTGGACGTGTCGGCGACGAAGCCATCGATGCTGCTTACGCCAGCCACTGTTCCCTGGGCAACTTCATAAAAGAAAGGAGCGGCCTCGTTCAGGTCACTGGTAAAGCCCAGCCATCCGGCGTTGGCCGCATCGAGGTAGGTATAGGCATTGGGCAAGGCATGGAATTGATTGAGAGCGTACTGAATACCCTGAACGTAGACTCCGCTCATTGAAATAGTAGGCCAACTCTGACCGGCGTTGGCTGCGATGCAGTTGGCGTCCGAATAGAGCTGGCCCGTGTTGGTGATCATATTCGCAAGCGAATCGGGCTCGATTACCAGCACGAAGCGAATATTCGGATTGGTCTCGTAGACCGCCAGAATGTTGTGGATGGGAGCGATAAAGTCGTTTTCGTACTCGATGATGCCGGTTCCAACCAGCGGTGTCGTGCCGCCGATTGGCGTATTCGGAGCCGCCGATTCGCAGTCGCGATTGGGAAGATCATAGATCACGAGTGTAATCACGATGGGCCGTGAACCGCTTTGCTGGGCAAGCGCCGCGTTGATGTGTGCCTGAAGACCGAGGCGTCCGTTGTTCGCCGAACCGCCGGCGATTGCTCCAATGTGGTCCATCCAGACGGCCGTCGGATATTTTGCTACTACGGACATCTGCTGGGCGAGCGTGGAACCTGGAGTTTCTGTTGCGATCACCGCGTCTACTTCACTGGCATAGTCAGGGCTAACGTATTGCGTTGCGCCAACAAATGGATTGGCGACATGGGTTACCTGAGCGGAAGCGCCCGGCAAAGCGAGGATTATAAGCAGAAGCGCTAGTAGTGAAAAGAACGCGCTCATCGGGCGAAGACGAGCTTGCCGACCCCAGGAGTTGACTGGTAGTTTCATGATTTCTCCTTTCCATACAGCCGCTATGCACACCGTGATGCCTAACTGCGAAGACGCTTCAATTTGCAATCGAAGCGCATATTGAAAGTAGAAGGCCGGCAAGAATTGCAAATAGGAAGGGAAGATAGATTGGCCGCAATATGCCAAGGATGAAGGCAGTTGATTTAAGGACGTTCTGAGGTTTGGAAGCCGGATTGTTTCAAATGTAACTGCGGAGCGAATGCTAGAACTTCAGAGCTTGAGATGTAAAGTTACTAAAATTCGTATTGATTGGTTACGTGGCGCTTGGCGCTGAAGATGGTTTGCGCTAGTCGTGCGCGATCTGTGTTTTTGCCTGCTGAATTCGATACAAAAAAGGCAGTTTTGTGGCTCTTTTGGACCTCAAACGGGCCTAAAAAGGGGCAAAATCGAGGGTTAGCAGTTACTACTTAATTAACAGGGTAAAATCTTATATTATTGATTGCTTGGTGTTTAGTCGATGCGGAGGGGATTAAAATGGGGCTACATAGGGGTAGGGGGGTGGGGGTCGCCGGAATTATTGGCGAACGAATAGAGAAAAGAAGCAGACCACCAGGACTCACATTGCGCGAATTGGAGGCAGGATAGCGGTCGTCGGAGGCTCTGATTTGCGACGAATTTCATTATGCTCGCTGGGCGTTTAATTATCTGCAAAACATTTGCTGTGGGGCTGGCGGCTCGCTGACGAAAAGCAGCCGCAGGTCCTTCGACACCCGTCGCTCCGCTTCGGTCGCTCAGGAAGACAGTTTATCTCTTTGACGAATCTTAGGGCATTTTTACTGTTCCTGTATGGTGAGTTTCATAGTTTCCCACCCATTCGCGATAAGGCTGCGAATGGATGGGGCACCCAAGTCCTTACACTAACCCTGAGAATGCTCTAGAAGCCGAAGACAAAGCAGATCTTTAGGAGCCTTGGTAGGGGGAGCGAAGGCGCTTGCGGGCGCTATCGGCGCGGGAGGTATTGGGGCCGGCGTCGATGGCCATACGGTAATCGCGGAGGGCGAGGGTGCGCTCGCCATTCATATCGCGGCACTCGCCGGCCGCGAGGAGCGAGCGGATCTTCAGTTCCGGGCCGACGTTCTTGATGTAGGCGGCCTGCTCGTAGGCCTGAGCCGCATCCGCATAGTGGCGCTGGCCGCGCAGGGCGTCGCCGAGGCCGAAGTAGGCCAGTTCCAGCCGCGCCTCCGCAAAGTAGCCGGGGCGGGCGCTTTTGGCGACGACATCCTGATAGGCCGCAACGGCGACCATGCCATCCCCCGCATCCTTTTGCAGATTGGCCTCTTCGAGACAAAAGAGATAGTCGTGGGGATACTGCTTGATGAGGTTGCGGATGACCTGAATGGCGTCTTTATAGCGGGCCTCGCGGCGCAGGAAAAGGGCTATGACGGTGCGCGCCTCGACACTTGTGACAACGCCGCGATTGCCGGCGTCATGCAGCATTGCCAGGCCTTCAGACTTGGAGCCGGTGATGCCGGCAAAGCCGATCATGAGTTTGAAGGGCCAGGGGAGCGCGCCGACCACGTACTCATAGACGCCGGCGACGAGCTTGGCGTCCACATAATCTGGGTCGAGCTCGAGGACGCGCTTCTCGTCGTCCTTGGCCTTCATGGCCAGACGGAAGCCGGCGCCATAAGCGCGCTCGACCATGGCTAGATACGTGCACTTCAAGGCGCGCGCCCAGCCACGGGCATAGAGGGCATCGACGTCGTTGGGATTGCGTTCGATGCGCCAGTCGGCCTCGCGAATGGCCTCGTCGGCAAGACCCAGAATGCGGTCGCGGGTTCTGGGATCTTCTTCAGTGGCGTGGCGGCCGGTGAGGAAGCCGTCATTGGCGTAGAAGGTGGTGTCGAGCAGGTCGAGGCGATAGAGTTCCTGGAAGACGACGGCCTCAAGCAGCAGGGCAGTGGGCTCGGGATCGCCGGGATGCGCGGCATGAAAGCGCTGGAATCGCTCGACCGCGCCGGGGTAATCGAGGTTATAGAAGTGGTCAAAGGCTTCGCGGACCAGAGGGTCGCGATTGAGGGGATTGGTGTGGACGGGGAATGAAACTGGAGCGGCGCCGCACAGGCTTGACCCCAGCAGCAGAATCAGGCTGGCACAAGTGCGAATTCCCATTGAAGCGATTGTCAATCCCGATCCCGTCCCTGATTCAGGATACGCTGCCCACAAACAAGATTGTTGGGGTTCGTGCTATCCCACCCATTCCGCGATTGAGAGACGCAGATCCTTCGACTGCGCTCAGGAACGAAATGGATGGGGCAGCGAGCGTGGACCCGGAGGTCCACGCTGCAGCCGGCCAGGAGGCCAGCGCTACAGTTATGGCATGATTGGCGCGGCGAAAAGCGGCGATCCTTTAGAATGAAGATATGCCCATCCCTGAGCGACTCAATCCGAGCTTTGGCCCCACCCGCGCACCGGCGGTGGACTATGTGGAAGAAGCGCGCAAGCGACTGATTGTGGCTCTGGATGTGCCCGATGCGGCCTCCGCTTTTGAACTGGTGAGCCAGTTGGAGAAGAGCTGCCAATGGTTCAAGGTAGGGCTGGAGCTGTTTGTCGCTGCGGGTCCGGCTGTGATTGAGCCTCTGGTGGCGCGCGGCCACTCGGTTTTTCTCGACCTGAAACTCTTCGACATTCCCAACACCGTGGCGGGGGCGGTGCGCTCGGCTGCTGCGCTGGGCGTGAAGATGTTGACGCTGCACGCCGCTGGAGGGCCGGCGATGCTGGCCGCAGCCCAGGAGGCGCTTGCCGGAGTTGCCGAACCGCCGCAATTGCTGGCCGTCACCGTGCTGACCAGTATGGATGAGAGCCAGGTGAAGGCAGTGGGCCTGGAGCGCTCGCCCGCCGAACAGGTGGAGTTGCTGGCGCGGATGGGGATGGAGGCGGGAATTCGCGGCTTTGTCTGCTCGCCGCGGGAAGTTGGGTGCCTGCGCGAGATTGCCGGTCCGGAGGGAGTGCTGGTAATTCCCGGCATTCGCCCGGCGGGCGCGGCTGTGGGCGATCAGAAGCGCATTGCCACGCCGGCTGAGGCGCTGCGGCTGGGGGCGAGCTATCTAGTGGTGGGCAGACCGATTACGCAGGCTGCCGATCCGGCGGCGGCGGCGGAGGGGATTCTTCAGGAGATGGCCACCCGCGGTGGGGCGGAAGCTCGCTAGGCGCTCGCGGAAGGTTCGTGATATCCCACCCAGCGATTGTTTTCATAAGAAGCTACGGCGCAAATCGGGCGCTCATTCGATCAAGGAAATTCCGCTGGCATCGCTGTGGCGGGCCAGGAAGGTGAGCGCGGCATTGGCGGGAGCGCCGATGGCCTTGGGGAGCATTCCGGTGAGTGTCTTCAGGCGGAGGCTATCTTGCGGTTCCAGCACTCGCAAGACGTAATAGAGGCCGAATAGGATCGTCAATGCCGCTGTTCCGCCGCATAGAATGCCCAGGAGCGGCGTCATGCGCATGGCGATGAAGTGCGCCGTGAGAGATGCCAGTGCGCTGATGGAAGCGATCTTGATCAGTTGCATCCATGGCAGCGTCACCTTGTAGAGATAGATGCCGATTGCCCACATGGTTCCCACTGCCAATATCTGCGCAGCGCCGCTGCCGATGCATGCGCCCACCGCGCCGTGGCCGGGTGAGAAAGATCGAATGAGGAACCAGGCCACGCTTAGGTCGGCGATACCGGCGATGGCGGTGGCCAGGATGATGTAGCGCTGGCGTTCCATGCTCTCCAGGAGGTTCTGCACGGGGGTGATAAAGGCTTTTGGCATGCAAAGAATTGGGGCCAGCATGACTACGACGGCCGCGCCATCGTACTTAGCGCCGTAGAGGAAGTGAAGAGCCGCCGGCGCCAGGGCGGCCGCGATCACGTGGAGGGGAATCGCAGTGAGCGCAAGGTAGCGGAAAGAGGAGCCGGCGATGTCGGGAAGCCGCGATTTGTCGCGTCCGAATTGAGCAAAGATGGTGGTGCCGACCGCCAGGCCGAAGATGGAGGAACCAATCAGGAGCATCTCAGCCATGCTGAAGGCCACCGAATAAAAGGCAATCTGATTGATATCCGGGCAGAACTTCTTGAGCAGGAAGACCTCGGAGCGGTTCCACACGACCAGCGCCACCGCCAAGGTTGCGACACTCTGCCAGGCGAAGCTTGTCATGCGCCGGGAAACGCCGTCCGGCAAAAGATGCACCTTCTCCCAGGAGAGCACGCGGCGCATGGTAGGGATGAGGCGGACGATAAAATCCATGCTGCGCATGGCAAGGGTGGCGACACCGACGCCGATGACGCCCCACTTCAGCACCACCGTAGCCAGAATGCAAGCGCCGAAGACCAGAATCGAAATCATGGACGCCGGAAGATTTTTCTGAAGCTCTTCAGTGGCGGCGTTTGCCTGCGCGGAGATGAAGTTGATCATCGCCGGCCAAGTGCTGATGACCAGTAGCGCGGCAGCGATCTTGTATTCACTTGTTGCGTCTCTGAGCACGTAAACCAGGACAGTAGCCGTGGCGAGCGTAGCCAGTGCAGTCTGCAGCGCCATGGTGCGGATGTAGATGAATCTAGCGGTTCCCCGATCGCCCTTGCCGATGAACTCTGCCATGAATTTGCGGGCGGTCTGCGGCAGGCCAATACCGCCCAGCAGGCTGGCAAAGCCGGTGAGCGTATTGATAAAAACCATGTAACCCATCTTGGATGGGCCCAGGGTGCGGGCAATCGCGATATTGGTTGCAAAAACAACAACCAGATTGACGATCGTCTCGATGCTGTACCAGCCGGAGTTACGAGCAATCGTCTTGGTATTCGACATAGGGGGTTTCCGCTCTGCTTATCTAATTCCGTTGCCGGGGCTGGGGGGCGTTTTCCTTCGGGGCGTTCTTCCATCGATAACGTCAGTGCTTTTGCTTCAGCTATTTTAACCGGCGTGCTTGCCCGAGGTTCGGTATCCAAGAGGTGGTGATTTAATGCTAGCATCATCCTTAACGCAGCCCCACGTTACGAACGGCTTGGGAACACGCGCGGTTCAGGCGCCGCCAGCCCAGGCCTGTACTATGCTCGGATAAAATGGACTTGGAGAGAATGGGCTCCGATAGAATGGTGTACGCAATGAGCACAGAGGTAAATGGCAGGGATTGGACCGGAGAGGTGATCGAAGGAAGGTTTCCCCTTCGCATCTGGTTAGGCGGATCCGATCAAGGGAATGTCTTCCTTACGGAGCGGGAGGATGATCCGACTCGGATAGCCGCCATCAAGCTCATTCCAGCCGATGCCGCCGAAGCCTCTATCGCCGACTGGGAAGCTGCGGCGGCGCTCAGCCATCCTCACCTGATCAGCTTGATTCGCACTGGGCATTGCCAGGCGGGCGAGGCGGCACAATTCTACGCGGTGACGGAATATGCCGACGAGAATCTGGCGCAGATCTTGCCGGAGCGAGCGCTGACGCCAGCCGAAGCGCGAGAGATGCTGGAACCGGTTCTGGACGCGCTGGGCTATCTGCACGGCAAAGGCCTGGTGCATGGCCATGTGAAGCCCTCGAATATCATGGTGGTCGATGACCAGTTGAAACTGTCCGTGGACGGCTTTTCTCTTGCGGGCCGGATTTGCGCAAAAAATCCCGAGCACGATATTCATAATGCGCCTGAGTGCGATGGCGGGCGCATGACGCCAGCCGCCGATGTATGGGCGCTGGGCGTGACGCTGGTGGAAGCGTTGACGCAACAGCCGCCGGTTTGGAAGAGATTTACGCTCAGAGAGCCGATTGTTCCAAGTTCGTTGCCGCAGCCTTTTGCCGCCATTGCCCGGGAATGTTTGCAGCGCGACCCGGCACGCCGTTGCACGCTGGCGCAGATTAGGGCTCGGCTGGATTCCTCCGCGTCGCTGCCTGAGGCTGCGGAAACAAAACTGCCGGGCAAATATTTCTGGCCGATTGTGGTGGGAGCGGCGGCTCTGTTGCTGGTTGGTATCGCGGTGTTTGCACTGCGCTCACATTCCAGCGCGCCCCCGCCGGCGGCGACTGAAGAACAGAGTGCGGCTGCGGTCGCCAATTCACCTGCAATGACCGCTTCTCAATCCGCAGCGGATTCAGCCGACAAGCCGGAGGCTGCGGAAAAGCCAGAGGCCACTGAAAAACCGGAGGCTGCGGAAGGGGCGACTGCCAAAGGCGCGGTTGCCGAGCAGGTTCTACCCGATACATCGCAGCGCGCGCTTGCGACGATTCACGGCTCAGTTCTGACGAGCGTTCGCGTGATGGTGGATGCGGGGGGCAAAGTCTCAGATGCGGAGCTGGAGTCGCCGGGGCCGAGCAAGTATTTTGCCAACCTGGCATTGCAGGCGGCGCGCAAATGGAAGTTCAAGCCGGCGCGGGTTGACGGCAACGCCGTCGCAAGCTCGTGGCTATTGCACTTTCAGATTGACGATAGAGGAAGCCAGGTCAGGCCGGTGGAAGAAAAGCCCTGAGTACCACCTAATTTATTGGCGAAGGCGCGCTGGGCCTGATGGGCGTCGTCGAGGCTTCGCCGGCGACCGTCGTCCACTCCCGCACATACCAGCGCTTCACAATGCCGTTGATTACGTACGGATCGGCCTTGGCGAAGTTCTCCGCGACCGCGGGCGAGTCGCATTTAAAGAGAATTATCGCTCGATCCGGGGGATTGGCTAACGCGCCGCCCAGCAGCATTTCGCCGCGGTCGGCCGCCTGCCACGCAAGTTCCAGGTGCTGGTTGCGAAACTTACCGCGCCGGGCAAGATAATCTTCCTCCAATTCGTAAAACAATAGATAGTGCATGTTGCCCCGCTTTCTTTGCTTGGATTCGGAAAGTCTCCGTCTCCTTCGTATAATAACGACAGAAAGCGCAGCAATTGCGAGAGGATAGACCGTGCCGGCTTACGAATATCTATGCAACGATTGTGGACTGCGCTTTGAAGCGCGGCAGAAGATGTCCGACGCGGCGATTGAACTCTGCACGGGATGCGGCGGCAGCGTGAAGCGGCTGATCAGCGGCGGCGCGGGAATCATCTCCAAGGGAGCGTCTGGCAGCTTCGCTGAGTCTGGCTGCGGCGCGGGCGCATCTTGTTGCGGTCAAGGCGGCGGCTGCCCCAATCAGGAGTTCTGCCAACCGTAGGCTGGCTGGCGCAGAGATGCAGCGCATAGGCTTTGCCAAGGCAATCGCATTGAAAAATACGAGTGCCAGAAAAACCCTGCCACAACCCTGCCCAGCAACCCTCCCAGGGCGAGCTAGCCTCGGCCAACCAGCTAACCCGATGCCCCGCAATTGCTGACTTCGTCAACCGCTCACCCCGCTGCGCGGCCAACGGCTGCCTCTCTTTAAGCGCGCCCCATTTTTTTGTCGGCTTTTTTGCGGATAATTACCGCTTGTTAGTAGATCCTATCGATAGGGAGGGTAGATCCCGTCATGACCAAAAACTCGCTTTCAACTCGCGGTCTGGCAGATCCCATCCATCCAACCATGCCCATTTCCTTTACCCAGTTTCGTTGTTTCTTCTCCAAAAAATCCGGTACCCCCCACCCCCCCTACCCTGTGGAGCCCGCTTTTTTCATCAAGAATTCCAGTAAAAAGCTTAATATCAATGGCTTGCATTTTCAGACTATTTACCAATCAGTAACTGCAAACTACCCATTTTGCCCACTTTTTGGCCCCAGAAAACGATATATTCGTCCAAAATACTCGCCTTTTCGTCAGTTTTTGCGGCCGCTTCCACCCATCTCGCTCGCACTCAAGCCCTCTTGCAGAACCTTGAAAGCGCTCCATTGAATCCCGTCCTCAAATCTCAAATGCGATTGCCCGAATGCTTTGAGCTTTGCACCGCTGCCTTCAGCCCGCGACTTTATACTGAAAGACAAGATGAACCAATTTCTGCCCGTAGATGAACAGATGGACCTGCTGCGGAAAGGCGCCTCGGAGATTATCCGCGTGGCCGACCTGCGTGAACGCCTGGAAGAGAGCCGCAAAACCGGAAGGCCGCTGCGCATCAAAGTTGGCTTTGATCCTACAGCGCCTGACCTGCATCTTGGTCATACTGTCTTGATGCGCAAGCTGCGCCACTTTCAGGTGCTGGGACACACGGTGATTTTTTTGGTGGGCGACTACACCTCGCTGATCGGCGACCCGACGGGAAAGAACGTTACCCGCAAGCCGCTTACGCGCGAGCAGATCAACGAGAATGCCAAGACCTATACCGAGCAGGCCTTCAAGATCCTCGACCGCGACATCACCGAGATCCGCTACAACAGCGAGTGGCTGGGCAAGCTGGGCTACGAAGATATCGTCCGCCTGGCCGCGCGCTTTACCGTTTCTCAAATGCTGGAGCGCGACGACTTTCACAAGCGCTACGAAGCCGAGCAGCCGATCAGCCTGCATGAGTTTCTTTATCCCGTGATGCAGGGCTATGACTCGGTCTGCCTGGAATGCGACGTCGAGCTTGGTGGCACGGATCAGAAATTCAATCTGCTCTGCGGCCGCGAGTTGCAGCGGCAGTACGGCCAGAAACCCCAGATCGTGCTGATGACGCCGATTCTGGAAGGCCTGGACGGCGTGCAGAAAATGTCGAAATCGCTGGGCAATGCGATCGGCATCAATGAGCCGCCCGCTGAGATGTTCGGCAAGCTGATGAGCATCAGTGACGAGTTGATGTGGAGGTATTGGTTATTTTTGACGGACCTCAAGCAGTCGGAAGTCGACGAGTTGCGGGCCGAGGTCGAGGCTGGCCGCCAGCATCCGATGGAAGTAAAAAAGCGGCTGGCGAGAACGATTACCGCTGGCTTCCACGGCGGAATGGCCGCGCGCAACGCCGATGAAAACTGGGCGCGGATGTTCCAGCAAAAAGAAACCGCGGAAGACCTGGAAGAGGTTTCAATCTCTTTTGCCGACGTAGCCGGTACAGAGGAGAATCAGATTCGATTGCCCAAGCTGCTTGTGCATCTGGGACTTGCCGCCAGCGGCGCAGAGGCAAACCGCAAGATCGGAGAAAAAGCCGTCAAGCTGGACGGGGAAGTGGCTGATGGCGCGCTGGTCAAAGTGAATGCCATGCCCGGGCGATTAACTGTCCGGCTTGGAAAGCGAGCTAAGGTTGCGGTGATTGCCTAAGCTTGTGTCGGGTCAGGTTTTGAATGTCGCTAAGGATTTCGTCCTATCCGGTTTGACGAATCTTGCCTGACCGTTGACAATAGAAATGTTGCATCCCGGAGTATGTGGGCCTGTGGCGCAGCTGGGAGCGCGCTTCCATGGCATGGAAGAGGTCATCGGTTCGATCCCGATCAGGTCCACCAATTAAATCAATAACTTACGTGGAAGACCGTCCGGTTTCTCACCTGCAAAACGTAACCTGCCTCCGCTTTATCGCGTTCCCTATCCCCTACTGAACAGTTTGCGATCCGGGCTGCAACGCCCGCATCATTGAGTCTTGTGCAGCCAACATCGAAGAATTCACTTGGTGGGTGTACAGGCCAAGCGTTGTCTTGACATTCGAGTGGCGGAGAAGCCCCTGAACCGTCTTGACATCCGTCCCTTGGTTCACCAGCCAGCTTGCCAGCCCGTGGCGGAAGTTGTGGAAACCGAACCGCTGCCCCGGCTTGAGCTTGACCCCGGCGGCAATCGCTGCCGGACGGAGATAGTCCCCAGTCAGAACGCTGCTCGATCTAGGCGTCCGCCCCTTGTTTCTTGCGCTGGCGAAAACCCAATCGCTTGGACGCCCGTACACCGTTTCCCTTTGCCAGTCTCGTAAAGAGTTGGCCAGCAGATCGGTGAGCGGTACAGGAGCCTCGGAGTCCTCCGTCTTGAGGCGCTCCACGATTGTGTCCTTTACCCAGACCCGGCGAAGGTTAATTTGCTTGTTCTGGTAGTCAACATCCTCCCATTTCAAGCCCATCGCCTCACTGATGCGAATCCCCGTGGCGGCGACCAAAACCGCGAGCGCCAGTTCGACTCCCGATAATGCCTCGAAGAT
>JBEKDN010000145.1:0-10523 GCA_050014335.1 Occallatibacter sp. | reverse complement strand
CGAGTATCCCGACGGCGGCTCAGTCACCGAGGTTTATACCAACCCAGATCCATTGGCTTACGTCGAACTGGAGACGCTGGGGCCGCTAGCGACTTTGCAGATTGGCGAACAGATAGAGCGGAGCGCTATCTATACGATTTTGCCCCGATCAATGCCAGACGGCGATGCGGAAGCCCGCAAGATCCTCGGCTAGTTCTTCACTGTCGACTTAAAGGCCTGCGCAAGCGTGGACGTGACTGCAATGCGGAGGAATCATGCGGAGAGAGTTTCCAACTGCGCCGCTGATGGGCGTGAGCGCGGTGGCGATCGAGGCGGACCGGGTGCTGCTGGTGCGGCGCGGACGAGAGCCGCTCAAGGGGCATTGGTCGCTGCCTGGAGGGCTGGTTGAACTGGGGGAGAAGCTGCTCGATGCGGTTGTTCGCGAGGTGAAGGAAGAGACCGGACTCGCAGTCGAGCCGATCGAACTAATTGAAGTGCTGGACCGTATTCACCAAGAAGGTGAGCGCGTTCGGTACCATTACGTCATTGCGGATTATCTCTGCAGGGTGACGGGCGGCGCGTTGAAGGCGGCATCGGACGCGGATGAAGTGCGCTGGGTGGAGCGGACGCAATGGAAGGCGATGGGGCTTGATCCAATAGCTATGCGGGTGATTGAGGCTGGCTGGCAGAGGGCGCAAGAATGGTCGAGCGAAAGATGAAGGTACTCAAACGCCTGTTGTGGGCTGCGTTCTTGGTGGTTCTTGTTGCAGTTGTTGGCTTCTGGGCGCGCCCGATCAGTTATTTCAATGAGGCCCAGTACGCGTGGGAATTTGTCACTGGCGTGGAGAGCCACTCGGTTCAGGTTGCGGGGCATCGCGTGCATTATCTTGTGGAGGGGCAGGCGGATGGTCCCGCAGTAGTGCTGGTTCACGGTCTGGGAGGGAGCGCCGAAGAGTGGCACAACCTGACAGCATACTTCGTCAAGGCCGGTTTCCGCGTATATCGGCCTGACCTGCCCGGTTTTGGACGTAGCGAAAAGCCCGCCGATTTTTCATATTCCGTATCGGATCAGGCTGAGGTTGTGGTCGGCTTCATGGATGCGCTGGGGTTGAAGCAGGTAAATCTGGGAGGCACATCGATGGGCGGCTGGATCGCGCAGATCGTTGCCAGCAGGCACCCGGAGCGCGTACGCCGGCTGATGCTCTTCGACGCGGTCGGCCTTTCCCAGAGACCCACCTGGGATACGCGGCTCTTCACCCCCGGCACACCGGCCGAGGTTGACCAGCTGGATACATTGTTGATGCCGCATCCGCCCAAGCTGCCGCGATTTATCGTGCGGGACATTCTTCGCTTCTCGAATGAGCGCGCATGGGTGATTCACCGCGCGGTGGATGCGATGATGACCGGCAAGGACACAACCGACAGAATGCTTCCGGAACTGAAGATGCCAGTACTGATGATCTGGGGCGCGGAGGACCGTATTGCGCCGCTCAGCGAGGGCGAGAAGATGCACAGCCTGACGCCGCAGTCGGAATTGGAGGTCTTTGCAGGCTGCGGCCATCTGGCACAGATTCAATGCTCTGACCGCATTGGACCCAAGCTGGTGGAGTTTGTGAAGCGGTAGCGGCTAAAAGATCCATCGCGCTGTCAGAACCAGCCCGTGGTTATAGCTGTGGAAGTGGCTGGCGGCAATCTGCATTCCCGCGCCGACGGCCAGGCCGGGGCGCGATTTGGGGTCGGAGGGGTGCAGCCCGCATTTGCCGAAGATCAACCCAGGTGTAAGAAACTCCTGCGTCTTGCCGTCGTTTGTTCCGCCCTTGTAAAAAGTCGCGTTACTCTCCAATTCCGGCCAGAAGAGCTTGGCGATGCGGTACTGCGCGACAGTATTCCAGGCCACTGGGCGGCCAACTGTGGTGATGGCGGGCTTGCCGGTGGGCATGGTAGCGCCCAGCGAGGATTGCACGTCGAAGTTGCCGAAGCCTTTGCCGCCGCCCAGGTTGGGCTGGACGCTGGCGTCGGTCGAGCCATTCTTGTAGCTTCCGGTGGGGATAGTGGCCAGCACCCAGGCGCTCAGCGTGTAGCTGCCATGCTTCGCATTGCCGCTCAAGATCCGGTACTTGCCTAGAAACGCCATGTCGCCCGCACCGTCTTTGGCCTTGGAGTTGTGTTCGATGTACGGAGGCAGGTTGATGGCCAGTTCGGTGTTGGCCCATGGAATCAGGTTGACGCCTTTGCTGTTGTCGAAGTTCCAGGTGGTGGTGAGCGCCGGCGCGATCTGGCGAAGGACGTCGGTGCGCACGACCTGAATCAGCCCGGTGGTGGTGGTGACAAGCGGGACCGCCCAGGCGGGCTGTTTGGCTTGCGTGGCGGAGGCGCGCGCCTCCCACCGGGTAACGAAGCCGCCGGAAGCGGCGCTGGCTGAATCGCCTTGCGCGTGCACATTGGCAGAGGTCAGCAGGAGGAGCAGAGAAAGGGGAAGCCAATTCATATCGGTGCGGTAAGCATGAACGATGTGCCTACCCGGCCGCATCCTTCTAAAGGGTAATTTTTTTCTCAACCGAAAGGAGGAGACAAGGTTCATTCGCGGTGCGCCGCGTAACCACCTTGCATAGCGTCTTTCATGTATACTTGCACGCGGGAGGCGGCTTCAATCCGCCGCACAAATGTGGCTTGCGGAGGTTCTTCTTACCAATGAGCTTCAATTCCTCTATCTTGCTGAGAAACACCGCGCACGAGGGACAGGATTCATGGATCCGAAGACCAAGAAACTGACGTTTGGCGAGAAAACCGGGTATGCCTTTGGCGATGCGGCCTCCAATCTGTTTTGGATGACCTTCATTTATTTTCAAGGCAAGTTTTATACCGACGTCTTCTTCTATACACCCGATGCCGAGTTGGAGCGCTCGCTACTGGAGAAGCTCGCCGCTCTGCTATTGCTGACGCGCTTCCTCGACATGGCCTTTGACCTATTCATGGGTGTGATGGGCGACAGAACCAAGACGCGCTGGGGTAAGTTTCGCCCCTACCTGCTTTGGTTTGCCGTGCCTTTTGGCATCATCAGTGTTCTGACCTTTACCACGCCAAATTTCAGTCCGAACGGGAAGCTGTTCTACGCCTACATCACGCTATGCCTGATGATGATGGTTTATTCAGCCATCAACATTCCGTACTCGGCACTGATGGGCGTGATCTCGCCCGATTCGCAGGAGCGCACCAGCGTTTCGTCGTACCGGTTTGCGTTTGCCTTTGGCGCGGGGCTTGTGGTTCAGTATTCCACGCTCTATCTGGTGGATTTTTTCGGCAGCGTCAAGGCCGGTATGGGCGGAGTTATTCTGGCCACAGCCAAGGCACATGGGTATCAGTTGACGATGGGCATCTATGCCGTGGCCGCGGTCGCGCTCTTCTTCCTCACCTTCGCGCTCACAACGGAACGAGTGCAACCCTTCCATGAGAAGAGCACGCTCCGCGAGGATTTGCAGGATCTGACAAGCAATGTGCCGTGGCTGATTCTCTTTTCGATGGGAACGCTGACGGTCTGCGCGGTTGCCATTCGCAGCGGCGCTATCCTTTACTACTTTCAGTATTACGTGGGCAATGAGAAACTGGCCGCGGCATTCATGGTTGCGGGCACGCTGATGTCGCTGCTGGGGACGATCGTGATTCAGCACGTGACAAAATTGGCCGGACGAAAGGCTACTTACATCGGCCTGGCGTCGCTTGGCGCGCTTTTTCTGGCCGCTTCTTACTGGGTCAGGCCAGAGCAAATTGCGCTGATGTTTGTCTTCCAGGTGCTTTACTGCGCGGTGACGGGACCGACCTCCGCAGTGCTGTGGGCGATGTTTGCCGACTCGGCCGATTACTCCGAGTGGCGCACCGGCCGCAGGGCCACCGGGCTGGTCTTCTCGGCAGCCGGCATGTCAAACAAACTCGGCTGGGCCATCGGCGGACCAATCACTGTCTGGCTGCTGGCCAGCTTTGGATACCGCGCCAGCGTAGCGCAGACGCCTCATGCGCTGCATGGCATCCTGCTGCTGTTTACATTTATTCCCGCCGTGGCCTTTTTACTGACTGGCGTGGGACTGCTCTTTTATCCGCTCAGCGAAGTGCGGATGAAGAAGCTGCAAGGGGAGTTGGCGGAGCGGCAATCAAGCGCCCAAGCGCTGGTGGCAATTCCTTAATCTCGAACGCGGCGGAAGCGAAAAACGATTGGAGCGACGCAGTTCGAGGGATGCCCCGAACTGCTCGCTTTTTTAGGGCTCGTTTACGCGACAAAGGAGAAAGAAGATATCATGCAATTCGGATATTTTGACGATGCGAAGAAGGAATATGTCATAACTCGCCCGGATACTCCCCGGTCGTGGAGTAATTATTTAGGATCGACGGAATACGGCGCCATCATAACGAATAATGCCGGGGGATACAGCTTTTATAAATCGGCTGCGCTAGGCCGTTTTATGCGGTTGCGCTTCAATGCGGTTCCGATGGATCAGCCGGGACGCTATATCTATCTGCGCGACGATGAAAGCACTGATTACTGGTCTGGGTCGTGGCAGCCGGTGGGCAAGCCGCTGGATCGGTACAAGTCCGTGTGCCGGCATGGCAGCGCCTATACAGTTATCACGTCGGAGTATGACGGCATCCAGTCTGAGACGACTTATTTTGTGCCGCTGGGAAAGAGCTTCGAATGCTGGCAAGTAAAGCTGACTAACCTGAGCGGAAGACCGCGCAAGCTGAGCGCCTTTACGTATGTGGAATATGCCGGCAACTGGTCCGCCGCCGACGATCTGATCAACCTGCAATATACGCAGCACACGGTGAAAATGGAAGTCGAGAACGGCATTATCGACCACGGGACGAATGTAAATATCCCTGAAATGCCGGATGACTTTGCGGAGAAAGATCAGGGTCGCCATACGTTTCAGGCATTGGTGGGCGCGGAGATTGTGGGCTTTGACACAGACCGCACGGCATTTCTGGGAACTTATTGCGGCTATGGCAATCCGGCGGTTGTGGAGCGGGGAGAATGCTCGAATTCTCTTGCCGTCGGCGACAATGCCTGCGGTTGCCTGCAAGCCAGAATTACTCTCGCGCCTGGGGAGACGAAAGAGTTTTTAGTATTGATGGGCATTGGCCGCGGCGGCGTCGAAGGCAAAGCAGCAATGGCGGAATTTGCGGACAGGTCGAAGGTCGAGGAGGAACTGGCGAAGCTGAAGAGTTATTGGCATGGGCGCATCGGCGGGCTTACCGTGGAAACGCCGGACGCCGAATTGAATAGCACTCTGAACATGTGGGGTCCATTTAATTGCCTGATGACTTATGCATGGTCGCGCGCGGCGAGTTTGATTTATGCCGGCGAACGCGATGGATTGGGCTTCCGCGATACGGTGCAGGATATGCTGGGCGTGCTGCATACCATTGCGGATGAAGCCGGCAAACGGCTGGAGTTGATGATCACCGGGCAGGGTTCCACCGGCGGCGCAATGCCCGTGGTGCGGCAGTTCGATCATCATCCTGGAAGCGAGAAGGCTCCGCGCGAGGAAGAATACCGCTCCGACGACTGCATGTGGCTCTTCAATGCGATTCCGGCTTATGTGAAAGAGACTGGCGACCTGAGCTTTTACAGCAAGGTTTTGCCCTATGCCGACCAAGGCGAGGACACAGTGCTGGGTCACTTGAAACGCGCCATCCAGTTCAATCGGGAGCGCTCGGGAGCGCACGGCTTGCCTTGCGGCTTGTCCGCCGATTGGAACGATTGCATTCGCCTGGGGCACAAAGGGGAATCGATTTTTGTAGCGTTTCAATTGCGCTACGCGCTGGCGGTTTACATTGAGATTTGCGCGCTTCTGGGTGAGGGCGAGGAAGGGAAGTGGGCGGCCGCGGAGTTGGCCACGCTCGACGGACGCCTCGAAAAAGATGCGTGGGACGGAGACTGGTACCTGCGCGCGTATCGAGAAGATGGATTCAAGTTTGGCTCGACGGAAAGCAGCGAAGGCAAGATCTTTTTGAACCCGCAATCATGGGCGCTGATCAGCGGACACGCAAAAGCGGAGAGGGCAGAGCGCACGATGCAATCAGTGCATGAGCTCCTGGCAACGGAGTACGGCCTGATGATCTGCGATCCGCCTTATCTTGAGACGGATTTTCACGTGATGCGGGCCGCGCTTTTCAATGCGGGATTGAAAGAGAACGGCGCGATCTTTACGCACACGCAGGGATGGGCGGTAATTGCGGAGACGCTGCTGGGGCACGGCGATCTAGCGTACGAGTATTTAAGAGCCTATCTACCGGCGGCCTACAACACTCGCGCCGAAGTTAGAGAGATTGAGCCATACGTCTATTGCCAATTCACGCACAGCAAATACAGCCCGCGCTTCGGCGCATCGCGAGTGCCATGGCTGAGCGGATCGGCGACATGGTCGTTCTTTGCCGCAACGCAGTACATTCTAGGCATCCAGCCCGAGTATGGCGGTCTCAGAATCGATCCCTGCATTCCCGCGGCATGGCATGGATTCAAAGTGACTCGTGTTTTCCGTGGCAAGAACATCGCAGTGGAAGTGAAGAATCCAGCAGGGGTGCAGAAGGGCGTAAAGCGCCTGCTGCTCAATGGAAAGCCGCTGGAACGGAACTTCATTCCGATGGAAATGTTGCTGAAGGATAATCAGGTTGACGTCGAGATGGGATGAGGCGGCCGAGTTTATTCCTCGCGCAATACCTCCAGCGGCCGCAAACCAAGAATCCGGTAACTCGCAATCCATCCGGTTGCCGTGGCCAGAATAGCTGTACCCAGGAGAGCAAAGAGCGTCGCCTTCCACTCCACATGAAAAGGGACGTCGAGTTTTTTCAGCAGCACACGCGTCAGCAGATTGGCAAAGGCGACGCCCACCGAGCCAGCCAGTAACCCGAGCACGCTGAATTCGACGCTGAAGGTGCGCACTATCCTCATGCGCGTGGCGCCAAGAGTCTTCAGAACCACAGCTTCCCTCATGCGGCGGAAGCGCGTACCGGCAATGCTGGAAGCCAGAATTGTCAGCCCGGCGAAGATCGAGAAGCCAGCCAAAAAGCGCACGACGAACGTGATCTGATCCACCACGCTCTCGATCCGGTCCAATACATCCGCCAGGTTGATCACCGTCACGGTGGGATAGGCCGCAAAGAGGGCGCGCTCGACAGCCGCGACCTGCTTGGGATCGATGTGCGCTCCGCCGTACCAAATGGCCGGTTCGTTCTTGATCTGGTCGGATGGCAAGACGAACGAAACCTGGCCTCCCAGGTGCTGGCCGTCGGCGCGGTAGATTGCGGTAATCTTCAAGGTGCGCACGGTGCCTCCGGCTTCCAAATCCGCCGTCGAGCCCACGGCAAGATGCAGGCGCTGGGCTACGCCTTCGCTCACAGCCAACTCCGCCGCCCTCGCGTTGGTCCACCATTTGCCTTGAGTCAACTTGTCTCCGGCGGGGGGCGCATCGGCCCAGGTGAGCCGGGCATTCTCCAGCATCTCCCGAGGGAAATGCTCACCTTTGAGCTGCTCCACCGGCTTGCCATTCAAGGAAATAAATCGTCCGGTCACGACTGGCATCAGGTCAAGCGACTGGCCAAGCTTCTGGCTCACACCTGGCTGGCGCGCGAAAAACTCCTTGACTCCGGGAACCTCATCGGTCGTGACATCGATCAGAAAGAGATTCGGCAGAGTGGGCGAGGCTGTCTCGCGCAATTCCCGCAGCATGGCCGACTGCATCAGAAAAACCGCCAAAATGAGCATCACTCCTGTGCCAAGCGCAGCCATTACCGCTGCCGACTGGTTGCCGGGCCGATAGAGATTCGCAAGGCCATGGCGCAGAAATGAAGGCAGTCGCAGGCGAACTCGGTTGAGCAGAAAGCGAAGCACCCTGAGCGCCACGGCGGCCAGCGCCAGCAACACCACGAGCGCAAACGTCAACAGCACGGCAAACCATCCACCCACCTTTGCCGAGTCTGAAAGCGCCCAGGCGATTGCGCCCAGCGCTACTACCACCAGCGCCGCCAGTCCTAGTTGCAGCCGGCGCGCCCACCAGGCGGCCAGCCAGCCCGTGAAGCCCTGCGGCCCCGCCTCGACCATCCTGCGCAACACCAGCACTGGCCTCACTCCGCGCACGTCCAGCAGAGGCGGCAGGCAGAAGAGCAGCGTGGTCAATAGGCCTGTGCCAAGGCCAGCCGCGACAGATTGCCAGGGAAAGGCAAGCGTGGCATGAACCGGCAGCAGTTTGCCGAAGACCGCCGGTAGCGCGGCCATCACGCCCACGCCCGCGGCTACGCCAAGCACACCTCCAGCCAGGCCCAGCCCCAGAGTCTGCAAAAGAAAGATGCGCAACAGATCGCCGGAACCTGCGCCCAAGGCCTTTAGTATCGCCAGCATATCCATGCGCTGCGCCAAGTGCGCATGCATGGCCATCGCTACGCCAATCGCCCCCAGCACCATGGCTACAAGGCAGATGAGGCTCAGAATCGCGGTGGCATTCTCCAGCCCTTTGTTCAGGCCCTGGTTGCCCTCATGGTAATCCATGACCTGCGCGTCGGGCAGTGCGGACTCGAGATGCTTGCGCATTGCGGTGATATCGGTCTGGGGTGGCAGCTTTACCAGAAGCCGCTGGCTGGCGCGACTGCCCGGCGCCAGCAGACCTGTCCGCAGCAGCGCCGCCTGCGAGATCATTATCCTGGGTCCGAAACCCGCGCTGGCGGTAAGGCGGTCGGGCTCCTGTTGTAACACGGCGGTAATCCGGAACTCTCTACCGCCGAGCCGCAGCGTCTGGCCCACGCGGGCATTCAGCCGGACGAGAAACTCCTCGGCTACTACCGCCGAGTCTCCATTGAGGGCCTGCTCCAGAGTCATAGCCGGTTCTAGATCGGCCTTGCCGTAGTAGGGGTACTCGGCCGGGTCTACGGCCTTGAGCGAAACCAGAAGCGGTTGCAGGTCAGGCGGAACGGAAGCCATTGAGATTGTTTCCGTCACCCAGGTCGCCCGAGTTCCACCTTGATTCAGTATGCCTGCGAGCTTGGCATTTTCCTCCGCAGTGGGCTCTCGAAAGATGCGAGCGCTCAGGTCCCCGGCCATCAGAGACCGCGCCTCGGTGGAAAGCGAGTGCCGGAAGCTGTCACTGAAGCCGCGCACCCCGACCAGCGCCGCCACGCCCACGGCTACCGAGAGAACCACAAAGCCGAATTTGCCCGGAGCGGAGCGCAGATCGCGCCAGCCAATGGCCCCGGCCCGCTTCCAACCCAACGCGCGCTTAGCCATGTTGCGCCTGCGCATGTTCGAACGCCGCCGTGCAAGGCAAGCTATCCTCGACAATCAGGCCATCGCGGAGAACGATCTTGCGATCTGCGCGGCTGGCTACTTCGGGGTCGTGCGTTACCAGAATCAATGTCGTACCAGCCTTGCGGTTGCGCTCCGTCAAGAGGTCAAGCACCAGGCGGCCGTTGGCGGAGTCAAGATTTCCGGTGGGCTCGTCGGCCATCACAATCGGCGGTTCGATAACAAAGGCCCGGGCTAACGCCACACGCTGCTGTTCTCCGCCCGAGAGCTGCACCGGATAGTGATCCACGCGCTCAGTCAGGCCGACTTCGTCCAGCAAGCGGCGCGCCTGTGCAATGCCGTTGCCTTCCGCGTTCAACTCGTAAGGAAGCAGAACATTTTCCAGGGCGGTAAGGGTCTGAATTAATTGATAGGACTGAAAGACAAAGCCGATCTTGGAGCCGCGCACCGCGGCCAGTTCCGCCTCCGCCAAGTTGTGGATGGGCACGCCGTCTAGAAATATCTCGCCGGAGCTGGGTGTATCGAGGCCAGCCAGCAGGCCCAGCAGCGTGCTTTTTCCGCTGCCGCTGGCACCCAGAATGGCCATGAATTGACCGTCTGGAATCATCAGCGAAATCCCCTTGAGAATCTCCACCCGGCGCGGGCCATTCTGAATCCACTTCTTTGCATCCCGAACCTCGATCACTCTGACCGCCTCCTTGATTCCTGAGCCTCGTCCACGGGCATTGGTTACACTATCTCTGTGGACGTTCGCCGCGCATTGATCGTTTCGTTTGGCCTGATTCTACTATGCAGCCTCACCATGTCCGCCCAAAAACCCGGCGCGCATGAGCCTTTGCTCGTCTGCTTTGGCGACAGCATCACCGCTGGTTATGGGCTCCAGACCGGGCAGGCTTACCCTGAAGCTCTGCAACGCGACTTGGATGCTCGCGGTTCCCATTACAAGGTCGTCAATCGCGGCACCAGCGGCGCAACAACCAAAGACGCCGTCGCAGGTTTGGGCGCCATCCTGCAACTGCATCCCACCGTGGTCATTGTCGAGTTTGGCGGTAACGACGGGCTGCGCGGCCTGCCTCTGGAGCAGACCCAGCGAAATCTTGACCAGATATTGACGGCCCTTGAAGGCACGCACACCAAAATCCTGCTAGCCGGCATCACACTACCTCCCAACTACGGCCCAGATTACATTCGGCAATTCGAGCAGCTCTACAGTGAACTAGCCCAAAAGCACCGCGTTGCCTTTGTGCCCATGCTCTAC
>JBEKDN010000144.1:0-10530 GCA_050014335.1 Occallatibacter sp. | reverse complement strand
GGGGACGAATGATGTCCTTAATGGACCTTTTTGGACCGGCGGCGAAGTTGGGGATTTCGTCTAAGTTATTGATTAATTTGGCGTCCCCGACGGGATTTGAACCCGTGTTATCGCCGTGAAAGTAGCCGAACGCCTGGTAACTTATTGAAACTAGGTGGCATGGATAGCGCAATAAGGCACTTTCAGGAACCGTCGGAGCCGCTTATCGGACGCCTATTGGAACAACGCAGTACGGGGTTCTGGAGACAAACCAATGGAACCAGAACTTCAGACGATTCTCGAATCTCTCCCTGAAAAACCATACCGCTCGAAACTGGAACCTCACCGCGAACTGATCCGCGAGCTACGACGCAAGGGGCGGACGTACCGCGAGGTTGCGCACCTCTTTGAAGAGCGCCTTGGCTTGTACGTTGCGCCAAGCACTCTGCATTCCTTTGTGAAGGTCCGTGCCAAGCATCGCAAGCGCACACAATTCGAACTGCCGCCAATCCAGCTTGCTACGACAGAGTCGCCGGTACTTGACCGCGTTAGCGCCTTCAAAGCAAAGCCAGTGGTGCGGACGGCGAAGCCTGCCCGCTTTATTTTCCGTGAGAACGAACCTTTGACCTTGACCAGCAACGGAGGTGAGCAATGACGGCCTGTTCAAAACGAGTTGTCTTCACGATGGGCGGAAAAGGCGGAGTCGGCAAAACTGGCGTCATGGTTGCCCTGGCCGAATGGTTCGTCGCGAATGAAATTCCGGTCACCCTGCTCGATCTCGATACGGAGAATAAGGCGCGCGGCTCTCTCAAGCACTTCTTCAACGGCACGGTAACCAAGGTCAACATTCACACTCCTGCTGGTCTCGACGCCTTTGTCGATCACCTTGACGGTGGTACTCCCATCATCCTTGCCGATATGGGAGCCGGTGCCGGACAGGTGGCCGCTGACTGGTTCGAGTCGATGTATGAGGACGTTGCCGCGATGGGCGTCCGCTTCACAGCGGTCGGCGTGGTCACGCCGGACCCGGCCAGCGTCGAAAGCGTCCTGGCCTGGGCCAGCCGGTTACAGGATCGCGTCGAATACGTCATCGTTGAAAACGCAACCAGCGCCCCCGCGGATTTCACATACTGGAGGTCAACCGAACAGGCGGGTCGTTTCCGCGAAGCCTTTTCGCCGGAAATCTTGCAGATGGAATTCCGGCTCGCTGAACTTGAAAACCCAGTCCGGCAACACGGAATCCAACTGGGACAGGTAGCAGACCGCAAGGCCGATATTGACGAACTGAAGCGGGCGTCGCTCGTCATGCGAGCGCAGAGCTACCGGCGGCGGCTCTTCTCTGAATTCGACCGTGCAAGACAGGTGTTCTTGCCATGAGTGCGACTCCAGTCACTTCCCAACTCGCAGTTGTCACGGCGGGAGAGCCGACGCTTTTCGACTCTCTCGCCCGCCTTGTGCCCGAAGAGTTGCAGGCCGAGTATTATCGCGTTCTCGCGCATACTCGGACGCTCAGCCCTGACGATGAAATGCTGCGCATTCTCGAAGCGATGGGAGTCCTGGCTCTGATCACCCGCTACACGCCAAAGGATATTGCCGACGAGCGCGAACGCTTTCAGGAAATGCTTGATCTGCATCGGCAGTTATCGGATGAAGCGCAACAGAAAATGCTCGGCTATGTCCACGAATTGGAGGCGCGTATTTCTGCTCTCCCCGGCGAAGTTGAAGTCGGTCTTGATCCGCAACAAATTGCAAAGCACCTGGGAGAGAGTCTGCGACAGCACTTTCTTCAATCGGGCATAACGGCCACGGTCAACGGTCTGCAAACAACCAATACCGCCCTGACGATCGCTCAAAAGGAACTCTCCACGGCTTTGCGCACTTTATCGGATTCGCACGGCGGGGTCGTCGCTCAAGTAGAGTCTGCCAACAACCGATTGACCTATTCCCTCGAAAGCCGTGCCAAGACGATTGATGCTCTCCTGCACGAATTGAGAGGCGATTTGCTGCGTATCTGGATTCCTCTTGCGTGCGGCGCAACTCTTCTTGTCGGTATGTTCTGCGGAATGGAGATTCAGGGTTGCCGGGATTCGCCTTCCGAAGCAGCCACAGCGCCGACGCAGACCACGGCACAACCTGCACCAACGCCGCAACCGGCCAAAAGCGACGGCTCAGACGGTAATTCACAGAAACAGCATCATTTCCAGCACAACGCGAAGCCCGACGCTGGACAGGGGCGGTAGAATTTAGTGATGGCGATGACGGGCGGCTATCTGGAAGGAAATGAATAGCTTTGCAGGCATTGAAATGCTTCCCGATCCGGCTGACCGCGAGGACAAAACACTTGACAACTGGCGGGAATGCCGTCACTATAGTGATGACATACCCGCCAAGCCTCTCCCTGGCAACAGGTGAAGCTCAAATCGGCGGGTTTTTCTTTTTCCTATGAGATACAGCAAGCCCCATCTTCCTTACGAAGATCAACTCGATTTATTGATGCGGCGCGGCCTCGCTTGTGCAGACAGGGCGAGTACGCTGTTTTGGCTGAAACGAATCGGCTATTACCGCCTGAGTGCGTACTTCATCCCATTCAAAGATGCGGCCACCGGCAATTTTCGTCCGGGGACGACCTTTGAGCAAATCATTGATCTCTACCGATTCGATGCCGACCTGCGGCGTCTCGTACGCGAAGCTCTGGACAGGATTGAGATCAGCGTCCGCGCCGTCATTACTTACGAAATAGGAAAAGACCTGGGCGTTTTCGGCTATGCGGACCGCGCCAATTTTGCGGCGGCATTCAATCATACTGACTTCATGAAGATTCTCCGGCGCGAAGAGGGAAGATCGACCGAGGTCTTCATCGGCCACTACCGGACCAAGTACACATCCGAAACGGAATTGCCCGTATGGATGGCGACGGAGTTGATCAGCTTTGGCGCGCTCTCGAAGATGTATGAACACTTGAGGACCAGCCTGCGGAAGAAAATCGCCCGCGAATTCAATCAGCCGCAACCCGTCTTTGTGAGCTGGCTCCATTCCCTGACGGCGGTCCGGAACGTCTGCGCGCATCACAGCCGGTTGTGGAATCGAGAACTTGCCGTCAAGCCGGAACTGCCTGTGGCGTGGAAAGCAAGCGGCATTGGCAACGACCGCTTCTACGTGATCGCGCTGATCATCCAAACGCTACTCGCAGATATTGCTCCTGATTCCCGCTGGGGCGAGCGGCTCAAAGCCCTTTTCAACGCCCATCCAACGGTCAATTTGCGGGCAATGCAATTTCCACCCGATTGGCAGTCCCGCGCACCCTGGGGGTAGAACCATGGAGACGGGCGCTCGTAGCAGAGCCTTCGCTGCATCGGAAGACCAACCACCAAAGGGATATTGAGCCTTTTTGTGAGTTTAGCGGCGCTCCATTAGCATGATAGTTACTCACTTAGAGTCGGGATATGCCTCAAGAAATTCTGATGTAAATCTATGAGCACTCGGCATTGCATTCAAATCAGAACCAATTTCGATTAAACCTACTCTCTCCTCAATTACCAACCAGAGAAAGCGGTACATAGTTATTGATTGCTCCCCCTCGAACGCTTCTCTTGCGGCAGCAAGGCTCTTGCCCGCAAGGATATCGCCAGAGCGCGGAGCCACAACAACAACCACAGAATTCTCTGCTGCCAGTTTGGTTGGATGAGCCGCTTCGCTGAGACCACCGTAGTCGCTCCCAAGGCGGGGAGAGGATATTCCCTGCGACTTCATGTAGTCTTCAATCCTCTTGATGTCAGGAATACCATTCTTGTTTTTGTCTGAATGCCAGCGTGCGGTCTTAGGTTGGGCCCCTTCCAGACGAAATTCAAACGCGAGCGCCCATGATTCCCAATATGCTCGTTTTACCGCGTCGTACGCGTCCAGGCGGCCGCCTTCAAGGATCACGAGTGCTGATCGTAACAGCGAGCTTGCTCGAATCAATAGGAATAGGACGGCTGATAACTGGGAATAATCTGATGGCCCGTTAAATTTTGTCGCCATTATTTTCAGTAGCTCGGCATCTGCCTCATCAAGAAGCGCGGCAAATTTCTTGTATTCGAACATCATTGCGCCTCCCTAGAGTGTGCTGCGGCTTCGATGGGTGAGAATGTTCACCGCTTAATTACGTTGCTTCTTGGAAGCATTGAAGGGCCATCGCTTCTTAGCGAAGAGTCTAATTCCGCATATGATCCAGACGAAAAGCCAGAACATTGCTGCTTCGACATCCTTCGCATTCGAGATACCTCCGGAGAACAGAACTCCCGCAGGCCACACCCACGCGGCACAAAAGAGAAACTGCTGAAACTGCGTAATGGTTAACATTCAGACGACTTTCTTGAAATGCCTACTTCCGCGATTTACTGGCGGAGCTTTTTTACTACCCACCATTCCCACTCGGGATCGCCGAGGATCTTCTGCTTTTCGAGAAGGTCTAACTCGACCGCGTTGCGTAGATCTGTTTCATCAAACAATGGTATCGGAAAATCTGTGTACGGCGCGCCAGAACACCGAAGAACGACAGCGCCCTTTAGAACCAAAAGACCGCTGTGTTTACCCTCGCGTTCCAACTCCCCCACTAACCTGCGGGCGCGCTCATCCTGGAAAGCATCCATTTGATTTCTCCTAATCCTGCTAAACGATCTTAATGCTCCACACGCTTGAAAACACTCTTCTTGCATCACAAGGTCGAAAGAGACGAAGCATAGCAGCAGCGATACAATGCACTTCTACGGCTTTTGTGAATGCGCAGCAAACCACGCTGCCGCCCGTTTCTGTGCTTTGGATAACTCAATCGGAGTCAACTTTGAGGAGGCATCATCGCGGGCCTTAGCCGCTGCATCCCGAACGGGACCATCCGGTCCAGCTGTGGCGAGGTTGAACCAGAAATAGGCGTCTGCGTAGCTCTGTGGAACCCCATGACCTACTTTGTATAACAGACCAAGACGATTCTGCGTTGCCGCCTGATGCTGTGCACTTAACCCGCCCTGCCCTACTGCTTTTCTATACCATTTTGCGGCCTGCTCATAGTCTTGTGGAACGCTATTTCCATTTTCATAACTTAAGCCGAGCATCATTTCAGAATCGGCATGTCCCTGTTCAGCAGCCTTGCGGAACCAGACTAAGGCTTGTGGCTGATCATATGGAACGCCTTGTCCTTGAAGATAGTGATATGCAAGCTCGTATTGTGCGTCGGGATCACCCTGCTCTGCTGCTTTCCGATACCACGCCGCTGCCTGAGCGTAGTTCTGCGGGACCCCCAAACCCTCATCGTATTGAGTGCCGAGACTGCACTGAGCATCGGATTCACCCTGCTCTGCTGCTTTGAGTGCCCATGCCGCCGCTTGTGCGTAGTCTTGCGGTACACCTTGACCATGCGCGTATAGAAAAGCGATGTTGAATTGTGCACCCGCATTGCCCTGTTCAGCCGCTTTGCGGAACCATGCTGCGGCCTGAGTTAAATCCTGAGAGACACCTTCTCCATCGGCGTAAAGCATACCGAGACGGAATTGCGCATCTGCATTGCCTTGTTCTGCCGATTTGCGAAACATGGTTGCAGCTTGGACATAATCCCGTGGCATACCGTGACCGCTCTCGTAATCCACACCAAGAAAATATTGAGCAAGCGCGTTGCTCTGCTCAACCGCTTTGCGGAACCACGTCGCGGCCTGGACGGGATCTTTTGAGACACCTACACCGTTGTCGTATAGAACACCGAGAGCTACCTGCGCACCCGCGTCTCCTTTTTCAGCAGCCCTTCGATGCCAGACCACGGCCTGTGTGTTGTCATGCGGGACGCCTTGCCCCTGTAAATACGCATTACCTAGTTCATATTGGCCAGTGGTATTACCCTGGTCTGCTGCTTTGCGGAACCATGCTGCGGCCTGGGCGTAGTCCTGGGGAACACCTTTCCCCTCTTTGAACAACAAGCCAAGAAAGATTTGCGCACCATCATTGCCTTGGTCAGCCGCCTTACGGAACCAAGCTACAGCTTGTGAGTAGTTTTGAAGAATACCTTTCCCTTGAACATAGGCATAACCAAGCTCTTCTTCTGCCTCTGCGTCACCACTATTTGCTTTTGCAAGCAGAGCGGGATCTACACTCACGGCTGAGGCTTGGGCGCGGACTTGGGTTGGGAACAGAACCAGAGAGATTGCGAGAATCAAAACTGATTCGAGGATCAGCTTCCAAGAGAATTGCATAGAGTACTTGCTCATAACGCCTCTGGAGTCGCTAGAATGGTAGCAGATTCAGGGCTTGTAATAATCTCTGTTATTGCTGTCCCTGATCGAAAAGGGGGAGGATATTTCTATACCACTGAAAACATTGGTGTTATCTATCAGCTTGCTTTATTCGCTGCTTGCCCTACCTGCCGCCTTTGCTACGACTCACCGGACCTACTCTCCGCGACCAGGCAGCGCGCATCACAACACGGCACGTTCCTCGTCCGCAGCTCGTCCGAACTATGGCGGCGGACACCATACAACCACTCACGGTGGCAGCTACCCCGGCGAGACGAACGCCAACCACAAGAACGGCCATTACAGAAATTGGCGGAGCGCCAACCGCTATGGGGTTCACAAGCCACGTTAATAGGGGGCGGAGGTCGTCTGATCGGAAGTGTCCCGCTTTGGAGACATAGAAACCCCGACGCAGCCTAATTGGGCTCCCAGGCGGAAACGCACCGTAACGCACGCTGATCGCCATTCAAATCCAGCCTTCCGCGTCCTGTCCAGCGGTTGAACTCTAACGTCTCCACCGACCCCTTATGATTATTCAGTTCCAACCTGAGTTTTACCGTATCGGAGTCAACGGAGACATGTAACCGAGGAAGGCCCAAGGCCTCCCATTCGGGTTCGACTTCTGTGTCTGGTTTGTCAGTATTATCCAACCCCACATGTGCGTAGCCGTGTCCGACCCAAGTACCTGTGGACCAAAGAAAGGGATTTTCCTTGGGGTACTGAGTCCAGATCATGTTTGTAAACCCGTCGTTTAGCTTGAGTCCTCCCAGGAATGTTTTCATTGAAGCGAATCCGTTATGTACTTTGTCGTGTTCAATATTCACAACGCCGCTAATCCCGACAAAAACAAAGAGGTCGCTGGCTTCCTCTGGGAAAGTTGTGGCGAAACATGCATAGGACTTGAATCCCTTGAATTTGTCGATTTGAATTCCACCGGCGGCCTGTAGTTCATTGAACGATCGGCAACCCTTCATTGTGTGGTCCGGCAAGCCGGGGCCGGTCTGCTCGTCATACTTCTCGCAAGGAATCTGTTGCGCAAGAACAACTGGTGTCGTTATGAGTATCAGAAGCAGAAATGCGAATTTCACCGAAAGCCTCCTGTAAACCGAACACTGAAACGCGTTGCCCGTCAGAACGCACGAAGAATCAACTTTGGGAACGATTCAATGGTAAACGCTTAGTTTGAGGTTTTGGTAGTTTATGTTTGGCCAGGCGTTTGAATCGGGAGCCGGCCTCCTGCCCGACCAATCCAAGGGCAACCGGGTATCGAACGGAGATCGAACAGTTAGCGACTATGCTCGAACACCAACCGAAATCGTTCGAGTTTTGTTCGCTTGAATCAGCGTGCGTGCACAGACCTAAGCCGTCAGGCTTAGGGATGGTGTCTATCTTCAAAACGAGCGCAGCGAGAACGCTCTTGGCCGGACTCAGCCGAAATGACGCTTGCGGATTTTGGCCGTGCTGACCGCAATACTGGCAAACTGGGCGTGGGGCCTGGCTCCTGTAGGCTTCGGCATGGGCGCAGCCATCAGGCGACAAGGCTCGAAGGCAGTTGCATTGCAAATTCGAACAGCGTTAGCTTCGGGCTATGCTGACGATACGGGCCATGTCGGGCGGTGCCGGGTATGCACAGAGGCATCTCGAACACAGCGATTACTACGACGAGCATCGCCGGGTTCAAGGCGAATGGAATGGCCGTGGCGCCGAGTTGCTCGGCCTGGGCGGCAATGTGACGCCGGAGCAATTTGAGGCCATCCGCGAGGGGCTGAATCCGGAAACCGGCGAGTTCCTCCGCCCGCGGCACAGTGCGGACCGCGCGAAAAATGACGGAAGCGAGCTGAGCAAGGGACGGTCGCTGTACGATCTGACCTTCTCCGCGCCCAAGTCCGTTTCCGTTCAGGCCCTTGTCGGCGGGGATGATCGCCTCGTCGCCGCTCACGACAATGCCGTCCGCGAGGCGCTTTCAGAGGCCGAGAACCATGCAGCGACGCGCGTCCGGTTGAATGGCGCGAACGAGAATCGGGCAACCGGCAACTGGATCGTTGCCGCGTACCGCCATGACACCAGCCGGGAACTCGATCCGCAACTGCACACGCACGCGGTTGCGGCCAATCTGACCTATGACGGCGTGGAGGGGCGCTGGAAGGCATTGCAGGCGTCGGGGCTGTACGAGCGCCGCGCATATCTGACGGAGGTTTACCGGAACGCCCTGGCGCGTGAGGTTCGCGGCCTGGGATACGAGATCGAACCGCGCCGCGATTCCAAGGGCAAAGATCATGGATTCGAGATTCGCGGCGTATCGAATGACTTGCTCGAAAGGTACAGCGTGCGGAGCGCACAGCGCGACGCCGCTATCGAACAATTCACCATCGAGCATGGCCGCAAGCCAACTGATAATGAAGTTGCCGTGCTTGTCCGCGAATCTCGCGCCGACAAGCTGGCGGAAATCTCCACGGAGCGAGTGAGGGAGCAACAGCAAGCCCGCCTTGCGCCAGAGGAAAGACAAACGCTGCAAAGTATCCGAGCCAAATCCATCGAACGGCATCCGCATATTTCTCAGGAATTATCACAGGCATCGGAGTCGCTTCAGTACGCCAAGGCGCACCTCTTCGAACGTAACTCCGTCGTGCGCGATTTCGATCTGATGACCGAAGCCCTGCGTCATGGGCGCGGAGGGATTGATCCTGGCCAATTGCGCGGCGCACTGGAACTGGAGCAGTCGCAGGCCTTTCTCATCCGGGCTGGAAACCATCTGACTACACACGAGAGCCTTGAGCGCGAACAGCGGATGATTGCGGCAGTGGATTGCGGCGTTGGGCACTTTGAGCGGTTGGGCGGCGAGCGCGAGTTCCATCCTTCCGAGCATCTACGAGATGAACAGCAGCGGGCAGTCCGTGAGGTTTTGGCTTCCCGCGATCTTGCCATAAATCTATGCGGCGCGGCCGGAACGGGCAAGACGGCCACGCTTCAAGAAATTGAGCGCGGTTTATGCGAGGCCGGGCGCAAAGTGACAGCGGTCGCGCCGACACGTAGCGCGGTCGAGGAGTTGCATAAGGTGGGTATTCGAGACGCAATGACGGTTTCCAGGTTGCTGGAGGATGAGACTCAGCGGGGCGCACTGCGCGGCAAAGTTCTGATTGTCGATGAGGCGGGCATGATCTCTGGACGCCAAATGGATGAGTTGCTCAAACTGGCGGAACACGGAAACGTGCGACTTCTCTTCTCCGGGGATACGCGGCAGATTCAAAGCGTGGAAGCGTCGGACGCCTTGCGCATCCTGGAGCGGGAATCGCAGATGAAAAGCGTCTCGTTAACCGGTGTGCAACGGCAGACACAGGCTGAGTATCGGGACGCGATTCAAACGTTGCGCGAATCGCCGGAGCAGGGTTTTGAAAAGCTGGAAACGCTTGGGGCTGTTCGTGAGGTTCCTTACCTGGATACCGCGCGCACTGTAGCAGCGGCTTACCGGGAACTTGCAGCTGATCCCAGCCGCAAAGTGCTCGTCGTTGCTGGAACTCATGAAGAGATTGCCAGGATCACCCATGCGATTCGTCATGATATGACGCAACAAGGCGAATTGAGCGGCGGCATGGTCTTCGAACGCCATGCGCCTTTGCAATGGACTGAGGCGCAAAAGAAGGATTTGTCGAATTATCAGGAAGGCCAGATATTGCAGTTCCATCGCTCTTCGCACGGGATCGGCAAGAATGAATCGCTCGTCATCGAAAGAACGAGCGCGTCGCACATCGTCGCCAGAGATCGACACGGCGTAGAGCGCATGGTCAGTCCTACGCAGGCGCGCTCTTTCTCCGTGCATGAACGCCATCAAATCGAAGTCGCTCCTGGCGACCGGCTCCTATTGACGGGAAATCGTAGGGAAGCTGAGTTCCGCGCCACAAACGGCGAGTTGGCAAAAGTGCGCTGTGTCGATGGGGGACGCATTCAACTTGAGGATGGCCGCACCCTGCCCGCAAACTATCACGAGTTCGACCACGGCTACGCGATCACCGCTCATCGCAGCCAAGGCAAGACTGTGGATGCGGTGGTTCTCTCTGGCGACGGAATGAAGCAAGAGCAGTTCTACGTCGCTGCATCGCGGGGCCGCGAAGGAATCACGGTTATCACTTCCGATGTTGACCGGCTGCGCGAATCGCTCGGCATTTCTTCGGCGCGCCCGTCGGCAACTGAATTGACTCGCGAGCAGTCTCGACTGAATGAGTTGGCGCACGGCGTAGCTTTGGTGCCTGAGCCGCAAATTGACCCGCTGAAAATTGGGCGCGAAATCGGCTATGGA
>JBEKDN010000143.1:0-10564 GCA_050014335.1 Occallatibacter sp. | reverse complement strand
GCGGAAACGACCGAGACTGTCGCTGTCGCCTTCGACTTTGGCCGCAGCCAGCGGCGCAAGGGCCTCTCGATGAACCGATCCACCAGCACCGCCAGAACCACGGCAATCGTGAGCCCAGTGACGAATCCCAGCAGGGTCTGGTGCCTGGCAACCCCGGTCATCCAAGCACCGAAGAACCCGAAGATCACCATCGAATGCAATAGATAGAAAGGATAGCTGGCCTCACCCAGCGCTTCCATAAAGCGCACTTCTAACACCCCAACGCCTACCGGTCGCAACGCAACCCCATAAATCAGCGCGACAAACGCCGGCGCCAGCAAGGCCGTGTGCATCACCAGGAAGGGAATCCAAGGGAACAAAGCAGCGGCTAGGCCAATCGCTCCCAGCCCCGCGAGCACCAGCGGCCAAGCCATCTTCCGATTCTGTTTCCCGCGCTGAAACAGCAGTCCGGCGGCCATTCCCATGAGGAACTCAGGAAACCGCATCAGCGGATGGAACTTTATAACGTTGATCCACCAGTCGTCGGTCCGGGCCACGCCATCTGGATGAAAGTGCATGTAGGTGAGGGTAAAGGCCAGAGCAAAAAGCCATCCCGCCGGCACGATGGCCAACAATTGGCGTCGCGAGAAGCGCGTGAGGCGGGGAAGCAGAAAGGGAAACATGAAGTAGAAAAACGCCTCGACAGACAGGCTCCAGTTGGGTATGTTCCAGGCCTCCGTGGCTTGGGGAATCCACCCTTGCAGCAACAACAGGGTCAGCACGGCCGACAAACCCGTGTGTTGGGCGACCCAGGTCCATTCGGGGACGACAACCAGTGGATGGGGGCAGCGCATCTGCGCACAGCAGTAGATAAAAATCGGCGCTGTCACCAACAGGCAGAAAGCGTACGCCGGATAGATGCGCGCAAAACGAGATTGCCAGAAGACGCGTAGGCTGGTCGGACGTCCGGAATAGGTGTACACCAGAATAAACCCCGAGAGGACAAAGAAGAAGCTAACCCCGCTGAAACCGATCGAGGCCAGCGCCCGCAGGGGCGCAAAGCCGAACGGAAGAACCTTCATCGCCTGCATATGAAACAGGGCAACCCACATCGCTGCAAGGAAGCGGATGGAAGTTAGGGCCGGCAACCGCGGCCTTGTCAACGAATCGGCACTCATTCCAATGCTCCTGGATTACTCGCAAGCGGTCGAACTGGTCGCCGACTCGTCAGTTTTTTTTGCACTGCCTTCATACGGAATCTCCTAATCCCCTTGAAGGAATTCCTAAAGAGGGTTGCTGCCTTAGTACCGTGGCCACAATAGCTTGTGGTACCCTGCCTCTGCGCTAGCCCTCCGGCCCGGTTGCCTGCTTTGCTTCCTCCCTAGTGAATGTCTCGACCTCATCAGTTGCCCTCAAAGGCCGGATTTACATGGTGCGAAACCGACCATTGGGCATCGATCATGAAGCGCCCGATGTGCCCTGATCGCGCATGGCAGCTGTGCAGGCCATCGAGCAGCGCTGGTACCCGTCGACGGCGCTGGACGATCTGCTTGAGATCAAGGAAGGCAGGAACGCGGACTTCTGCGACCGTGGCCTCCGCACAATTAACTTCACTCGGGAAGATGTCATTGTTGAATAAGGCTTTGGCGTAGAACTATCTCCAGGCGCGTCTTGGCCGAATTCCTGCGGCTGATCGCTTATCTCCGGATTGCGCCAACCTCCACAGTCTCGACTTCCTTGACGTGGTTGTTGCGGACGTCGTTCACGATCTTTCCGTCAAAGAGGGACACAATCCGGCCAGCCTGCTCGGCCGAGCGGGGATCGTGCGTAACCATGACGATGGTGCTGCCCTGCTGGTTAAGCTCCGCCAGAAGTTCCATGACGAGGCGCGCATTCTTGGAGTCAAGGTTGCCCGTGGGTTCGTCGGCAAGCAGAACATTAGGCCTCCCAACCAGTGCGCGGGCAATCGCCACCCGCTGCTGCTGGCCACCGGACAACTGAGCTGGAAAATGCTTCTGGCGCTCCAGGATGTTGACCCGTTCCAGAGCCGCCGTCACCAGTTCACGGCGCTGCTTCCGGTTCAGGTCATCGCGATACGTTAACGGCAGTTCGACATTTTCAAAGACTCTCATATCGCCGATGAGGTTGAACGCCTGGAATATAAACCCGATCTCGCGATTTCGGACCTTTGCCTGCTCGGCCGCACCTAGTTCCACTACTTCCTTTCCGTTAAGGAAGTATTTGCCCTCGGAGGCCGAGTACAAGAGTCCCATAACCGAAAGCAGTGTGGATTTACCGCAGCCCGAAGGCCCCACAATAGAGACATACTCGCCCGCGTCGATGGTGAGATGAATGTCATCGAGCGCCCAAGTTTCTATTTCGTCTGCGAGGAAGACTTTCTTGATGCCTTGAAGATTAATGAGGTGCTGTGTGGTCATGGTCGACTCCTGAATGTGGGTTCTGAATCCGTTTATTCGTAACGCAGCGCGTCGCCCAACTCCAGGGCCACCGCGCGTCGGCTCGGCAGATACGACGCGGTAAAGATGACAGCGGCCATGAGTGCGATGACACCAAGCGAAACTGGTAAAGCGTGGCCAAGCACGTTGGGCACGACCGCGCTCATCAGATTAGCCGCGATAATACCAATGGCGACGCCAACAATCGCAACGCAGAGGTAAATGGCGCCCTGGCGCATGAACATCGATGTAGCGCGCAATGGAGTTGCGCCCAACGCGCGGCGGATTCCAACTTCTTGCGTGCGCTGCGCCACCGAGCGGCTGATCAGCCCGACCAACCCGGACACTGCCAAGACTCCGGTGATGATGGCTACGGCGATCAAGACTGACACCATGGAGGAATACATGAGGTTCAGAGCGACCAGATAGTCGTCCAACATCTGTAGATTGCGCAACGGCAGGGCACGATCGACGGCATAGGCTGCGGCACGCAGTGCCACGCGAGGGTCGCCAGAGAAGTCGCGCGATTTCACAATCAGCTCGAAGGATTGCGGCGCCACCTGTCTAAGGGGCTGGTAGATTACACCGGGGTTGTTCGTGTAGGCTTCGCCCTTCACCCCGGAAACAACGCCTACAATTGTGAGCCATTGACCGTTGTCCGATGGGTTCAACTGCACCCGCTTGCCAAGCACGTCCTGATTGGGCCAATATTGCGCTGCGGTTTGTTCGTCGATGATCGCGACTGGGAGGGACGAGCTATTGTCAGTGCTGTCGAATAAACGCCCCGAGCGCAGTTTAAGACCGAAAAGCTTGAAATAATCCTCCGAGACCACAGCTGTTGGAAGTGTCAACCTTCCCCCGCGCGCCGAGCCTTCTTGGTTTTCAACCGCCACAGGCACCTTGATTGGCTTGGTCGGAATCGCCGTCGTATACGCCACCTCAGCGTCGGGCATCTGGCTTTTGATCGATGCCGATAGATCCTCCCAATAACGCAGGCGCTGTGCCGGTTCGGTGAACTTTGAATCGAAAGTGGTGGGTTCCGCGGATATCATCACCTGGGCGGTATCGAGACCGGTGGGCTTGCTCAATTCTTCCCTGTTCGCCAGCACCACACTCCCGCAGAGCACCAGCACGACACAGGAGACCAGTACCTGAAGCCCCACCAGAAAGCCCGCGCTCTTGCCGCTCCCGCGGAGCGCCGTGCCTTTACCGCTTCCAGCTAGCACAGCGGCTGCATCCTGTCGAGAAATCCGCCGGGCCGGAATCAAGGTACTGACCAGCCACAGTACAATCGCGAAGACGATTGCAATCATCAAGTCGAACAGCCGCAGCTCGAACTGGTTTGCCGCCCGCCCATAGGCCAAAACCTGCGACGAAAGATCTGAGAGGCCCTGAGCCCAGGCCATCCCCATGGCCGCCAGCCAGTACCCGCCCACCAGGCCGACGAACACTACCAGCGCAGTCTCGATCAGGCATTGACGCATCAGCCGTCCGCGCCATGCGCCGAGAGCAGTGCGCAGCGCCAATTCACGGCCGCGTTCGAGCATACGCGCAAGAAAAATCATGGCGATATTCATGCAGCCCAGCAGAAACACCGCTAGGGCGACGAAACCGAATGTTGCCAATATTGGCGTTTCCCCGTGGGTCCAGAGCTGGTTTACCGGAATCAGGTCTGGGTGGCGCGCGGCATTGAACAGATCGGGATACTCGCCATTGACGCTGTTTACCGCGTTCTTCATCTCGCTCAGAAGCGCATCGGGCTTCTGTCCGTTCGTGAGCGCTATGAATGGGTAAAAAGTCGTCGAGGAGTCTTTTGGACGCGCCACGGGCAACATTTGCAGCGGCAGCCAGACTTCTGTGTCTTGAAAGGCGTAAAAGTCCTTCGGCATCACGCCCACGATCTGCGCTGGAGCCGAGTCGATTTGGGCCGTCTTGCCAATGATTCCCGGATCGCCCGCGAAGTAGTTGCGCCACGTGTCGTAGCTGAGAATGGCTACTTGGGTCGCCTGGGATTTTCCGTCGGACTCTTCAAAATAGCGGCCCAGGAGAGGAGGCACCTGCGTGGCTGAGAGCAGGCGCGGCGTGATAGAGGCCCCTCGCAGGTTCACGCTCGCCTCGCCTGCGCTGAGAATCAAGGCACGATTTGAAAAGGCGCCCAGGTAATCAGCCGAACCACTGCTTTTCAGCATTTCCTGGTATGTGTACGCATCGATACTCGGCTGTGCCGCAGCCCCGGCTTTGGCAGCCATCTGCACGCTATACCAGCGCTCAGCCCCAGGAAAGGGAAGAGGCTTCCACAGCTGATTGTAGGCCACTGCGTACGTCCATAGGGTAAGTCCCACGCTAAGCGCAACCACAGCAGCGCACATCAGCGAGTAGCCCCACGATTTAGACGTCAATCGCCACGCGTATCTCAGATCAAACCATAGATTCATGTCCAACACCTTCCTGTAGGCTTCCGGCAAATCTTGTGGAGCAACCTCAGCGGCTTCGCTACGCAACATCCTGCGCGCCGCCGCGGACTATTTCAGCAGGACATGTTCCTGGCCCTGCCACTCTCCAATTTCCGATGTGATGATGCGGTCGCCCTCCTTGAGGCCGTCCAGCACCTGCAGATAATCAACCGATACCATACCTACTCGGATCGTCGTCCGGTTGGCGTAGTGGCCGTCCTTATCGAGCTTGTATACCACAATCGTCGAGTCGTTCTTTACATACGTAGGCTTTCCTACGTACAGTGTGTTGGGCAGGCGGCTAACATAGATGACGCCTTCCACTTGAAGTTGGGGGCGAGAGCCGGCGGGCAAAGCTCCTGTCAGAGCAACATCTACCGTAACGGTTCCGTCTGTCACTCCAGGATCGACGCGCTCGACTACGCCATCGACCATGCCGTTTCGGGTATCGATAACCGCAGCCTGCCCCATGCGAAGCTGCGTCGCTTCGCGCGCGGGCACCTTAAGCTCCGCATACAGTTGCTCCAGTTGCGCAACGCGACCGACTGGACTGCCCGGCTGCAACTGCTGCCCAACTTCAACATTGATAGCCTGGACGATTCCGCCGATTCCAGCAACGATGTTCAAGCCCGCCACTTGCGACTTGGCGCGATCGAGCGCCCTCGCCAACTGGGCAACGCGCGCTTTCCTGACCGCCAGCTTAGTCTCAATATTGTCGCGTACCTCTTGCAGCCGCCTGCTTTCAATTGCATAGGCATTAGTGAGTTGATCGGAGAGGAGAGCGGACTGCTTCGCGGTGATGCGTGGAATCAGTTGCTGTTCAAGCTCAGCCTTGTCGAGGTCGGCTTGGATTTGCGCTCTTTCCATATCCAACCGCGTCTTCGTGAGGACAGCTTCCTGATTGAGAGCGGCGTTCTGTAAATCGGCGCCGTCCGCCTGCAATTCCGCTTCTGCTCCTTCCAGGGCAGATTGCGCTTCTTCGGCGCTGTCGCGGAGTTGCGGGTTCGTCAGTTCGACCAATACGTCGCCGGCCCGCACCACAGCGCCCGGCTTGATGTCGGCGCGTGAAACCCGGCCTGAAACCTCTGTAGCGAGATCTTCGATATGGCGCGAAAGCAGCTGGCCATTGCCGCTGACCTTTATCTCCATCTCGCCCCTTTGAACGGTAGAGATACTCAGACGATCCCGAGCAACTCGTCGGCTGCTGAAATCAGTCCTGGCAATGGAGATTCCTCCGCTAACCAGCACTAATGCGATTGCAGCGCCGATCGCCACGCGCTTGACACGCAGTGCCTTCGATTTTTCTCTAACCCGATCCACTCGGAACAACCCCCTTCTAATGTCTGCCGAGATCCCGGCATTGAAACGATTTGGTGCATGGCATCATGAGATTTCTGGCAGAATAAACAAAAGATACGCAGCCGGAGCGCAAATTGTTCCTCGGACTAATCCGCATTTGCGGTAGAAAGAAAATCGTGTCGCTTTTGGAAGGTTCGCGCACCGATAGCTCAGGTCTTGTGCCGAAGAGCGCACCGGCCTGAGCACGGTCTACGTGGGCCTTTTCTATTCAATTGTCAACAGTTGGTCAAAGCGGCGCCACAGACGGCGCAGACGTTCTAATTGTCATCAAGAAAGAAGGACACAAGTCACTGCCTGAATATGTCGAGAGCGCGCCGCTGACGAATGGCATTGCAGAGCTTCATCGTTACAGTCGCGTCCGGTAATGCGCCGCTTACCTGGAAGTTTCATCAAGCTTGGCGGAATTTGGGCAGGCTGCCGCCCATAACCATCATCAGAACGATTCCGGTTCAAATATTCAGGTGAAAGATTAACGTACTTTAATTCTGCGCAACTGTCAAGACTGACTTTCTGACCGCCCCGAGGTCAATCGCATTTGAGGTTTTAGCGCGGAATTCGATGCAGCGATTTCAAGGTTCTGGAAGAGGGCTTGAGTATGAGCTTGACCGGTAGAAATGGCCGCGAAAACTGGCGAAAAGGCGAGATTTTTGGACGGAAAGAGCGTTTTTTGAGGCCAAAAAGTGGGCAAAACGGGCGGTTTGCAGTTACTGATTAGTAAATATGCTGAAAATGCAAGTCATTGATATGTATATCGTTACTGGAAATATTTGTGCAAAAAACGGGCTCCACGGGGTAGGGGGGGTGGGGGGTGCAGGGTTTTTTAGAGAAGAAACAGCGAAACTGGGCAGGGGAAAATGGGTGTGGTTTGAGGGTTAGGATGAGCCAGCTTGCGGGTTGAAAGCGAGTTTTTGGTCATGGCGGGTTCTCCCTTCCCTATTTACAGGATCTACCAACAGACGGTAATTATCCGCAAAAATCCGGCAGAAAAATATAGGGCGCGATTAAACAGAGATGGGGCTGTCGGCTTCACTGCGCAGCATGGCTGTACACTATAGTCCGACAATACTCTCCACTCGTTTTCAAAAATGGAGCTCTTCATGCGGGCGCACTTCATGGAGAGAGTTCCAGCTTGGAGAGCATTCAATGACGTGCTGTGATCTGGATTTGCCTCGGTTACCGCAGGAAGTTTCCTGGCTCATGCAACAAGCCCTATTGGGCACTTGACTCACCCGAGAAATTCGAGGAGAAGAATCGTGCGAATAATTAATTCAAGAAAGTCTGAACGACGCGATGCGGCCACATTCAGGGGCCGCGACTGGACCGGCCAACAGCTTTGCGCATTGACGGCGGTAGTACTCATGTTGGGCGCGGGAGTTCCGCCCGGGTTTGCCCAGCAGGCGCCAGCTTCAAATAATTCCTCCTCCGGTCTGCCAGTAGAGCCGACGCCCACGCTCACCACGCCGCTCAATCTCCGCCAGTCGCAGCGAGATTACTCCAAACTCGGCGGCCGTTTTCTCGACATTCCGGTCAAGGCTTACCGGCCCACCAACATTCCAAAGGCCAGCTTTTTGAACTCCCCTCGCCTCGACGACCTGATCAAGGACGGCAAGATCTACCTGAGCCTCTCCGACGCGCTGGCCCTGGCTCTTGAAAACAACTTCGACATTGCCATCTCCCGTTATTACATGGACAAGGCGGACCTTGATATCCTCCGGGCAAAGGCCGGTTCCAGCCTCAACGGCTCCGGCGCCCAGGTCAACAGCAACACCCAGGGCGGCTACATTTCCACTGCGGGCTCCGGCGGCGGACCCGGCGCGGTCACCGGCGGCGCAGCCTCAGGCACAGCGGGACTCACGCTTACCGCTTCCGGCTCAGGTCCCGCTCCCGAGAACATGGACCCCTTCGTCACCGCCAATGTCCAGCTTGAGCGAGCCACCGCCCCCCAAGCCAACACGCTTTTCTCCGGTGGCCTTTCCGCCGTCACCACCAATACCGATCAATACAACTTCACCTATAACCAAGGTTTCATCACCGGCACCGGATTGGCCGTGAGTTTGAGCAACCAGCGCATTACCACCACCAATCCGCTTATCGACTACAGCCCGGAACTCTACTCCACCTTCAGCGCCAGGATTTCCCAGCATCTTCTCCAGGGCGCGGGCATTTTCGTCAACAAGCGCTATGTCTATCAGGCCATCAATAACCGCCGCATCACGGACTCCACCTTCCGCCAGCAGATTCTCTCCACCATGAACCAAGTGGAGAACATCTACTGGGGCCTGGTCAATACCTATGAGGACGTCCAGGCCAAGGAGCGCGCGCTGGAGCAGAGCACCGAGGCCGCTGCGGATGATCGCAAGCAGTTGGAGATGGGCGCCATAATCCCGCTTGACGTGCTCAACGCCGACCAGCTAGCAGCCGCGGACAAGCAAGCCCTCGTCACTGCCCAAAGCAACCTCAGTTTTCAGCAGCAGATCCTTAAAGAAGCGGTTGCGCGCAACCTCAACGATCCTGCCCTCATGACGGCCGCCGTCATCCCCACCGATCGAGTCAGCATCGAGGAATTGCCCGAGGAGAAGCAATCGATCGACGATCTGGTTCAACAAGCCTTCACCCACAGTCCCATACTGGAACAAGCGGTTCTCACACTGAAGAACGACGAGATCAGCTTGCGAGGGGCAAAGAACAGCCTCCTGCCCACCCTCGATGCCTACGGCTTCTATAATTCCGCCGCTCTTGGCGGAGTGCAAAGCGCCTCAGCTGTGGACTTTCTGAAGGGTGGCGCACTTTATCCCCCCGGCACATTCCCCAGCGCCGGCTACGGCACGGTTCTGCAGAACCTCTTCAATAATACGGCCCCCGACAAGGGCGCCGGCTTCAACCTTACTATTCCAATCCGCAACCGCGTCTTGCAAGCCCAGCAAGCTCAGGCGCTCATCGAGTACCGCCAAGCCGAACTTCGCCTCGAACAGCTCTACACGCAAATCCGCACCAGTGTCGTCAGCGCGCTGTTCGCGCTCACCAATGACCGCGCACAGGTGAACTCTTCCATCGTGGCCAGGAACTATGCCGAACAAAATCTCACTGCGGAGCAGAAGAAACTGGGATTCGGCTCCTCTACCCCCGCGCTCGTGCTCCAGCAGCAGCGCGCCTTCGACGCTGCCGACAACAACCTCATCCAGTTTCGCGCCACGTATGCCAAAGACCGCGCCGACTTCTACCAGACCCTCGGAAGCACCCTCGATCATTACGGCATCAATCTCCAGGAGGCTGCGACAGGGCAAATATCGACCGCTCCTCTCGTGCCCGGTCTCACTTCCGCCAAGAGCGGCACTAAACCGTCGGCGCCCCCTTCGAACTCCCGATAAACCGCGACAACGCACATCCGCCGGATTCCGTTGCCGTCGATTGCGATCCACGAACCAAGGAAACGATGAACAGCAGTTTTTCTGGCGCCGAGGGCTACCAGCATCCCAATCAATGGGCGCCGGCGCAACAGCTTCAAGTGCGCACCTTGGATACGCGAGCGGGCGAGTTGGGGTTCGGCCGCTACCGCGATCTGCAGAAAAAGCTGTTGGAGCAAAATCCCGCCACGTCAGCTCGCCGAAGGCTGCGCCCCAACCGGGTTTTGAACCACTTGGGGCAACCCAACAGCCCAGGCGGGGTCAAAGCTGAGCCCTTGTCTGTGCTGGAACTCCTCATTGGAAGCAAGTTGTACAACATCCGAATCCGATAGTTCGACTCGAACCGACCTGTTTAGAAGAGTGACCGAGACAAACAGGCTTCCTTTTTTTCCGGAACGCACGTAATGACCCAATATTCCGGTCAGTGGTCCGCTTGTGATCCTCACTGGGGCTCCCTGCTGGAAAGGCGGGGCGCTGCGCAGGCAGGAAGTGCATTCTCCGAGAATTCGTAAACCGTCGAGTTCATGTTGTTCCAACGTCGGAATATGATTGCCAAATCCAACAAATCTAACAAATCCAGGGGCTGTCAGTATCCGGAATTGATTGTGAGCATCGAATCTGCAGAAAAGATAGCCGGGAAACAACACCTCTCCATTGCATTCTTCCGAGCAGCTTTTACATCGACGGCGGCGCGGCAGCAGTACCTCATAGCCTCCGTGCGAAAGGTAGCCGAAGACATTGCTCTCATGCCGTCGGCGCACCTGTAGCGCAACCCACCGATTGTGATATTTGATCTGATTCATGTGAAATCTCGCACCGACACTAATTGGGTCACACCTAAAGAGTAACCATATTTGGCCTTTGGAGTGACTTCCGTTGCACACAACTGTTACACGCCATGAGTATAGCACCT
>JBEKDN010000142.1:0-10578 GCA_050014335.1 Occallatibacter sp. | reverse complement strand
GTTGCCAGCGGAGAATCTACGAATGAAACGCAAGATGAATCTTCGATCCCTGTTGTTCGCGTCCGCAAAATTTGCCCCCTCAGTTCTCTGCGCATCTCTGCTGGCCTGCGCGCTCCACTCCGCAGCTCAAGCGCCGGCTCAGGTGTCCCCTCTTCGCGGCGTAATCACAGCCATCGACGGCTCAATACTTACAGTCAAGACCGATGCCGGCGACCTGCGCCAGGTTGCCATTCCCGCGACCGCTGCCTTGCTCCGCGTCGCTCCGGGAGCAAAGGATTTGAGCGCTGCCCAAACCATCACTTCCACTGATCTAGCCAGCGGCGACCGCGTCCTGGTCAAGCTCGATCCAGCCTCCACCGGCCCTATCGCGAAAGCCCTTCGCGTAGTGGTCATCACGCAATCGGATCTCGCGCAAAAGCAGCGGAATGATCGAGAAGACTGGCAGCAGCGCGGCGTCGGAGGGCTGGTTAAAAGAGTCGACGCAGCATCAGGCGCAATTGTCATCACCAGCGGCTCCGGTGCAACTGCCAAAACCGTCACTGTGCATACCACTAAGGCAACCATCCTCAAGCGCTACGCACAGGCTTCCGTGCGATTCGATGCGGCGGTGCCCGCGCCCATCGACGCTATCCACGCCGGCGACCAGTTGCGCGCGCGCGGCGCAAAAAATCCCGACGGAACCGAGATTGCCGCTGAAGAAGTCGTCTCCGGCAGTTTCCGCAATGTCTCTGGAATCATCGGCTCGCTCGACCTTGCAACCACTTCCTTCGTAGTAAAAGATCTGGCCACCAAAAAGCAGCTCACCATCCACATCACCGCAGACGCGCAGATGCGCCGCCTTCCTGATCGTATGGCGCAAATGCTCGCCGCAAGACTCAAAGGCACAACCAGCGCCGGGGCCAATACCGGTAATTGGAGCGGCAACGCTTCCTCGCCAACTCCCGGTGGAGGAACTACTCCCCAGCACAGCGGCGGCGGCCAGTGGGCAGGCGCACAAGCCGGAGGAGCCGGAGGCAATGCGGGTCAGGCCGGAGCCAATAGCCACTGGAGCGGCGGTGGCCAGGGCGATGCGCAGGGTGGCCAATGGGCCGGCCACGGCGGCGGCGACCCCGAACAAATGCTGAATCGCGCCCCTGCCATTCAATTTGCCGACCTGCAAAAGGGCGAGGCTGTCATGCTCGTTTCAAGCGACGGCGCAACCGACGTCACGGCCATTACGCTGCTGGCTGGCGTTGAGCCGCTGCTTGAAGCGCCGGCCGCCAGCCGCGATTTGCTTGCCAATTGGAGTGTGGGCGCAAGTACGCCCGACGTTGCCCAGTAAGTAAAAACCAGCACTATCAGCGGAAATAAACGAGGGAAACGTGTATTCAAGATTTCGTTCCATCACCTATTTTTCAATTGCCATGGCATTGGGCGTCGCCACTTTAGCCCCGGCCCAGACCACTTCCCAGGCACCACCCCCAGCCACTGCGCCGGCAGTCACGGTCGCTTCCGCATCGTCAGCCACCGCCACCGTCCGCGGCCACATCGCCGATCAAACCGGCGCTCTCATTCCCGGCGCAATCATCACCATCGCCACGCCCGCTGGCAAAACCGTCGCCAAAGTCACTGCCGACTCCACCGGCCACTATGAAGTCAATGGCCTCGCTGCCGGCAGCTATATCGTCAAAGCTTCCTTTGCCGGCTTTGCCGACTTCGCGTCCCCGCCCATGCAGCTTATCGCCGGCCAGGCCAAGCATGTCGTCATCTCCATGGCCTTGGCCGTCCAGCAGCAAAGCGTCGTCGTCACCGACGAGTCGCCTACCGTCAACGTCGAAGCAGCCGGCAACGCCAGCGCCATCGTCATCAAGGGCAAAGATCTGGAAGCGCTTTCCGACGACCCAGACGAGCTTTCCAGCGAACTCACCGCGCTCGCCGGGCCCGCTGCCGGACCCAACGGCGGCCAGATTTACATTGACGGCTTTACCGGCGGACAATTGCCGCCGAAATCGGCAATCCGCGAGATTCGCATCAATCAGAATCCATTTTCCGCCGAATACGACAAGCTGGGCTATGGCCGCATCGAGATATTTACCAAGCCCGGCACCGACAAGCTTCACGGGCGGTTTTTCGCGCAGGGCAACGACGACACGTTCAACACCGGCAATCCCTTTGTCAAGGTCATGCCTTCGTATTACAGCTATCAGTTCAACGGCACCATGAATGGAGCGCTCTCTAAATGGGCCTCGTTCTTCATCAGTGTGGAGCAGCGCAACAATCAGAACGACAGCGTCTACACGCTAGCCCAAGCTGCGGTGCTGGCTTCGGATCCAAGCCAACCGTGCGATCCGGCGAAAGGTGCCTGCCAGGTTGGTCCACTTTCAGGCGGACTCTTCAGTCCGCAGACGCACACCAATGTTTCGCCGCGCGTCGACTTGCAACTTGGAAAGAAGAACACCCTCACGCTGCGCTACCAGTTTTACCGCAACAGCCAGAGCGGCAATATCGGCTCCACATCGTTGCCCTCGCAGTCCACAACCTCCACCTCAATTGAAAACACCATCCAGTTGAGCGACTCGGAGATCATCAACGAACACATCGTCAACGAAACGCGCTTCCAGTATCTGCGCGATACTTCTTCTTCATCGCCGGTCAGCAGCGATGGCAGTGGTCCGACAATCTCCGTGCTGGGCTCCTTCACCGGCGGCGGCCCATCCTCTCAAAGTACCCCCGATCAGACCGATCACCTGCAGTTGCAGAACCTTACCACTATGTCCGCCGGAGCGCACGCTATCAAATTCGGCCTGAGGCTGCGCGACAACCGCGACGCCAACTGGACGAATTCTGGCTTCAACGGCAGCTACCTCTTCAACTCCGCGGCGAATCTGGTTAGCGCATTGAATGGCGTGAGCCCGCAGCCCTCAAAGTTTGACTACACCACCGGTGCCAACGCCGCCAAAGCCAATGTCTTCGACGCCGCGCTCTTTGTGCAGGACGATTGGAAGTTCAATCCCTTTCTGACGCTCTCAGGCGGCCTGCGCTGGGAATCCCAAAATCATATCGCCGACCACGACGACTGGGCTCCGCGCGTGGCCTTCGCCTACGCCCTGGACGGGCATAAGAACAAGAAACAAGCCAAGACCGTGCTCCGCGGCGGCTTCGGCTTCTTCTTTGACCGCTTTTCATTGAGTAATGAGTTATCCGCCGAGCGCTTCAGCGGCGGCCCCAATAGCCAGATGCGGAACACCATTTCCAACCCCACCAACTCCGCCTGCTTCAGCGACACCAGCGTTACCGCAATCGTTGATGCTATCGAAGCGAATCCCAACTACTGCGGCGCAACGGCCGCCACGGACGCGACTACAGATCAAATCGCGCCCGGCTATCACTCGCCTTACACCGAGCAGTTTGGAACCAGCCTTGAGCGGCAATTAACCAAGGCCTCTACCCTTACGCTCACCTATCTGCACTCTTACGGCGTGCATCAGTTGGATACGCGGGATGGGAACGCTTATGAGCCGGGAACCTACCAATTCGGCAGCACAACATTGACCGGCATACGGCCCGATCTCAATGGCGCTACAGGCATCGTCAACCAGTTCTATCCCGAGGCGGTCTTCAAGCAGAACCAGTTGATCGTGAACATTAACGCTCACTTCACGCCCAACTTCAGCGTGATGGGATTCTACAACTGGACCGCGGCCAATACCGACGGCGGAACGGCCTCCAACTCATACGACATTAAACAGGACTATGGACGCGCCAGTTGGGCCACGCGCAACATGCTCTTCCTCATGGGCACTTACACCGGCCGATGGGGCATCAGCTACAATCCCTTCTTGATCGCGCAAGCAGGCAAGCCTTTCAATATCGTTACCGGCAACGATCTGACCGGCGACAACTTTCTCAATGACCGTCCATCGTATGCGAATCCGTCGAATCCATCGGATAAATCCGAATGCATTGCCGATCCCATGCAATACGCGCAGACCAGCTATGGCTGCTTCAACACCACGCCTGCAAGCGGCTATGCGCCTATTCCCATCAACCTCGGCAAAGGCCCGGCCGCGGTGGCGGTGAACCTGCGCATCAGCCGGTCATGGGGTCTTGGGCCTAAAACCGCCACAACTGCCGGCGCAGCGCCCGCGGGCGGCGGACCAGGCGGTCATGGCGGAGGCGGGGGATTTGGCGGCCCCTTCGGCGGCGGAGGCGGGCGCGGCGGTCCTGGTGGGCCCGGCGGCCCTGGCGGAGGCGCCAACAGCACTGGTCACAAGTGCGCTCTCACCTTCAGCGCCCAAGCCCTGAATCTCTTCAACGACATCGATTATGGAAGCCCCGCAGGAACACTGGGGAGGCCCAACTTCAACCAATCCACCAGCCTGGCTGGAGGAATTTTCTCTTCCGGCGCGGCCGCGCGGCGCGTCTTCCTCCAGGCTGCCCTCACCTTCTAATCGATCCAACCCAAACCAGGAAAAGAACGGGCCGAAGCGCAATGCTCCGGCCCGTTTGATTTGAATCTGTGAATCGTTTACCTTGCCGCGCCAATCGTCGCCGCCTGCCCGCCACCCGCAATAAAAGCATCCGTCAACGAAATCACCTTCATCTGTGCCTTCAAGGCATCCAGTGCGGACACGCTTGTCACCGTAATCTCTATAGTTTCGCCCGGCAGCAAGTCAAAGTAATTATCGGAAACTTGCGCATCCACACTGCCAAAAGAAAGATTTACATCGCGCGCCAGCACACTAGAAGTTATCCGAATCTTATAACTTCCCTTAATGCCGCTCGCATCAACCTTCAATTGCGCCGGCATCAGATGCACTCCCTTGGTCGGCGCAAGATACACAATGTTGCGCGATAGCTGCACTCCGCCAGCCGCAATCTCCGCCACCACAAAAACTCGCGAAGTATCCGCTGCCCCGGCATCCGCCAGTTTCTTCAGCGGCCAGTCCAGGTACACCTGACTCGCCAGCGGCGTCACAACCACCGCGCGCGTCTCATCCAGCAGCATCTTGCCGTCAAAGTCCATCAGCCGAACCCTGAGCGTAGCCGCCTCTGCCTTGACTTTGTCGCTCACAATATAGACCTTCAGCGCGCCGTCTTCCACATGCGGAGATACAAGCACCGGCGAATAGAATCGCCGCGCATAATATTGCAGCGCCTTCCACCGCCCGTAGTAATCAATCGACGACCACGAGGCCACTGGCCAGCAGTCATTCAGTTGCCAGAAGATCGAGCCCATCGTCTCCGGCCGCGAACGCCTGAAGTGTTCCGCGCCAATCTTGATCCCCTCGGCCTGCAAAACTTGACTTACATAAAGAAAACTCGCAAAATCCTTCGGCTCGGAATAATCCCTGAGTAGATAATCGTGAATAATCGCGTTGCCTTCATTGTTTTTCTGATGCGCAAGCATCACCGGCGTAAAGATATTTGCGCGATCCACGGGCTCTGTAAATGCCTCAATCGTCTTCATTTCCGGAAACGATTGAAATCCGTACTCAGAAACAAACCGCGTGTGATGCGTTTCATAAGTGTCAAACGGAACGCGCCCATGCCATACATCCCAGATATGATCGTCGCCGGTATGATAGGTCGCGCTCACCGGCTCATAATCGGCGCTCGGCGAGCTAGGCCAGTAAGGCGTCTCCGCGTTCAGCCGCGCCACCACGCGCGGCAGAATCCCGCTGAACTCAGTCAGGTAATCCTGCCACATCTGGTACTTCACATCCAGCGGCAGCGCCCTGCGCGCGTCCCAATTCAGTGAGCTTTCCGTCTCATTATTCCCGCACCAGATCACAATGCTTGGATGGTTACGCAACCGCCGCACCTGGTCCTCCGCTTCAGCTTCAATATTCTGTTTGAAGGCATAAGTCCCCGGCTGCCAATCATTGCCAAACATAAAGTCCTGCCAAACCATAATTCCCAGCTCATCGCAGATAGCATAGAACTCATCGGTCTCGTAATATCCCCCGCCCCAGTGGCGAATGATATTCATATTCGCGTCTTTTGCCGATTGCAGAATTCGCCGGTAATCCGCCGTAGTCACGCGATTCGGAAAACTATCGAACGGAATAACATCCGCGCCCTTCGCAAATACGGGAATTCCATTCACCACTAATTCAAACGACCTTCCCCACTTATCTAACTCGCGGCGTAATTCAATCGACCGCAATCCAGCTTTGGTCTTTCGCACCTCGACCTGTTGCCCGTCCGTGCTCAACTGCGCTGTAAATTCATAAAGAGGCTGCTCACCATAACCCGCCGGATACCAAAGCTTCGGCTTTTCTATTTCAATCGGCAGATCGATGATATTCCGCCCCGCATGAATATTAACCGTAGAGCTAGTCGCCGCCGATGCGCCGTTATTCAAGTACTGCACGCTTACCTTGGCCGAACCAATGCTCGCCGCTTCAATCTCCACCTCCGCATCTAGATGCGCCACATCCTTCGTCACATCGCGCTGCCGTATCGCAAAGTCGGCAATGCGCGCCCTGTCCCATGCCTCTAGCCTCACCGGCTTCCATATCCCGCTGGTAACAAATCGTGGACCCCAATCCCATCCATACTCATAAGCCGGTTTGCGTATATAAGTCTTCTCTTCGGTCTTCGATTTCAGCCGAAACCCATCGCCCGCCGCCACTTCGGCAGCCGCCTTGATCGGCGACGGAAAAACCACCCGCAGCAGATTCTTGCCCGTGTGCAAATGCGCTTTCGCCGACACTCTCCAAACGCGAAAACTATTATCGGCATTCAACACGACAACGCCGTTAAGACTTACTTCGGCCGCCGCATCCAGCCCGTCAAAAATCAGGTCCACATTCGACCGCTCCAGCAGCGCCGGCGTCACCTCAAAGCTCAGCCGATACTCCCAGCTTTCGTTCTCAATCCACTGCAACTTGACCTCGTTGTCGCGAATGAATGGGTCGGGAATCTTCTTATTTGTCAGCAGATCCAGATGCACATCGCCCGGCACAGCCGCCGGCAACCAACCGCTCTCGCCCGCCTGCGCCGCAACCTGCCTGAACTGCCAGCCGTGATTCAGCTCCAGCACCGCATTTTGTCCCAGCGACATCTGCGCCGCAGCTCTCTGATTCTCCATCCCCGCTCCCATCCCAAACAAAGCACAACAGATCGCCAATTGAACCATCGCTTGCCGCATTCCAATCCCTCCCAGCCTTCCAACAGCCGCGTATTCGGCCAAAATCAAACACAAAATCTGATGATAACGCTATCACCAGGCTTACCAACCCCCTCGCAAACTATCTTTTTCGGCCTCGATCAACTTCCCGTAAAGCGCCTCCCATTCGCCAGTTTTGCCCTCCATGCTGAACTGGCTTTTGATCCGCTCCCGAGCCCCGCGCCCCAATCGCCCGCGCTCCTCAGGCGTCGTCCGCATCAAGTCCAGCATCGCCCCCGCCAGCTTATCCGGCCTCCGCGCTGGCACCATCACGCCAGCCTCACCCACCAGCTCGCGCACTCCTCCCACATCGGTCGCCGCCACAGCTTTTTCCATCGCCATCGCCTCGCCAACAGCAAGCGGCATTCCCTCCCAGGCCGACGACAGCACAAATCCGTCAGCCGCGTCCAGCAGCCCAGCCATATCGCGACGCAGTCCCAGCCACCGCACACAATTACCCACGCCAAGCTCGTCCGCCAAGGCCTTCACCGCCCCAGCCTCGGGCTCTGTTGCCTCCCCGGCAATCCAAAGTCGCGCCGTTGACTCACCCGCCCGCACCGCAACAAATGCGCGCAGCAGATTCGGATAATCCTTCGCCGCCACAATCCGCCCCGCAGCCAGCCAGATAAACTCGCCGCCCGCAGCCATTGCGGTCCGAATCCGCGAACGCCGCGTCGGGTTCGGCGCAAACTCCGCCGTATCGATTCCGTTGGTCAGAACCACACATTTCCGCGCCGGAACCGCCTTGAGCCGGACAAAACGCTCGGCGGCAGCCTGGCTTACGGCGGTGGTTCGGCAGCAGAGCGGATCGGTCACTCGATAGGCCGCCATGCGCGCCCCGGAGCCCTCAAAAACGTTGTGAATGGTTGCAAGCACCGGCGCAGGATAAATCAGCCGCAGCAGACGCGCCGCCATATTTGCCGGGAAGGTATGGCTGTGAATCAAATCCGGTTTGAAGCCACGCAGAAAACGCCGCGCTCTCGCCAGGCCGGCCAGCAGACCCGCCGGAGTCTTGCTTATCTCCAGCCGCTTCACCTCCAGGCTCGTCGGCCACTCTTGGCTGCGTTCCGCTTCCAGCACCATCAGCGCTACCGCATGGCCGCGCGCCTTCATGCCTTCCGCCAGCTCCACCACTTGCCGTTCCGCTCCGCCGATGCCCAGCGAGGTGAGCATATACGCGATCCGCATCCCAACCCACGCCCTGCCGGAGAACCGGTTGCAACGATCATAAACCGCGCCCTCAACCTGTGGCAGCCTTCCGTTTTGGACACACCCAGTCCCAAGCCTCCTTCGCGGACGCCAATATCGCGCCGCTTAACTAGTCCCAGCCCGCCTCCTGCCGATCTGATAAACTGTGAGTGCTTTTCCAGAACAGCGAGAGGATTTCATGGACATAGGCGAGTGGGTGAAAACGAATGTCGATTATGGCCGGCGGTTGGTTGACTCCGGCTTGGACGGTGCGCGTTCCGGTCAGGAAGAGTTTCTCGACGGCAAGCCTCTCACTCCTTATCTCAGTGACTCCGTCAAAGGCGCGTTGGTCCCTGCGGCCATCGGCGTCGCCGTCGGCGTCCTTGCCGGCTACCCCATTTGGAAGAAGAAATCCTCCGCCCTGTCGCTGGTCTACGGCCTCCTCGGCGGTGCCATCGGCCTTACCACCGGCCTCGCCTGGAACAGCCGCCATCTCAGCGCGAGCGTCGCTGGAGGAGCATGGAAGAGTATCTCCAAGGTCCGCGATGAGGAATGGCTGAACAAGCACCCCATCGACTACGCCTGAGACCGAAAATCGCGGATCCCAAGATTTCGCTTCTCGTTTGTTGTGGCCATTGCCATCGCCCACAACAAGCCGCAAATCCACAGCTACTGCGATGGTTTTTCATTCTCTGAAGAGTGCCACGATTGCCAGCGGCATGAGCAGCGCCATGAGCAGCGCCACGTGTTCGGCAGCCCAGCCCGCATTTCTCACGGGCAGTGTTGAATAGCGCGTTGCTGGCAAAAGAAAAATTGGAATGGCCGTCTTTTCTGTGGCATAACTGCGTTAGTAAAGCGTAGTTGTGGCCGAGGAAAGGGCTGCTTTTCTTATGACAGAGTGTAACCAGGAAGTCTGCAGTTTTGCATCTTTGCATCTCATTTTCGCGCCGCCTGCAGGCCGGATTCGCGGGACGGGACTTCTGGCTAATATCACAAAAACGAACGACTGGCCTCCTGGTGCGTCAATTTACTCTGACGCAGTTTTGCGGAAGAGGGAACTGGCGAGTGCGACCGAGTGGACGCCAGAATCCTCATCCGATATTGACGAGTGCGGCACCTTTGGGCTTTCGGCGATTGACGCGGCTGCGCGCAGATCGCAGACTTAGGTAAGAGATTGATTGCAGGGATATCCATTTGCGAGGTTGAACTGTTATGGGTGCTTATCCTCCTCCGCCGCCGGACAGCATCGGCAGCCGCATTGAAGAGGCTGTTGAGTTGATCGAACTGGAACTCCGCCATGCTATCGCCTATGTGAACTCCGCGGTAGTTCCCCAGGTGCGCAAGGAATCGATCACAGCGCTGAGGACCGTCTCAGACAAGCTGCGGGAGTTGGCCGACCGCTTTGAGCAGAACAGAGGGCCGCGCGCTTGAGGAGTCTTTCCGCTAACGTTCTTGGATTGCTGAGACTCTTGCAGGCGGCCGGATTGGCTGGTGCGCTGCTGGCGGCTTCCGGCTGTGCGCATAAAGAGAGCCAGGCAAGGATGCCCGCGCCGCAGGCCGCGCCTCCGCCGGTTCACGCGCGGAGTCAAACTTCAAGCCCAGGCACAGCCCAGGGAAAACCCTCACCGTACGGACCTGTAATGCAAGGACGCATTGCACCTACGCCGGCGCCGCCGGGCGGAGTGAGCGACGACGATCTCGACTTTGTGAATACGCACGCTCCTATCCGCAGCGAGGAAGGTCTGGCGACTTGGTACACGGCAGCCAAAGGACGCAAGTCCGCCAATGGCCAACTCTTCAGCGACCACGCGCTGACGGCGGCGCACCGCACGCTGCCAATGGGTTCGCTGATCGTTGTGACGAATTTGACAACCGGGCAATCGGCGGCGATGCGCATCACCGATCGCGGGCCGTTTGTGGGCGACAAGCTGCTGGATTTGACGATTGCCTCGGCGAAAGCAACGGGAATTTACCGCGTGGGAACGGCGCGCGTGCGGCTGGATGTTTATCGCACGCCGAAGCCGATCGATAGCGGCGGGCGCTGGTGCGTGCAGGTAGGCGCATTTACGAGCCACCACAAGGCGGAAAAGCTGAAGGCGCAACTGCTGCGCAAATATCCAGATGCGACAGTCATCGAGTTTCCCGGCGAAGATAGCTACTGGGTGCGAATTCGTCCAGATGGCGACAACCGCGAAAAGGCAGAGCTGATTGCGCGACGGTTGCGACCGGCCGAGGGC
>JBEKDN010000141.1:0-10676 GCA_050014335.1 Occallatibacter sp. | reverse complement strand
TCAGTGCCGGGTCCTACGCGACGTAATCCCGCCAACCCCGCCAGGTCCGGAAGGAAGCAACGGTAACGGGCTAGTGCGTGTGCAGTAGGTCACCCGGCGCTTTTGCGCCGTGGGCTTTTTTACCAGATCCCGCGCGCCTTTGCCATTTGCCGCCAGGAGAGATGCATTGACCCTCAGTGTTCGTCCCATCGTGGGCTGCCGTGCCAAGATCACCGCCTTTGGAACCTACGTCCCACCGCAACTTCTGACCAACAAAGACCTGGAAAAAATGGTGGATACCAACGACCAGTGGATTCTGGAGCGCACCGGCATCCGCGAGCGCCACGTGCTGGCAAAGGGCCTCGGCGTCAGCGACATCTGCGCCGAAGCGGCCAAAAAATGCCTGGCAATGCGCGGCATTCCCGCCACTGAGATCGAAATGATCATCGTCGGCACAGTCACCCCAGACATGATGTTTCCCGCCACGGCCTGCCTCGTGCAGAACAAAATTGGGGCCAAGGGCGCATGGGGCTTTGACGTTTCCGCCGGCTGCCCCGGCTTTGTCTTTGCTCTGCAAGCGGGCGTAAAAATGATTGAGAGCGGGGCGCATAAAAAAGTTCTGGTCTGCGGCGCGGACGCCAACACCCGCATGACCGATTACACCGACCGGACGACGTGCGTTTTGTTCGGCGATGGCGGCGGCTGCGTGCTGCTCGAACCCTGCGAAGAAGGCGAGATCGGCTTCATCGATTACGTGCATGAAATCGACGGTTCCGGCGCGGACGTACTCAATCTCAAAGGCGGCGGCAGCCTCAATCCGGCCAGCCATGAGACAGTCGACAAGAAGATGCACTACATCTATCAAGATGGCCAGGCTGTCTATAAATTCGCCGTCCGCAAAATGCTCGAGGTCACTACCAAAGTTTTAGCGCGCAATAATGTGACTGGCGCGGACCTTGGCTGCTTCATTCCCCACCAGGCCAACCTGCGTATCATCACCGCCACCTCCGACCGCCTCGGCATGTCCCGCGACCGCGTCATTATCAATATTGAAAAATACGGTAATACCTCCGATGGAACCATTCCCCTGGCGATAGAAACCGCCGTGGAAGAAGAAAAGCTGAAGAAGGGTGATCTTGTATTGATAGCTACCGTCGGTGCTGGCTTTACAGTAGGCGCGGCGCTGTTGCGCTGGGAGATATAAACCAGCTATACGCCATAAGCTTCCTGTCAGTGGAATATATAAGGCCGGTTCCTTCACGAATCGGCCTTTTCACTGACCACTGATACTTGGAGTTAATTGTTCAGCAACTTGAATGCATGGCTCCATTGATTGTGCGCAAAGCCTGGGATGCACCATAACATGGCAAGAGGCTCAATGGCGCGCGCTGCCTCAGCCTTGCCCATATCCGCCGTCTCCCAGTCAAACTGATCCAGGATTCCACGTACTGATTTTTTTGCCAGCTCGTTATCCCCGCAGATGAACATGGTTGGCTTGCCTTCTTTAAATTTAGGATTCACCATCAACGGCGCGCCCACCGAACTGAATGCCTTGACCAGGCGCGCACCCTCAAATTCCTTTTGTAACTGCTCCATCAGTGATTCGTTCGGGCCAGTAAAAAAAGGCAATACACCATTGACTGGCGCGGCATCTTCTATGGGGTTGGTTGTGTCAATCACCGTTTTACCCTTGAGGTTTGCCGCTCCGGCCAGGCGAAGAACATCCACCGCCGCCTTGCCTTTAACGGCCAGCACAATCAGTTCGCCAAAAGCCGCCGTAGCGGCAAAGTCGCCGGTGGTAGCCGCGGAGTTTTGTGTTGCCCACTCCGCAAGCTTCGCTGGTGTTCGTGAGCCGATCATCACCGTGTGGCCATGCTTGAGAAAGCCGCTTGCCAATGTTTTGGCTACATCGCCCGATCCTAATACTCCAATCTTCATTTCGACCTCCACTCACAGATAAGATTGAAAGAAGGCCACCAGAGATTCACGCATTCTCCGCAGGCGTTTTGGCCGGTTGAATGGCGGGTAAGCTGTACTCCGGCAACACGCCGCATTCCTCCGCCATTCGGAAGAAAACCCTCATGCCTTCCACGCATTCGTCATCCAGAACGTAATGAATGTTAGTGGTCAAATACGTACGGATCGTCTGCTCGGAAATAGGAAGCCGTGCTGCCCACTCACTAACCAGAGCATCGATATTTTCCAGCCCGTGAATGCGGGATTGAATAAAATCCTCGGCCACACTCTCCGCCAAAGGTGCGCCCCATGCAGTGGCGCCCCAGACTGCGGAGACAAACGGCAGCCCAGTAACGGCGCGCCACTCTTCCGCCAGGTCGTGATAGACCAGTTCTTCACCGGTGCGTTCGCAGCGGTTAGCGCGCTCTTCCAGCGCAAGCAGCGCGGGGTCGCCGATGAGAATCGCGGCGTCAGCGCTTTCCAGCATCGCGTCCAGGTCAGCCGCGGCGGGCAGAAAAGGCACCTCGGGGTGGCCCCACTTGTGAAAGAGAATGCGCGCATAAGCCAGTGTGGTGCGGCTTGCCGAGTCGGCAGCAACCGAGCGCAGCGCGGTCAGTGGCTGTGCGGCGCGACGCACCAGAAGCAGAGAACGCACCCGGCCCTTTGCCGCAATCGCGCATCCCGGCAAAACCCGCAAACCAGGGTTGGCAGCCAGCGCGGCAATCGGGACCAGTCCAATATCCGCCGTGCCCATCGCCAGCCGGTCGGCGCATTCGGCCGGCGTCATCCGATCGATTTGGTAGCGATGCGCCAGTGGCGCGTTCAGCGGCGGATGCTCAAAATCCCACATCAGCGGCGCGGGGTTCAGAAACCCAATGGCGGCAACGCGCAGACGAGGACGGAGCAGGGAAGTCATTCCTCTTAGACTACCGCGTTGAGACGCGGGTTTTCTGTCACGCCGTTCCACCACCATCAAAGTCAGATTAAGTTTCTCTAATCATCGAACAAAGCAAAGTAGTTTTTCCTCATATTCAGGATTCGCTTTCCTATGAAGAAAATAATCTGTACAATTCTCGGACAGTGACCCTATGACAACAATGCCCCAAGCCGCGCTGACGCCTATTGCCTCCCAACTGGATGAAGACAAGCTGGCGTGGTTGGCGCTCGTGCTTTCGCCCGGCCTCGGCCCCAAGCGCATTCTCGATGCGGCCAAAAGACTGCGTGCCCCCAGTTCCATCTTCACCCTCTCGCTCACCGAGCTCGAAGGCCTCCGCTTTCCCGCCCAGGCCGCTCAGTTCATCTTTGATGGCAAAGCCCGCGCGGCTGCCGAAGAAGAGTGGGCCCGGGTTGAGGCGCAGGGCGCGACGCTGGTAACCCATGGCTGCCAGCATTACCCTGAAAGGCTCAAAGAAATCTATGATCCGCCGCCGGTTTTGTGGGTGCGCGGAGATGTGAAACTCCTCACGCGGCCTGGAATCGCCGTTGTGGGCACGCGCCACCCGTCGCCCTATGGCTCGGGAATGGCCGAAGTGCTTTCGCGCGACCTGGCTGTCCGCCGTCTGCTGATCATCAGCGGCATGGCGCGCGGCATTGATTCCTGTGCCCATCGCGGAGCGCTCGCCGCGCGCATGCCCACCGTGGCCGTCTGGGGCACCGGAATTGACGTCGTCTATCCCAAGGAGAACAAGAAGCTTGCCGAGGAGATTCTCGCCGGCGGCGGAGCCATTGTCAGTGAACTGCCCATGGGCACCTTCCCCGCGCCGCAAAACTTTCCTCGCCGAAACCGCATCCTGAGCGGCCTTAGCGTTGCCGTGCTCGTCGTCGAGGCGGCTGAAAACTCCGGCACACGCGTCACCGCCCGCTGCGCCGCCGACCAGAATCGCGACCTCTACGCCGTCCCCGGCAACGTCACCAACAAGGGCTCCTGGACCCCCAACACGCTTATCAAGCAGGGCGCAAAGCTGGTCGCAACATGGGAAGATGTTTGGGAGGATCTGCCTTCTCAAGTCCGGCTGGAACTGGAAGACGCCGCGCCGCCTGAAGCCAAGTCTCCCACCACCGCGTCTCTCTTGCCCGATCCCGTTCTGCGCCCTGAAGAGGCGATAGTGCTGGAGGTTCTCCGCCAGGACACCAGCTTGCAGATCGATGAGATTCTCGAGCTGGTCGAAACGCAACTCACCTCGTCGGAAGTCTTCATGGCCCTCTTCGAGTTGGAAATCACCGGCCGCATTCGCCAATTGCCCGGCAAGAACTATGTGCGGACGATGTGAGAAAAGCAGGGATCAGGGAACAGGGATCAGTTTACGGCGCGGCTTCGGCTGCGCCGTTTCAATAGAGAAACCGATTGAAAGATAATCTTGCCCATTCGGAGCAGCAATGCAGCCTAGAGTGTTGACGGCTGTTCCCTGTTCCCTGATCCCTTTTCCCTGCTCTTATGGCACAAACACCCGCAGCCGCACATGCCACTTCGTGCTCTCGCCCGGCTTCAGCGTCACCATGCCGGTATCGGTCGAGCCCCACTCCTTGCCGAATGGATCGCCCAAATTGTACTGGTGCTCGATCGCCACAAAGCTCTTGTTCGGTGGCGCATACATCTGAATCGACTTGATCTCCGGCGACAGCCCCTCGATCTTCACCCCGTAGTGCGCCGCTGGATCAATCACATCGACCGTCGCCGCCCCGGCCTTCCAATCGATATGGTTCCAATTATCGTCGTAGAAGTTTTTTCCCAGCGCGACGCCCCCAGGCGCATTCAAATCGTACTGGGTTCCTTTTACCGGAAGCAGCTTGCCAGTCGGAAAGACATTGTCGTATCCGTCCACTTCAGCCGTCGTCGAAGCGGGGATCCGCACCCGCGCCTGTGTGCGGTCACCTGAGGGCAGATTGAAATACGGATGCCACGCAATCGCCATCGGCTCTTCCGCATTGCCAACGTCGTGCGCCACAATCGAGGCATCCACGGCGTCGGCCGAGAGCGTCACAGTGATCACCAGATCGGTCTTTGAGAGCCAATGCCCGCCAAAGTCGCCCGCATGGATCACGCCCACCGCCTGCTCGCCGCCATCCAGCTTCTGCACGTGTACTTCGTTGGTCTTTGCTTTCAGAATCAACCCATGCATCGCATTGTGTTCGGCCGTCGGAAGCTTGCCCCAGAAGTTTGCCGGCAGCGTCAGCGCATGGCCTTGCCACGCGGTCGTTATCGTCTTCCCATCGCCGGAAAGCTTGCCGCGAACCCGGTTCGGATACGGCACCAGAAAGGCCGCGCCCAGCCTGTATCCCAAATTGCCGTACTCGTCGTCGTCCACGTCCAGCATCTTCTTTGCGCCGGCCAGATCCGGTGAGGCCAGCACGTCTACATTGCCCTTGCCGGGGAAATTGGCCGTGATTTGGATGATCTCCATCCCGCGTCCCGGCGCCAGCGTGATGCTGGTAAACTCCGGCCGTGTTGTGCTCACAGCGGCGCGCGTCAGCGTAACCACCTTCTGTCCGCCAATCTCGGTTACCGCCTGTGTGCGGCCAAGCGGGCACAGCACTCCCGCCGTCAAAACAAACAAAACAACTGCGCGCATTCTAAGCTTCATTTCATTCATCCTCTTAAGTCGAATCTCGTCTCTTCGCAATTCGCAATCCGGCGTTCCAATTTCCCACCCGAAAACCGCATTCCCTGTGCAGCGCCATCCTACGACAAGGCGCGCACATCAAACGCGGATGGCCCACAAAGTATACTCAGATCCTCATGCCAGCCGTTGTGCAATGGTCTCGTCGAGAATTTCTATTACAGTCAATGGCACTATCACCATATGTTCGCGGCGGAAAAACTGGTCGATCTCGCGCAGCGCGTCGCTGGTAAAGTCGAAGCCCACAACAAAGCCCTTTTTCCGCCTGGTTCGCATCATGGCCGCCTCAAAGCTGTCGATCTCAGGGCGGCCGATCTTGTCGGTCTGTTTCACTTGGATCGGATACCAGTCGTCCATGAAATCCAGTTCGCCTGCCTCTTTGCCGGTGGCGGCAGGTTCGCTGCCAACCGGATAGATGCGCCCGTCGATGCCCATATCGCCCACTTGCGTCTTGTTGGGAATCCCGCCGAGCGCGATGACCGCCCAGTTTTCAAACTCGAATGGCGGAATGGCCCGAAGCTGCTTTTCGGTCCACGGCAGGTCGCGCACAATGAAGCCTTTTCCGTGTAACCAGAAATTTTCGTCCTCGCGCAGTTTGCAAACATCCCGCAGCCGCTTGGCCATCACCCGGCAGGCTGTAGGTGAAATATCGATGCCAATCCACTGGCGGTTCATCGATTGCGCGGCGACTAGGGCCGTTCCGCAACCGCAGAATGCGTCGAGAACAATGTCATTCGGCTTCGACGAGATCTCCAAAATACGTTCCAGCAGTTTCAACGGTTTCTGCGTCGGATAGCCGAGCCGCTCAACATCATGACTCTGTATAGGCTTGATGTCATCCCATACGCTGCCGATCGGTACCCCCTGGCCTTCATCCAGGTATCGTTTATAACGCGGCACCGCGCCCGGTTTTGACTGAATAATCAAACCCTGGTCAAATAGCTGCTGCATGCTTTCACGGCTGTATCGCCAATACCGGGACACCCCAAGAAATTCATAGTGCGGATTCCCCTTTGATGGCGAGGAACCGCCGGGCGCGCACAAGTCACCAAGCTGGTAGCGGCGTCCGGTCCCAGATTCTACATGCTTATAGAACCTGTCCAGATAGCTTTCATCGTATTCCCTATATAAATGCTTGAAAGAATACTCGCTCTCTCCTCCGCCGTAAAGAAACAACGTGTCGTGAATCCGCCCCAGATGTTTCGAGCCCTGCTTGGCATCGTTGTGGGAGGATTGACGCTTCCAGATAATTTCGTTGATAAAATTCTTCTCGCCAAAGATCTGATCCAGCATCACCTTCACGTAATGGCTGGCGTGCCAATCGCAATGGCAATAAAAGCTGCCAGTTTTCTTCAGTATCCGCGACAGCTCCACGCAACGTGGTCGCATGAACTCAATGTAGGCGCGCGTCGACTCATGGCGATCTTCGAAGGCGCGCTTTTCCTTCGTCTCGCCCCAGAAAATCTCATAAGTGCGATTGGAATTGAAAGGCGGATCGATGTAGATCAGGTCTATGCAGTTATCGGGCAGCTTCTTGAGCTGCTCCAAGTTGTCTCCGCAGTAGACGACGCGTGTGTCGAGAAGTGAGGAAGCTTTGGCCATCGATAGAAATAGCTTACAACGGCCAGGCTTTGTCTGGCTGGTTTTTAGTCTTTCAGGTCTCCAAAGCTGGCTGCTCCGTCCCTCGCAACATAGCATTCAGCAGTTTTTGTTTACCCCTTCGTGCCCTGTGGCCCACATCACATTTCCCTCTACTGTCCACGGGTGTACACTTCCGTTCGAGTTCAAACAACAACCATGCCTGTCCAAGAAGACCTTTGCATCCTCAGTTCCACGCGCGGTCCCAGCCGTCCGCTCCTCGACCTCACCATCGGCAGCCTGCTTGAGCGCACCGCCAGCCGCTTTCCTGACCGCCTCGCCGTCGCTTCCTGCCATCAGGGCAAGCGCCTCACCTGGGCTGAGCTCTCCGCTCAGGCGGATCGCGTTGCCCGCGGCCTCTGGGCTCTTGGCATCCGCAAGGGCGACCGCGTCGGCCTATGGTCCACCAACTGCATTGAGTGGGTCATGATGCACATGGGTTGCGCCCGCGCCGGCGTCGCTCTCGTCAACGTCAACCCCGCCTACCGTTCGCATGAGTTGCAGTTCACCCTGCAAAAGTCCCGCATGAAAGCCCTCTTCCTATGGCATCAAGACAAGCACGCCGACTACGAGGAGATCCTTGGTCGCGCATGTCACGGCCTGGACCTCGAGCTTCAGCACACCATCTACTTCGACACTCCTCAGTGGCCCGCCCTCCTCGACGCAGAAGGTCGCCTGCCCGATCACGTGGATCCCCAAGACATCGCCGACATCCAATACACCAGCGGCACAACCGGCCTGCCCAAGGGTGTCCTGCTCACCCATCACAACATCGTCAACAACGGGCAGTTCCTCGCCCAGGGCTTTCACTACACAGAGATCGATAAAATCGTCGTTCCCGTCCCGCTCTTCCACTGCTACGGCTGCGTTATCGGAACCATGACCGCGCTCAACACCGGCGCGGCTCTCATCCTGCCCAACTGGACTTACGACGCCCGCGCCACCCTCAAGGCCATCCACGACGAGCGCGCCACTTCCGTCTACGGCGTCCCCGCCATGTACGTTGCTGAGATGACTCTGCCAGACTTCGCCACCTACGACCTCACCAGCCTCCGCACCGGCATGATGAGCGGCGCGCCCTGCCCCGTCGAGCTCATGAAGCGCGTCCTCACCGACATGCACATCGGCGAACTGGTCATCGCCTACGGACAAACCGAAACCTCGCCCGTCGTCACCATGTCCGATGCTGCCGACACCATCGAAATCCGCGTCTCCACCGTCGGCCGCGCCATGCCCCAAACCGAGATTCAGATCCGCTCCACCATCACCGGCCTCACCCTCCCCATCGGCGAGCAGGGCGAAGTCTGCGTCCACGGCTATGCGCTCATGAAAGGCTACGACGGCGATCCCGAAGGCACCGCCATGGTCATTCAGGAAGATGGCTGGCTGCATACCGGCGACCTCGGCATCATGCATGAGGACGGCTGCATCCACCTCACCGGCCGGTCTAGAGATGTAATTATTCGCGGCGGAGAAAATATTTATCCCCGTGAGGTCGAGGAGTTCCTCTACACCCATCCCAAGGTCGATGAAGTCCAGGTCGTCGGCATCCCCAACGCCCGCCTCGGCGAGATCGTAGCCGCATGGGTCCGCCTCAAGCCCGGCATCGAGGCGAATGTGGACGCTACCGAAGAAGAGATCAAGGAATTCTGCAAAGGCCAGATCGCCTACTACAAAATCCCCGAGCACGTAAGGTTCGTAGATAGCTTCCCAGCCACCCTGAGCGGCAAAATCCAGAAATACAAAATCCGCGACTTCGAGATTGAGGCGCGTGGTCTACAGTCGGTAGCAAATGCCCAAACAGCGTGAATTCGTTAACGAAGCGATATTAGCTGCGTCGCAAGTCTGACAATCGAGAAAATGGATTCTCACCTAAATCCGAAGCACAAGCAACTGGGATAAGTCGGCGCAGAGATAAGACTAGCATTTTTGCAGTACCGCTATTATTCTAAGCAAAATACCTGAAGGAGGACTAATGAGCTTTTCTAGATTTTTTGAACGCCTTAAAAGTCCAAGCGACAAAATAAAAGATCGAACATCGATAGTATTTTACATCGCTATTGGTGCAATACTTGTCGCAACGCCTTGGGATCGTTTTATTGTTGTTCCGAGCAACACAGTGTTGCAGAATTCGCTCCAGAGGATTCCGATTGGCCTCGGAGAGGCAATGATCATTGCGCAGATCCTGATTCTGCTGGTTGACTCAAAAACGAAAAAGAAGCTGCTCAGCGACTTCGCACAAAACGTTTCTGCGCACATCATAGGGCGGTGGCTACCACCTGAACTTCGCTCACATCTTGAAGCATATCTTGGTGCCGATATTCTTCGCAAGAACTGGACCATTCATTACGACATTGAGAGCTTACCCGATCATCCGCACTACTTCAGACTCCGCACCATAAGCGACTCTGAGGTAGAAAATCGAGGGAACTCGGACCGAAAATACCCATATAGATATGAGGTAGAGGAATCATTCTACCCGGAGCTAGGAAATACGAGAATTGTGAGCTGCTCAGCACATGTAGAGAGCCGTTCGGGACAGTATGATATTGACCCTAAGGACTACGAAAGATTTGAGTATTTTATTGGCGGAGAAGTTCCTTTGACCATGGAGAACAATAGCCATGTTGTCACTCATAACCTAACAATGCCTTCTGGATGCACATACCGTTTTAAGTCAGAGTCGGAAGAATACTTTCGAGACGGATCAAGTATACCTTACTTTACGATGTGTCCTGTTTTATCTACCCAGCTAATTGTCAATTATGCAAAGGCATCGCTTAAAGTATTCGTCGATCTGTCGTTCGGTGACGTAGAAAAGGATACGACCCATGAGGAGACCGATTGGGGCGATAAATGGATATTTAAAAAACCCATACTGCCAGGTCAGGGGTTTTCAGTCCGCGTTTATGATAAGAAAAATGTTCAAGAAAGGGCATCAACCCGCAGTCGCGAGCGCAAACGAAAGAACCCAGGTGCGAAAGCGGCCAAGGGCTGACCAACAGGCTTGGCGCCTCATCTCTGGATTTTCAGACCCGGGAATCCGCCGCCTCTTCCTAATACTCCATCGCATTCCGATTGCTTTCCAGCGGATACAGTGAAAAAATAGACGGGGAGGTGTCCCATGGCCATTCAACTTAGTCCAGAGCAGGAGCGGGTAGTAGGGCAGGCGATTCACGCCGGTCTGATCCGTTTCCCCGAAGACGTGGTCGGGGTCGGTGTTGAAACCATCCGGCAGCGGTTGGTGGCAGGGGAATCCGCCACAACATCCTTGAGTGCGGAAGAATGGCGTCGGGAACTGCACGATTGGATTCACAACAATCCTGCAACCACCCATGTGCTTTCCGATGAAGCGATTAGCCGGGAATCTATCTACGGAACGCGCGGCCTGTAAATGGCTGTCCTGCTCGATACAAACATTCTCTTGCGGATATCCCAGCCCAATTCCGCTCACACTCAGATCACTGAACGAGCGCTCAATGCTCT
>JBEKDN010000140.1:0-10697 GCA_050014335.1 Occallatibacter sp. | reverse complement strand
CTACGCCGACGAAGAGCGTAAGAGATGCTAAAAGCCATTTGAGCGGCCAGAAAACAAGACCTGAATACAGTGTGACCGCGAAGACCGAGCCAAACCTCGCCCTACCGCCAAAAATCAAGTTAATTGTACCTACCAATACTCCGGCTGCTAGAAGATCCCAAAGAACAATGCCCAGCGGGGTAAATGCTGAGGTTATTGCCTTCACAATTGGCGCTTTCTCTTCCTGCTGCGCTCGTTTCTCAGGAGGCATCTGGTCCATCATTCGCTTGGCAAACTCCGGCGAATCCCGCAGTTCATTTTCAGCAACTACTTTCCAGGTAACTTTCTCCGATACAACCCCGTAAAAGACCGAAAAAGAAAGTATTGTGATAAGGAGCGGAACCCACCAGCTCAAGTTGCCGCGCTTGATATCCTCAAAGGTCTTCGACGGCGCGGAGAAGATATAACTCACGCGCTGCCACTGAGAGAGGCCAGACGCTGCCTCACCCGTAGGTTGAAGTCCCAGATCGTCCATGATTCCGCCTTGCCCGGCCTCATCAGGCCGTCGCGCCGATTGTAATCTCAAGGGGTGTATCAGGCACAACTAAAATCTGATTGCGTCTCTGGAAATGCGCAACTCGCGTGGGTTACAACCCTTCCACGGGATCTCCGTCGGCCGCGGCGACGGGCGTCGGCTCCGTTGGTTGTTCCTTGACCGGCGGCTGCGGCTTAAGCCGCTGCTTTACGCTTTTAGTCTTAGCCTTCCGGCCCGTTTTTGCCGGGCTTTGTTCCGGCGCGGCTTCCGGCCCGCCAGCCGCCGCGTCGGCTTGAATGACAGCCGGCGCCTCTGGCTTCGTCGGCATATAGCTCTTGTAAACCGTGATGTGAAAGCAGGACTGATGAAACTCTTCTTCCACGTCGATCTTGCCGGCATCTTGCAGGCTCAGCAGTTGCGCGCGCATCCAGCCAAGCTCCTCGCGCGTCATCCCCTGCTTGGCAATGTCAATGCTGGCGCCGGTTAGATGCGGGCTGGCGATATCTCCCTCGGCGGAAGCTGCATTGCCGTTCACCCGGATCAGTTGCTTCTGGTAGTCCACCGTGCGCACTGCGGAGCTGACCAAGAGCGGGGCGTGGAACCGAGCCGCGTGCGCCCTCGCGAAGTCGGTCAGAAAGCTCGCCGTCCATGGCCGGCAATAGCGCCGGTTCTCCGGCAGCTTGCCGTTGATGGCTAGTCCGGCCGAGATCGGAACCGGCACCAGCATTCCCCGCGCGATGCGGTCGTTCAAATCGCTTTCGTCCTCAATCCGCTCCAGCCCGTCAGCCTCGGTCTTTTCGTTTTGTCGAGTCAGTGATTCCAGCGATCCGCGCAGCGGCGACGGCATCGTCAACCGCGCCTCATCCTCGGCAGTGTTGGATAAGTCATCGTCATTGGCTGGCCGAACTGCTATGGCTGGGGTGAAACTCACGGCTAATGGACGCTGCTTTGACATGCGGCGGGAACGCAACGTTCGCCTGGCTCGCGTCTCAGGCTCAGCGTTCAGACGCTCCACGGCATCCTGGTGCGTTACCCCGCGCCCGGCCCCACGTCCCGTCCGACGGCTTGGTGTGCGCCCGCCGCCATTCCTTGCCGCATCGGCGGCTTTGCCGTGGGAGAAACTTGCAGGGGCAGCTTTCCTCTTTGGCTTGGCAGTTGACCTCGCCGAGCCGTTGGCCGCGCCCACACAGAGCAGAGCCAGTAGAACTGAGATGAATAGGCCTCGCCGCATAAAAAATATCGCGGAGAAACCAGAGCAATTCCAGTGTAGGCTCATTCGCCCGCGCTTTCGAGTGTCTCGAAGGGTACAACTGCGTCCGATAACAAGACGCTTTCACTTGCATTAAGTGAGCGGAAGTGACCGCTCGCGCACTTTAACCTTCTACAATGATTTCAATCCCACGACAAGGAGTTCCGCCACTGTGAAAAACTCTGCACGATCGGTTTGGTTCGCAGTCGTTGTCCTCCTAGCGGTACAAGCGGCGCAGGTAGTGTATGTAGTGCATCGCGAATCGCCCACCTGGGATGAAGGCGACCACATGTTCGCCGGCTACATGATGGGCCATACGGGTGACTACGGCCTGAACCCCGAGCATCCACCGCTGGTCAAGCTGCTGGCCACGCTCCCTCTGCTTGGCAAAAATCTCTGGACTCCGCCGCTTCAGAACCGCAGCTTCAAGGCTGAGGCGTATATGGACGGCCGCGAATGGTTGGCTCGCAATGACGGCGCAAGCCAGAAGCTGGTTTTCCGCATGAGGCTCGCCGCCGGCCTGCTGGCGTTGGGGCTTTCCCTGGTGATATTTTTTGCCGCGCGTGAGTGGTTTGGTGAACCCGCCGCGTTGCTCGCTCTGCTGCTCGCCGTTTTTGAGCCCAACCTGCTGGGCCACTCGGCCCTGGTCACCACGGATATGGGCGTGACTCTTTTCTTTTTGGCCAGTATCTACGCCTTTTATCGCTACTGCCGCAAGCCTTCGCTGCCGCGTCTTCTTCTGGTGGGCTTGGTGGCCGGTCTGCTGCTGGCCACCAAGCATTCCGGGATTCTCCTCGCGCCCATGTTGGTGCTCTTGATCTTATGGGAACTCGCCTGTGCGCCCAGAGGCACACGCCGCCGCATGGCCTTGCGCTTTGCGGGAGCCTTCGCCTCCATCGTCGTAATCGGCGTTGTTGTGCTGTGGAGTTTCTATGGCTTCCGCTATGCCGCACGGCCCGCCGGACTTGCCCTCAGCAGCTCGCTCGCCGACTACTCCGCTTCGCTCAAACCCTTCGATTCCAGCGCCGTTCTTCTGTTCGCCCGCCTTCATTTGCTGCCCGAGTCCTATCTCATGGGCCTGATCGATGTGAAGAAGATGGCGGAGTTTTATCCCACCTTCGTCTTCGGCACTGTGTACTCGCACGGCCAATGGTGGTATTTTCCCGCCGTCATACTGATTAAGTCCACGCTCGGCCTGCTGGCTCTGCTTGTCCTCACCGCGTTTGCCGTTTTTACCGGACGACTGCGCAAAGGCCGTGAGTTGGCCTTCATTTTGATCCCCGCAGTCTTTTATCTCGTCGTCGCCATGCTCTCGGGATTGAATATTGGCGCTCGCCACATTCTTCCGCTCTACGCCATGGCCTGTATTCTGGCCGGCGCGGGCGTTGTAGCTCTGGCCGCAAACAGCCGCCGCTGGGCCTGGATCTGCGCCGCGCTCATTCTTGCTCACATCGCCTCCGCGCTCTCCGCATTTCCCAATTACATTCCCTACGCCAATGAGGCTTGGGGCGGATCGGCTAACCTCCACAACCTGCTCAGTGACGCCAACGTCGATTGGGCGCAGCAGCTCTATCAAGTCAGAGATTGGCAGCAGCGCAACCCCGACCAGGAGTGCTGGTTCGCTTATTTCGCCTACCCTGAGTTCGACCCGGCCACCTATGGAATCCACTGCCATCCGCTGCCCACGCTTGACACTTTCTGGCTCAGTGGCGAAGAGATCACTCCGCCTGTGATTCAGGGCGCGGTGCTGATCAGCGCCGGCGACCTGAGCGGTTGTGAATGGCCCAGCGCGCGGCTGAATCCTTACCTGGCATTCCAGGCGCTCAAGCCCGATGAGACGATCGACTCCGGCATCTTCGTCTATCGCGGCCGCTTCCAGATCAATCAGGCTGCGGCGCTTAGCCGCGCACAGCGCGCCGATGAACTGCTTGGCAAGGGCGATGCGCCAGCAGCTCTTACCCTGGCCCGCGAGGCCGTCGCCATCGATCCCGCCGAGATTCATAGTCAGACAGCCTTGGGCGATGCCTCTTCCGCTCTCGGCCTCAAGGACGAAGCCCGCAAAGCCTGGCAAGCAGCGCTCGCCTCAGCACAGCAACTGGAGCCTGACGCCCAGACTGGCTACGTTCACGACCTTGAGGCCAAACTGAAGAAGCTCTAAACGCTACCTCGTCCCGCGCTCTCGGCAGCGATCGCGCGTTCTTGCGCTTCCCAGCGTTGTCCGCACTCTCCAGATGCGGCGTCCGGCTCTCTGCGCCAATAACGGTCAGCATTGCTCAGACAGGCCCAATTGGATTGTGACACACTCCTTGTGTGCGAGTTGTTGCGCGTTCATGACCGGAAACCAAATACTGACTTCCTAAACGCGCAAAAACAATGAGGCTGCTCTAGCCCCGGACCCGCTGCCAAAGGAGGCCATTGCGATGGCTGCGATAACCCGAAAGGCTTTTGACTCAGCGCATTTTCTAGCGACTGTAGAACCGGGACGTACCATCTTCCGCCTCAAAGCGAAAGAGATTTTCTTTGACCAGGGCGGTTCGGCCGACTCCGTCTTCTACCTGCAAACCGGCCATGCAAAGCTCACCGTCGTCTCCAGACGAGGCAAGGAGGCTACCGTGACAATGCTGATCGCCGGAGATTTTTTTGGCGAAGAAGCAATGTCCGGCGAAAACGAGCGGCGAACCTCGTCCGCCGTAGCTGTATCCGCCTGTGCCGCTCTCAAAATCGAGAGACTTCACATGATGAAGACACTTCACGACGAGCACACATTTTCCGATTTCTTCATGAAGTTTATTTTGATTCGCGGCGTCCGCACTCAGGCCGATCTTATCGATCAGCTCTTCAACTCCAGTGAGCGCCGCCTGGCCCGAACCCTCCTGCTGATGGCGGAGTACGGCCAGCCCGGCAATCCGGTCACACTGCTGCCGCCCATCACCCAGGCGTCTCTGGCTGAAATGATCGGCACCACCCGCTCCCGCGTCAGCTTTTTCATGAATCGCTTCAGAATGCTCGGCTACATCGAATACAACGGCCGCATCAAAGTCAACAAATCCTTGCTCGATATGGTTCTGCACGACTCTTTGCCGGAAGAGAATGCCTCCCGCCCCAAGCTGCTACATCCCTGGCCCAGCCCAGTGCTGGCTATCAAGCGACCGAAGCTGGCGGGAAAATCAACCCCTGTTATTCGCCTCAAACGCCGTCCCCAACCCCCACAGAAAACTCGATAAGGAGACTCCGCATGAGCTTCGGACTTTATGCCGCTGGATACGCAATCATGATTGCTGGCCTGGCTTACGCCGCCCATCTGGTGCGCGTGCCACCTCACTGGATTGCCGTTGGTGTGATCGTCATGATCGGCCTCGGGCTTCTCTCAGCCGTCAAAGCCACTCGCCAGAAAGACCCCACCAACTAGCATCAGGTTCTTCACTGTAGCGCTGTTCTCCGGGCAGTCAGTAGCGCATGAGTCCTTGTCGGCGCTTGCCGCCGCGATCTCAAAGGCCATAGGCGACCCAGGCCTCGCCGTTGCGGCCTGAGGAACGAAGCACCTCAACTAGCCGCCCTGTGTCTAAGGGCGCGGCAAGCTTACTGAAATAAGATCATGCTTCGCAAGCTGCGGAAATCTCAATTCGATGAGCGGACCCAGCAACTTTCCGGAAATTCATTTATCCGATCGACCTGCGAGGAGGCGATCGGAAACAGGCGGCGATGGCGGATTCAGCGCGTGTCCGGCGGATTTACGGATCATGCGGATCTTGGTGAAAAAGGGGTTGTTTTTGATGAAAAGGGAGGTTTTCAGGGGTGAAAACGGGGCAAAAATCGAGGTTTGCAGTTACTGATTGATTAACATGCTGAAATCTTAACTTATTGATTGCTTGGTGTTTAGTTGATACCGACGGAGAGGAAATGGGGTCGGAGGGGGTAGGGGGGGTGGGGGGTGCCGGAATATTTGGCGAATAGATGGAGAAGATGGAGCCGAAGGCGAGGCTCTGGTTGTATGGATTTTGGACTGAGATTGCGCGGGTTGGAGGACGATGAACGATCATTTGGACCTTGGTTTGATGCTGTTTCCATTGTGCTCCGGGGATGGAATATTATCGGCAAACTTTTGAGGTAAAGTTTGTCAGGGAACAGGGAGACGCGGGGTTCATCGTTTCATTCATCTGAAAGTCGGGATGTGGGGGCACGATTTTAGTGGTCCCACCGGGAGGCGGCTCGATCGGCATTGGATGCTGAAAGAATTTCTGGTATATATGTTATTGATTCGATATACATTTACACACTTTTCAGGATTGACTGGTTCTTCCAAGTCAAAACGGTGTGCAAATCCGCCAGCTATCGCCGACGATCAGCTCGCCACCGAGACTCGCTCCATAGACCACAACTTTTCCTGCGCCCGCGACAAGCACGGTCTTCCCAGTCAATTGGCTTTTGCCAGTCCTTCCAGCGTCTGTGCGGCCCGCGTTATGGCCTGGGTAAGGACTGTCAACTGCTGCGCAGCCCGCTTCAAATCATGCGCATCCAGGGCTTCGTTCACGCCGGGAATCTCGACGGCCGAATAACCGGTAAACTCTCCGGGAGCATAGATCGTATGCCGGTACCAGGGACGGTTGGGCAGGCCCGCGTCGCTGAGTAGCGCCGTTTCGGTCTGGCGCAGAGCCTGGTTCAATTTTCCCAGGTCGCCGGACGCCGCCAGTTGAAGTGCGCGAGCCCGCTCGGCAGCGGCTAAAAAGCGCGCGGCGGCAGCCTCGGCAGGCGCAAACTCTAATGAATAGTGGCCCTGATCTTTCATATTCCAACGCATCGGCGAAGTATTGGTGCTGGCAACCCAGCTCTTGCGTTTGGCCGCCGCGATATACGAATTGATTGCAGCGGCATAGGCGACGTAATCGTAAGGCAGCACGTCGGCGTCGGCCATCCGCACCGCCTCCAGGCCCAGAACGCGGGCCATTTCCTGCAGATAGACAAACTTTGGATCGGCGTTCAGCGTGAACCATGCGTAGTTATCAAAGACAGAATGATAGACACCATAAGGGCCTTCAGATCCGATGTCGGTGGAGGGAACGCCGGCGTGCTGGAAGAAAGGCGTAAAGTCGGAGCCGGAGCCGAGATCTCCCACTTTAATTTCTTCGCCAGGCATGGGCGTGGTGGAAGGCGCACTCTGTCCTGCTGGAGCTGGATTCTCGTCCTGAGCCGGATGCCGGATGCGCCACTGCTGATAGACAGTGCCGGTCAGCGGACTGGGAACCGAGCGGGTCAGCTCACGGAGAAATTGCTTGAGCGAAGGCACAGCGGAGGCAGTGAAATCCGGCCCGGAGACGGCAACATCGGTGTTGAAGTAAGCCACGGCGCGCTGCAATTCCTGGCCGTGCTGTTCCACCCATTCGGTTGATCCGATCAGGCCCTCCTCTTCGGCATCCCAACTGGCAAAGACTATCGTCCGCTTAGGCCGCCAACCCAGCCGCAGCAGCGCGCCGACGCCGCGCACGGATTCCAGCATTGCCGCAGTGCCACTGCAAGGGTCGACTGCGCCGTAGCTCCAGGCGTCGCGGTGATTGCCTACAATAACCCACTCATCGGGATACTCCGAGCCTTTGATTTTTCCGATGACATCCCAGATAACTCGCCGCTGATAATCCTGCACAGAGTGGAGATGAGCCATCACGGCGTCAGAGCCAACCGATCCCAGGTGATAGTGGAAGGGCAGTGCGCCCTGCCAGTCCTGCGGCACGGTGGGGCCTTTGAGGGCTTGCAGAATCGGCATGGCGTCATGATAGCTGAGGGGAATGGAAATAATGTGAGGCTGGCTGCCGTAAGGCGCGACCCTTGCCGAGTCTGGCAGATCAAGCGTTGAAGCCACGCCGGGCGTTTCCGGATCGCCGGGAAACTTGAAGATATATTGCACAGATCCGTACTGAATGCCTGTCTCTGGCCGCCACGGGCCCACCGGATAAGTATCGCCCTTCTCGTATCCATCGTCATGCGGGTCGGAGTAGATCAGCACGCCCACAGCGCCCCGCTGCTCGGCGAGATAAACTTTAACGCCGCGGAAATTGGCGCCGTAACGCACTAGAACGATTTTGCCCTTGAGGTTGATGTGCTGAGCAGCAAGATAGTTGAAATCCTCCAGTCGGCCGTAGTTGGCGTAAATCACTTCAGCCACCACATCGCCCGAACCCGATGACCCATTGAAGGGAATTGCCACGCGCGGATCGTCCTGGTACGGATCGCCCTCTACATGTTCGCGCGTAGGGCCGCTCATCAACATGTTTCCACCGGCTCCATAGGCTTCCACGCGCACGGATTTGGACTCATTCTTTAAAGGCTGGTTCATCAGCACGCGATAGGGAACAATCTCCGTCTCCAATCCGGCGGCTCGAAACTTGCGCGCCACATATTCGGCGGTCTTGCGGTCTTCGGGAGTCGAGGCCAGATGGGGTTCCGCAGTGAGCGTTTTTAGCGCCTCGCCAGCCAGCTTGGGGTCGGGGACGGCAAGAAATTTCTCCTCGATCTTTTCCTCGCTCGCGAACTCCCGATAACCGAAGACAGCGGCCGCAGGCTGCTGCTGGCTCCGCGCCGCATGAAGAATCGGAATGAACAACAAAAAAAGAACGGCAACCTGTTTAGGTAAAGTCATCAATCGAACCTCGTAGGGCGGTGGACGCGCGCCTCGCTTCAGTAAAATCTGCGGCCAATCTTATGCAACCGGCTGGGTGCAATGCGCGCAACGGCGCGCGGCAAGCGGAATTTCGCTCAAGCATTCTGGGCAAGGTTTGGTAGCAGGCGCGGCTGCGGGCGCAGGCTTCTTGATGCGGCTAAGCAGCGAGTTCAAAGGCAACACAATTCCAAAATAGACTACGCTGGCCACAATTAAAAACGAGATCGCCGCGTTCAGAAAGTTGCCGATCATGATCGGAGTGCCACGCACCTTAAGAACCAGCGAGCTGAAATCCGGCTTGCCTGCAATGGCGGCGATCAACTGTGTCAGCACATCTTTCACCAGTGACGTGACAATGGCGTTGAAGGCCGCGCCCAGAATCACAGCCACTGCCAGATCAACCACGTTGCCACGCAAAATGAAATCGCGAAAACCCTTGAGCATTGCATCCTCCCATGATTTGATTTGAATCGTTCTTCCGGCAGCGTTCTCGAACATCCTAAATTGCGGCGGCAGTGTTTTGATAGCGCCTGGCCTCATGGACTTATAGATAGACCCAAAAGAAAAGCACCAGGCCAAGAATCATCAATTCCGAATAAAGCAGAATCAGCACGCCAGCGTTGTATAGCGTCCATCTGCTGCCCATGCAGCGCAGGGTCTCAATCATTCCCCACCCAACAGCGGGAACCAAAAGAATTTGCCAGACTGAGGCGCGAGGCGCGGAAAGAAAGGGAAATCCCGCCAGACGCAGGCTTGCCGCCAGCGTGCCCAAGGCCAGCAAAACACCACGGGCAAGCGAGGGCTGACGCAGCCTGAAGAGCCCGGTGCGAAGAAAGACCATGCTTCAATTTATCGTGTTCATCAGTATGGCAGTCTAACCCCGGCCAGGCCGCAGGCTGTCCAGATGGCTCGTGTCGACCGGGTCCGGGTTCTCGTATGCGGGTAGCACCGGAAGCCCCGCCCGCAGGCCGGTCCACTCCTCAGCCACCACAATGCTATTCTGCGGATTGCCTGGCTGGTAGCGCGCCGAGCAGGGAAAGCCCGCCCGCACATCCTCCGCATCCACCACGCCTTGCATGCCGGTAATGTCTTGTGAAGACTCGTAATCCACGCCGCCAATACGATAGCTATACAGCAGCATGGTCAGCTTATGGGCCGGCTCGGTTTTGGTAGCCTGGGCCTCCACCTCGCAGACATCCAGCAACATGCCGTCCACCAGCCGCCCAGAGTGCGAGAGAAATAGCCGCCGCGCTCGCTCCAACTCTTCCGCCGTCGGCCGCCGGCGAAAGATCAGCCACACGCCCAGCGCAACCAGAATGGCCATCAGCGCCACGTCGGCGGCAATCTCCCATGCACTTCCGTTGAAAGCTGTCATCGAATGCGAGACTCTTCCCCAACGCTCCCCATCCAGAGTCTCAAACTAGAGGATACCGCAGAGGGAGCGGCGGCGTTGCCGACAGGTGACCCCTCCGCCTCTTGCTCAAGTTGAAACTGCTCTGCCGTTCGCGCTGCGATATACTCGTGACTGCAACTTCAAGGACTTCCGGCCCGCCGGATGCCCCGTTTGCTGAGGTTTTTTCATGGCTTCGTCTAACAGTTCCACAGCGGAACAGCATTCCCGGAATCGCTTGCGCGGCAGGATTCGTTCCACCACTGTCATCTGTGTCCGCCGCAACGGCCAGGTGGTGATGGCCGCCGATGGCCAGGTCACCCTCGGCGACCACGTGCTGAAGCATTCGGCAAAGAAAATTCGCCGTCTCTACCAGGACAAAATTCTCGCCGGATTTGCCGGTTCCACAGCCGACGCATTTTCGCTCTTCGCCCGCTTTGAAACCAAGCTGGAACAGTACGCCGGCAACCTCAATCGCGCCGCCGTCGAGCTGGCCAAGGATTGGCGCACCGACAAGATGCTGCGTAATCTTGAGGCATTGTTAGTCGTCGCCGATGCCGGTCAGACTTTTTTGATCTCCGGCTCAGGCGATGTGATTGACCCGGATGAACCGCTGGCCGCGATCGGCTCCGGCGGAAGTTACGCCACGGCCGCCGCGCGCGCGCTGCTGGAAAACACCGACCTCGGCGCTCGCGAGATTGCCGAAAAGGCAATGAAGATCGCCGGCGAAATCTGCATCTATACAAATGACCACATTACGATTGAGGAATTGTCTAACTGAAATCTGGCGCTGACTGGGAAGGAAGCTCATGGCAGGATATTCTGACACTCGGCTACGGAAGAAACTCGGAATCAAAGATAATCAGAGAGTCCTGCTTCTCAACGAGACGCC
>JBEKDN010000139.1:0-10721 GCA_050014335.1 Occallatibacter sp. | reverse complement strand
TTGCCAGGTAGCGATCCGCTGCAGTGCCGCAGCGGAAACATTACTGAAGAAGAGATCTGAGACGTTGCGCTCGAAGACGATAATCTCGCTATTACTAGATAAAATACCGGTAAACATTCCGATTGCGCCTTGCAATATAGTGACCACGGTCAGCATTGCGGCAACGCTGAAGGCTATTCCGGCCACACTGATGAGCGAACGTATACGATGCCGACGCAGATTGGTCACGATCAACTTGAGAAAAATCACTTACGATCTCCCATGCATAGCTCGAAGGCATTCGCGGTAACCCGAGCAAGCTCTCCCTCCAGATCGCTCCGTAATTTTTCAAGAAACGACAGGCTCGACCTCGATTGCAGCAGCATGTGAAGGGTCTTGTCTCCCAAGAGAATAAAGCGTGTGAGACGCTCAATCGTTGCAGGAACTCCCATCGCCGTTGCCACGTTGGGACGGTCAAGCAACTGGTCACGGGCAACAGTCTTCCCCACCTGCGAAGAGTTCCCTAGAACATCTTTCAAGTCGTCGACCATCTGGTAGCCAAGGCCCCAGTAGAGAGCAATTCGCTCCAGAAGCTGAATCTCGCGTGGTGAAGCGCCGCCAATCATGGAAGGTAGCACCAGCGTAAGGCGGATTAGCGATACTGTCTTTCCTCGCGCGATTCGCTCCGTTGTCTCGCGGTTGTGCGGCAAGGTTGAGTAGTGCAGGTCGAGACTCTGACCGTTGAGCAGTCCATCCAGTCCGAGACACTGTTCAATATAGGCCAGGGCGCATGATTGAATCTGCGGCATTGACGCGGACACTGCCTGCCATATCAAACCGTATGCGCGATTGATAAGCGCGAGGGCGGTAAGAATCGCGCCCGCCTGACCAAATGCGAAGTGAACACAAGGTACTCCGCGGCGTTCGATGGCATCATCCATGCATGGCAAGTCATCGAAAATGAGTGAAGCCGTATGGAAGTATTCCAGCGCAATAGCCAGACGCCTAGCGGCCTCTTTCTCAAGACCGTAAGCGATTGCTACCTGAAAGACCATGCGTGGACGAACGAGGCTGCCCGGATTATCGAGAACGTGACGCAACGCTTCCTCAAGGGGAGGATGAAGCGCTTGCGGTAGCGGCATAGATGCCTTGAAGTCCTCCGCGAAGAGCTTTGATTCCGATGTTGCCCTGGTTTGCGTCATTGGCACGTGTTCCCATTCCCTTATGGTTGATTACAAGAGTTCCGACGGGTGGAAGATTCCGCATCCCAATCCGGCGCGAGTCAACAATTACAAGTTACAAGGGTGAGACGGAATGGCAGTGGTTTTGGAAAGCATTCAAACGGCCAAGGTATGATGACGATTTGTTCATCCGTCCACTTGTTCATTCATGCACTACCATGAATTAGCATACTGACTTGAAATGACGAGAAGTGAACGCAAAGATGACAGAATTGTCATTTCGATGTAATTTCCACGTTCAAGCCGCGGCCCGTGGCATTCTCAAGGGAAAAGTCTATCGGAATGTGCAAGACGCAGTAAAATTCATTCATGCGCCTTTTGCTCGTTGAGGACGAAATCGACATCCAAAGATTCCTGCGATCTTCGCTGGAAGAGGCGGGATATCAAGTGGAGACCGCGGGCGATGGCAAAACGGCCGAGCGGCTGGCTGTCGATAACCCCTTCGACATTATGGTTATTGATCTTGGATTACCGGACCAAGACGGAATAGATTTAATTCTCAAGCTGCGCCGGATGGGAGTTCAAGCGCCGGTGTTGATCTTGTCGGCGCGGCGGGGCGCGGATGACAGGGTGAGGGGTCTGGAACAAGGCGGGGACGATTACTTGACCAAGCCCTTCGCTCTTGCGGAGTTGCTGGCACGACTGCGCAACCTGCTTAGGCGCAACAGCCCTGCCGGCACGGAAGCGACCCGTTTGCGTGTGCTTGACCTTGAGCTGGATCTGCTGCGCCGTGAAGCAACCCGGTCCGGACAGCTCTTGCAACTCACCACGCAGGAATTTGTTTTGCTTGAGTATCTCTGCCGTAATGCGGGCCGGGTCGTTACGCGTTCAATGATTCTCGACCAGGTATGGGGAATGCGCATTCAGCCGGACACGAACGTGGTCGATGTTCATATCTATCGATTACGCGGCAAGGTCGATGGACAAGGGCAACAACCGTTGATTCGAACACTGCGAGGCGTGGGCTATGTGCTCAAAGACCGCTAGGCCCGTGATGCATAGCGCCGCCTGGCGCATCTCGCTTTGGGCAACCCTGGCCTTTGCCTGCGGAACTCTTCTGGTCTTCTTTTTTCTCCAGCGGTTTATGGCCAGTGACATTCAACGGCGCAGCGACGCATGGCTGTCAGGAGAAGTTGAAGTGCTGGGCGATGTTGCCGAGCGAACGCCGAAGGACGCGCTTTATGACAGGGTAGTTGGAGAAGTGGCGGAGTTGGCAGGCAAGGAAGTCCCCAATAAGGATCTGCAAGAGAAGAGCGCGAACGACTCAGTATTTTTTCTTCAGACAGACGGCAACGGTACTCTTAAATTATGGGTTGGCACGGGCAATGGCGAAGCGAAACTTAGAGGCATCAAGGCAAGCAGAATCGTTCCTGACCATCCAACGGACCTGAGAGTCGAAGGCTCCGGGGTGCCATTTCGCGTGGCATCCATTCGCATAGACGATGGAAGCTATATCTATCTTGGGCTCTCAGAGCGGGATGAGCTGCGTGTATTGAAGAAACTTCGGCTGCGATTCTTTCTGCTTTGGCTACTGATTGTCCTTTTTGGATTTGGCATTGTGTTCTATACAAGCCTCCGGATGTTAAGTCACGTGCGGCAAATTACCGAGGCCGCTTCGAGAATAGGTCACTCCAATGTGAATACGAGAGTACCAATCCACGGAAAGAATGACGAAGTCGCAAATCTTGCTTTGACACTTAATCGGATGCTTGATCGAATTGAGAATTCTATGCATCAATTGCATACGATTACCGACTCATTGGCGCATGATTTGCGCAGCCCCGTGACCGCAATCCGTGGAAAACTCGAAATCTCTTTGTCGGCTGCGGCCCAGAGCGACCAGGCTGAAACAATTGTCTGGGCCATCGAGGAATTGGATCGGCTTACAGAATTTTTGAATTCGTCCCTTGATGTGGCCGAGGCTAAAGCGGACGCTCTTCGACTTAATCTAAGTGAGATTGATCTCGATGAATTGCTCAGAGTCATGATTAATCTCTACGAGCCTTCGATGACGGAAAACGGATTGCAGGTTAAACTGAACAGTGGCGGGCCTGTAATTATCACTGCGGATGCAGCCCTTATTCACCGCATGATTTCCAATTTATTTGACAATGAACTAAAGCATCATTCCAAACCCTGTGTAGTGACCATAGAGCTTCATGCCGATAATGGTCTTGCCTCACTCACTCTGGAAGACGATGGGCCGGGATTCGATTCAGAGGTATTGCTGCATTTGTTCGAACGCCGGGTAAAAGGAAAAGACTCTAACGGTCACGGTCTTGGCCTTGCCTTCGTCGACGCCGTGGTGCGCGCCCATAGCGGAACTGTCTCGGCATGCAATCGCGCAAGCGGCGGAGCGCGCATCGTTATTACGCTCCCGCTTGCTCGCCGGTAGAAAGTATTATGCCGTGAAAGTGTTCGTTCGTTTTCCTACTTCGATTACAGTTCCCGTTCTCGCAGCCATGTGAAGATCACGGGCGTCACAATGAGCACGTGAATCAGCGAACTGACCATTCCGCCTAATACTGGAGCGGCCAGGGGTTTCATGAATTCAGCGCCAGTGCGCGTGGACCATAGCAGTGGCAGCAGCCCCGCAACCACTGTGGCAACGGTCATCACCTTGGGACGGAGCCTTAGCAGCGCTCCTTCCATCACAGCGGCATGAAGACCCGCGCGCGTAAGACGGCCGTCGGCGGCGGTGCGCCGTGCAACCGCCTCTTCGAGATAGATCACCATCACCACGCCCGTTTGCACCGCGGTTCCAAACAGCGCGATAAATCCTACCCACACAGCTACCGAGAAATTAAGTCCGAGCGCCTTGACCATAAAGACGCCGCCAGTCAGTGCGAACGGCACGGCAAGAAGAACGTGCGCAGCTTCTTTGGCTGAACCATAAGTGCGATAAAGCAGGACGAAGATTACAACAAGGACCAGCGGAATAACCATCTCCAGACGCTTGCGCGCGCTGATTTCGTTCTCGTACTGACCACTCCATTCAATGTAGTAACCCGGCGGCATTTTCACCTGGCGGGCGACCGTTCGTTGAGCTTCAGCGACGAAGCCACCTACATCGCGGCCACGCACATTGAGAAGCACAGCCCCCCGCAACAGGCCATTTTCGCTCGATATCATCGATGGTCCCATCGTTGTCTTGATGGTGACGACTTTATCGAGCGGCACCTGTGTTCCGTTACTGCCGGCGACTAGCACTTCGCCAAGTTGCTGCGGATTTTCACGGTAATCTCGCGCATATCTCACCCTAACTGGAAAGCGCTGGCGGCCCTCGATCGTCGTGGTCAGGTTCTTGCCGCCGATAGCGGTCTCGATTGCATCCTCGACATCCGCTACATTCATTCCATATCGGTCGGCGGCCTGCCTATCCACCGTCATCTCCAGATATGGCGAACCGGTCGTACGCTCGGCATAGAGGTCCGTAGCACCGGGCACCTGGCTCACAACTTCCTTGATCTCTTCCGATTTTTGCTCAATGACGTTCAGATCCGGGCCGAAGACCTTGATGCCGATCTGCGTGCGTATGCCTGTCGAGAGCATGTCGATGCGATTGCGAATTGGCTGAGTCCAGATATTTGTCACTCCGGGGATTTGCAATTTCTCATCGAGGCGCGCAAGGATTGCGTCTTTGGTGAGTCCCTTTGGCCATTGATCTTTGGGCTTGAACGTAATTGTAGTTTCGCTCATGTTCACAGGCGCTGGGTCGGTGGACGTCTCGGCCCGGCCCACTTTTCCAACTACCATTGCCACGGCCGGATCGGCGGCAATAATGGCATCCTGCTGGCGAAGAATTTCAGTCGCCTTGGTAAGCGAAATGCGTGGATCGGTGATAGGCATGAAGAGCGCCGTCTCTTCATCGAGCGGCGGCATGAATTCCGAGCCGATGGTTGTCGCGGTATAAACGGCGGCGCAGAAGAGCGCCAGCGCAAGGCCGAGAGTGACGGCTCTGTGGCGCAGCGCCCACGCCAGCACCGGCCGATAGATAGAGCGCAACAGACGCATCACCGGATTCTCTTCCTCGCGATGCAGCTTGCCGCGAATGAGAAAGGTGCACAGCACGGGAACAAGCGTGACGGCAAGGATGGTGGAACCCACCATGGCAAATGTCTTGGTGAAGGCCAGCGGATGAAACATCTTGCCTTCCATGCCGGTGAGCGCAAAGACCGGAACGAAAGCAAGGATGATGATGACCATGGCAAAAGAGATGGGCCTGCCTACAAGGCGCGCGGCATTCAGCGTGATTTCATAAATATGCTCTCGATAATTCCCGTGCTCGTGTTCGTATTGCTCCGCTTGGCGGATCACGTTTTCGGTCATCACGATTCCCGCATCCACAAGTACGCCGATAGCGATGGCTATGCCACCCAGCGACATGATGTTCGATGAAATGCCCGCGCCATTCATCAACAGAAACGAGCCGAGAACGGCGAGCGGCAATGGAATGGTAACGACGAGGATGCTGCGGAAATGCCATAAAAAAAGCACATGAGCCAACGTAACCAGGATGATCTCTTCAATCAATGCATGGCGCAGCGTGCCCACTGCGTGATCGATGAGAACGCTGCGATCATAGAATGGAACGATTTGCACGCCTGCGGGAAGCCCCGGTTGAATCTCGCCGATCTTCTCTTTTATCGCCTCGATGACCTCGCGTGCATTGGCTCCATAGCGAATGACAACTACGCCACCGACTGCCTCTTTGCCATCTTTATCTAGAACGCCGCGCCGGAACTCAGGGCCCAATTGCACATTTGCAATGTTGCCCACAGTCACCGGCGTGCCGTTGTAAGCACCAAGCGAAATCCCCTCGATGTCCTTGAGCCCGCCAATCAGGCCGATGCCGCGCACCATCTCCTCGGTATCGCCCACCTCGATTACCTTGGCGCCTATGTTGTTATTGCTTCGCTCCACCGCCCCGACGACATCCTTCAGCGCGATATTGTAGGCACGCATTTTGATGGGATCGAGATCGATCTGGTACTGCTTTACAAAGCCGCCGACACTGGCCACTTCCGCAACGCCCGGCACGGAGTTGAGTTGGTATTTGATGAACCAATCCTGCAGTGAGTGGAGCGTGCCGCTGTCGTACGGACCCTCTACCGTATACCAGAAGACCTGGCCAACACCCGTTGCATCCGGCCCCATCACCGGAGTTACGCCCGCGGGCAGAAAGCTGCTTGCCAAGCTGAGGCGCTCCAGCACGCGAGTGCGCGCAAAGTAAATGTCCACTTTGTCTTCAAAGATCACATTCACCATGGAGAAGCCGAAGGCCGATGATGAGCGAACCGTGCGCACGTGCGGCAGTCCTTGCAAATTCACGGTAAGCGGATAGGTGATCTGATCTTCTACCTCTTGCGGACTGCGGCCGGCCCATTCCGTAAAGACAATTACCTGGTTTTCGCTGAGGTCGGGAATTGCGTCAATCGGCGTATGGATGAGCGCCCAGTAGCCCCAGACGGCCAGCGCCGCGTAAACACCCAGAATCAGCCAGCGATTCTTCATCGAGAATTCGATAATGCGGTTAATCATGGCTGCTCCTTACCTTGCGCCTAGACGCGTGTGAACGGTAGCGATCACTGCGCCGTTCTTGCGCGCCTCGACGAAGACGGTCCAGGTTCCGGGCATGGGCGCTTGGCCTTTACCTATGTACATTTGCTGGTCCGCGGCCCATACCAAATCGATGGAGCTTTTCATCTCCGGCATATTCATCGCTGGCATGGCGGGCATGATCAATCTCACAGTTACGCTGGCGTCGGAGATCGGCTTTCCCTGCGCGTCCGTCAAACTGACGTGGAACTGGTTGTCCTCACCGGATTTCAAAGGATCGGGCACGGCCTGGAAAACGATTTTTGCGGCACTCGTTCCCGCGCTTTTCCGGTCAGTTGAAGACGCCGCCGGCGCTGTTTCCGCAAACTCCTTCGAGCCTCCATAAAGCCCTGACATTCCGGAACTCAAGTGCGCCTGCGAGTCGATGAGGAAGTTGCCGCTGAGCACAATCTTGTCGCCAATGGACAAGCCGCTCACCACGGGGAAGAGATCCTCCGAGGCCACGCCGACCTGCACCTCCCGTGCCTCAAAGACGCCATTGCCGCGCGCCAGGTACACAATTTTGCGTGTGCCTGTATCCAGCACCGCCGAGCGCGGAATCACCATCGTGGACTGAGCGGCACGGCTCACAAAGCTGGCGCTCACAAACATTCCCGGCAACAGGCGCATTCCCGGATTCGCCAGATGCACATGGATCGGAACAGTGCGCGTTTGCGGATTGGCTGTTGGCTCGATCAATTCCACATGGCCGTGCAGTGTCTGACCCGGCAGTGCTTCGGCGGTAATGTCTACATCCTGTCCCGCATGAATCTGCTGCAATTGCTCCTCGAAGACGTCGGCTTTGATCCAGACCGTGTTCAGGTCTGCGACCGTCAGCAGTGTATCGCCCGCGTTCACATATTGGCCTTGCGTCACTTTCCGCTCCACCACGCTACCCGCGCTATTGGCGTAGATGGTTACATGCGGTATGCCCGATGTTGCAGGCGCGTTGTATTGCCCTTCGGCAATTCCCCACAGTTCCAGCTTGCGCCGGCTTGCCTTGATCAGCGCATCGGCCTGCGCGCGCGCCGATGCATCATCCGACTGCTGAAGCTGGTTGCGATTCTCCTCGGCCAGCCGGTACTCCTCGATGGCCGTCGCCACCTCGGGGCTATACAAGTCGGCCACAGCCTCACCGCGCCGCACGTGTTCGCCGGTGTATTGAACGTAAAGCTTGTCCACGCGTCCGCCGACCCATGCACTCACCGCGGCCAATTGCGATTCTGGCTGCTCCACGCGGCCAAAGGCAGCGATGTCAGTCTTCAGCGCTGCTGTCCGCACTTCGGCAACCTGCACGCCCGCTGCGGTAATCTCCGCCGGAGTCAGCTCGACAGTTGTGCCCGGCTCAGTTCCCTGCTGCGCTGCGTGGCCAGCATCCTTTTCTGCAACAGCAGCCGGCCCTTCCGCATCGGGCGAAGCGGCGACGGGACGACTTTCTTTCGCGATAAGGATTCCAGCGAGCAATGCGGCAACTACAATTCCCGCGCCGCCGCCAAGTGCGAACAGTTTCTTTTCTCTCGATGTCATTGGTTTGTCCTCTCTGCGTGTCCGTTGGTTGCGTCCGCAATCGGCGAGCCAATTGCGCGCTCTAACTGAGCGATGCCCGCATCGGTGGCCGCCGATGCTTTGTAATAATCCGATTGAATTTCCAGAAGAAGATTCTGCGCGTCGATCACGCTCATGAACTCGGCGCGATTGCCCTGGTAGGCGGCGGCGGAAGCTTTAAATGTCGCCTCGGCTTGCGGCAGAAGCGTGTCGCGATAAAGCTTGACGCGCTTCTCCGCGGCCTGCACCGCAATCTGCGCCTGGCGAATCTCAAGGAAGACCGCCGATGCCCGCGCATCCAGTTCCGACTGAGAAACATCGGTCGCCTTATCGGCCTGCTTCGCTTCGCCCTCGTGGCGCGCGCGATTCAACTGCGCAAGGTTGATCGATAACTCGGCCATGTAGGCGTTGCGCGACGACGAACCGGTGGGCATCAACATATATCCCAGGCCGACGGTGAAGTCGGGCTTGGTCGCCAACTGGGTGAGCTTGCTCTCGTCTCTTGACTTCGTGATCGCGGTGCGCAGCGCTGCCAGTTCCGGCCGATGAGCGATCGCCGCCTGCTCCAATTCTTCGATCCTTGGCAAGGGAGCAGGCGTTGCATAATTCCCTGCGATGTCTACCGCGTCTTCCGGCCGCCGGCCCATCATGGCATTCAATTGCGCGCGCGCATTGTCGCGCTCTTCTTCCAGTTCGATCAACTGTTCATTCAGCCGAGTAAGCGCCATCTGCGCGCGCAATACGTCGGCTTGAGGCGCTTTGCCGGTAGTGTACTGCGCCAGAGCAACGCCGTGAGCCTCCTGTAACAAGGCTTTCTGGCTAGCCTCCAGCCGCAGTTCGTCGGCATTGCGCATCAGATCCGAACAAAGCTTGCGCGTCTCGGCGGAGACCTGCTGGCGAAGCGACTCCAGAGCCGCCTCTGCCCCGCTGGCATCGTCCTCAGCAAGCTTGGCCCGCATCTCCCGTTTCTCGCGACCGGGAAAACTCTGCTGCAGCATTACCATGAGCTGCGCCTGATTCAGATCCCACGGTTTTGTGACTGGAGTATCCCAGTCGCGCACCTGGAGCATGGGGTCGTCCAGGCTTCGCGCCGTCGCGATTTTCATGCGCGCAAGCGACAGCCGCCTCACCTCCGCGCGAATCTCCGGATTGCCCTCAAGAGCAGCGGCAACCGCCTCATCGACGGACATAGTCGTGACCGCAGCTTCAGGCATAGAAACGGAGCGCGGCTCCGTCTGCCCGAAACAGGCAATCGACAGCGCCAGCACAAATGGCGCACAAACATTGATCGTTTTCACTCTTCAACTCCGCGTAAATCGGCAAAGGAAATGCGCCAAGGCGCAGAGATGCGCGCCCTGAAAAGCCATGGCGGAAGTTGAGATTTAGATTCTTAAGATAAATGTGCCCGCAGGCGGAGAATGCGGAGGAATCACCACCAATTTCGGGGATTCGTTCGGCGCGCAGAGTTCATCTGAAGCAATGAACTGCCGCGCAACCTGGATCAACGTCGGAGCCGGAACGATGGGCGCGACAGCAACGGCTGGCAGCGGAGCGCTGGTGGTGCAGCAATTGCTCTGAGCAGTTTTGCCCTGCGCCGACCCCGCAGTGCAGCAACTATGTGCTTTCTTGTGCGTCGGTTGCAAGCAGTTTCCAAAAGGCGCAAGCAGCGTGCCGATCAAAAAAATGGACACTGCCGAGCGCTGGAAAATACTGCTTCGCATAGCCGGAGTTTACCAGAATCGTGATTTTACGGAGTGATGCGCATCACACACCTATTTCTAGTTTGAGATGCGGTTTGTGCGCGCTTCCATTAATCGTCTGTGCTTGTGACAACTTGTCGTGGGCCGCCGAGTGGACTGATAATCTCGCCGTCTTCGCATCCCGCCTAAGACTGAAGATTGAGAGCATTCTTTCCTGCAAAAAAGCGGAATGCATTTTTACAAATCACATGGCCTCGAACAGGATGATTCCATGAACCGGAAATAGTACCTTGCCGCCTTTCTAACCTGCCTGACGACCACCACCTCGCGCCCAAGCAGCCGTTTTAATCCGCTTGACTTAGCGCGGCAGTGAATGTCAAAATCATGCCACTGACGCGGGCTGTCTGCATCGACAAGGTACCGGGCTTTGGTCCATTCCCAGCCACCCGATATCCGCCGCTTCTGGGTCATTCCCAATCGTTTAACGCTACACGGGCTGCTTGAGGAGGCTTCTATGGAAGTTGCCGGGGCGGAGTTTGCGGCCAAGTTCCTTGCCCAGATTGTAGCGATTGCGGTTGACTTCGAAGGCCGCGTGCTGTTTTGGAGCAGCGGCGCGGAACGCACCTATGGACTGGCCACCGAGACTGTGATAGGTAAG
>JBEKDN010000138.1:0-10726 GCA_050014335.1 Occallatibacter sp. | reverse complement strand
GAACCTGACGCAGTCCCTCGGCGGCGCGCTCAAAGGAGCAAACCGCATCCGACACCTTCCACGCGGCTTTTTTCATGTTTATCAGATGATTCGCGGCAATGCGATAAAGCCACGTAGTGAACTTGCTCTGTCTGCGAAATCCCGGAAGCGCCTTCATCGCACGGATGAGAATCTCCTGCGTTGCATCTTCCGCGTCTGCGTGAAGCCGCAACATGCGCAGCGCCAGATTGAAGATCCAAAGCTGATGCCTCGTGAGCAGCAGTTCGAGCGCCTCGCGGTCGCCTGATTGTGCGCGTGTTGCTAGTTCCTCGTCCGGCGTCCTCGCAATGGATTCGTGAAAAGGGTTACTCGCAGCTTCCATAGTGTCTTCCATGTCTTCTCCTCCACTCTATAGGACAATTCCGGTTGCTGGCTGTGACAGTAGGACGCTCACATATGAACGAAATCGATCTGGTTTGCACAAGAACTCGCTTTGTTGGGGGCGAAGTTCTCGCCTTCCCGTCCATACTGACCTTGATCCTTTTTTCTCAAGCGTCCCAACAAATGCATTGCTGGTAAACTGGCTGCCCTGGTCGGTGCTAATGATCTTTTGTTTTTTATTACAACCGGCCCCCCCCCCCGCTCTGCCGGTGGATACTTACTTTTGGAAAGGTGAGTGGTATTCTCGGTTTCTGGTAACAGCCCAATGCGCTCATCCAACATGAGTAACCTGCAAAGGCCGGTTCAGTAACCGGAACCGCTGCTGGATTGCCCCATCCCATCCCTTACCGCACCTTCAGCACGATGATCGTCTCGTCTTCGAAGCGCTCCTGTTCGCCCTGAAAGCGGCTGACGTCGGAGTGAATGGCGTCGGCGATCTCCCGCAGCCGGTGGCCCCAATCCGAATTACGGTTCCCTGCCAAGTCAGGCACCCCTCCATTCGGCAAGAAGTTGAAATGTGGGTGCCCGCTCCTTGATGTGCATTTGCGCAAAGGCGGGAAGATGCGGTATCCACACATATCGCTTATGTGATAACATTGTTATTACATGGAGGGCGATATGCTGGCAACGATTCGGCGTTTAGGCAACTCGCAAGGAATTCTGATTCCCAAGCCGCTGCTGCGGCAGGTGGGGCTGGTGGATCGGGCGGAGATGAGCGTCGAGGGGGATGCGCTGGTCTTGCGCAGGCCCAAAGCAGACCCGCGCAGTGGTTGGGCCGAAGCGAGCATGAAGCTGGCCGCCACGGGCAACGATGCGCTCGTGCTTCCTGAGTTCGCCAATGAAGGCGATGCGGAACTGAGATGGTGAAACGTGGTGAAGTTTGGCTGGTGAATCTCGACCCTACGGTGGGCAGCGAGATTCAGAAGACCCGCCCCTGCGTAGTGATCTCCCCGCCGGAGATGCATGACCACCTGCGCACCGCGCTGATTGCGCCGATGACCACCGGCAGGCATCCAGCGCCCTTCCGTATTCCCGTCCGCCACGGCGGCAAGCAAGGGCTGATTCTCCTCGATCAGATTCGAGCTGTGGATAAAACCCGCTTGGTCAAGCGCGCCGGAGCCATCGCGCCAGACACGCTGAACGCCACGCTGACCACACTAGGCGAAATCTTCGCCGAGTAGTGGACTTCCGAGCACCGATCCCTGATTTCACCGTACCTTCAGCACAATGATCGTCTCATCGTCGAAGCGCTCTTGCTCGCCCTGGAAGCGGCTGACGTCGCCTAGGATCGCGTCGGCAAGCTCCTGGGCGGTGGCGTCGCGGAGGCTACAGAGGACGCCGGAGAGGCGCTCCTGGCCGTACATCTCGCCTTCGGCGTTCTCCGCATCCAGAATGCCGTCGGAGACAAAGACAACCACGTCGCCGGCTTCAGTCTTTACGCTCAACTCCTCATAGGCCACGCTGGGAAAAAGGCCCAGCGGAAAGCCCTCGGCGCGCACCGTGGACGCCGCGCAGCCGTGATAGAAGACCGGCTGCACCGCGCCGGAGTTGGCCACTTGCAAGGTCCGGCTGTCGCCGTTCCAGACGGCAAAGAGCATGGTTACGTACTGCGACTCCAGCTTGCGCTCCTGCAACTGGTCGTTGAGCAGCGCCAGCATCCGCGCCGGCTCCGGGCGCTGCTTGGCGGCGGCGCGCATAATCCCGCTCACCAAGGCCGCAAAGAGCGCCGCCGGGGCCGCCTTCCCGCTCACATCGCCCAGCACGATGGCCGTGCGCTTGAAGCCGTAATCGAGGAAGTCATAGAGGTCGCCGCCAATGGTCCGCGCCGGCAGAAAGCGCACCGCCATCTCCGCGTTGTGCTCTTCCGGCGCTTCGGTGGGCTGCAGCCGCAGTTGGACCTCGCGCGCCATGGCCATATCGCGCTCCAGTTGCCGCTCCTGCGAGCGCACAGCCTGATAGAGCCGCGCATTCTCGATCGCAATGGCCACCTGCGCCGCCATGGTCGTCAGCACGCGCTCATGCTCCTCGTTGAAAAAGCCCACGCGGGTATGCTCCAAGTCCAGCACGCCAATGATCCGCCCTTTGTGAAAGAGCGGCACAATCAGCTCCGAGCGCGTCTCAGGATTCATCGCCAGGTAGCGCGCGTCTTTACGCACATCGGACACGTTCACATAGCGCCACTCGCGCACCGCCGCGCCTACCAGGCCAGTCGTAATTGGAAGCCGCCGCTGCGGGGCATGAGCGTGGCCAAAGCGCCATGCGTAGCGCGTAATCAGCGTCTCGCCCTTCTCGTCCAGCAGCATGATGGTGAACATCTGGTAGTCGATCAGCCGCCGCAGCAGCTGCCCTACCCGCTCCAGCAGGGGGTCCAAATCCAGAATCGATATCAGTTCCGTGGCAATCTCATTCAGCACCGCCAGCGTCTGCGCCTGCCGCGATACCCGCGCATAAAGGCGCGCGTTTTCAATCGCCTGGCCAATGCGCGAGGCGGTCAGCGTGAGCAGCCGCAGATGCTCCGGCCTGAAGTATTCCGCCTGCTCGCTCTCAATGTCCATCACCCCGATCAGCCGGTTCTTCACAATCAGCGGCACGGCCAGCTCAGAGCGCACATTCGGATTGGCTTCCATGTAAGTATCCGACGCATGAACATCGTTTAGCAGCAATGGCTGCCGCGTCAGCGCCACCTGCCCCACCACCCCTCGGCCCACGGGAATCCGCATCTTCTCCACGGTAGAAGTGTGGCCGATTTGAAACCGCATCCGCAGTTCGCGGGTCCGATCGTTCACCAGCAGAATCGCAAAGATGCTATAGGGAATCACCGCCCCGACCAGTTCAGAGGTCCGCCGCAGCAGGGTCTCCAGATCTAGTGTCGTATTCAGCGCGTCGGCCAGTTGCATCAGGAAAACCACATCCGCTGGTTCCACAAGAATATTGGCCGCTTCTGCCTGCGTTTCAGGCACACTCGCACCGGCCGCGCGCAGTTCTCGCTCATGCTCGTTTTTATTGCGCGGAGATTCCGGTGTCGGTGTCATTCTAGAAGAAAATCATAGCAGCGCCAGGGGCGACCAAGGATGGATCACGGCCCGCAAGCTCGATGAATTTCGCGCGCTGCTCACTGTGGCAATCCGGGGTGTATTCTGTGAATGACAATCCCGCCCTGCATGAGGTTAGTTTTGGCCGCTGATTTGGAGAACCCTGTCCTGGTTTACGATGTCGGAGGCAGTCATGTCTCCTCAGCGCTTTGCCTCACCAGCGAGTACCGCCTCGGCCCCGTCGCCAGCGCTCACTATCCCGCCGAGCAGACCAGCGCGGCCTTCGTTAGCTTCCTGCATGCCCTCGGCCTTCAGGCCTCCGGCGATAGCAAAGCCATTGCGGGCGCGGAACTTGCTTTCCCCGGACCCTTTGAATTTGCCGCCGGCATCAGCCGCATGAAACACAAGCTTCCGTTTCTCTATGGCGTGGACCTCCGTCAGGCGTTGGCCGAGAGCTTTGGCTGGCAGGCCTCGCAGGTTCGCTTTCTCCACGATGCGGGGGCTTTTTTGCTCGGCGAGATCGGCGCTGGCGCGGCTCACGGAGTGCGGCGTGCCGTCGGCATCACGCTTGGAACCGGCATCGGCTCGGCGTTTGCAATTGATGGCCGCGTTGTCACTCAAGGGCATGGCGTCGCTCCCGGCGGTGAGATTTGGGACACCCCCTATGAAGGCGGAATCCTTGAGGACTTCCTTTCCACGCGGGCCATTCAGGGCAACTATCAAAAGCGCGCCGGCAATCTTCGCGAGGTCGCCGAAATTGCCGCCTCGGCTGCCAGCGATCCAGTTGCCGCCGAGGTCTTTGCCGACTTCGGTCGTCATCTCGGCCTTGCGCTTCGTGCCTTGCTGGCCGATTTCGCCCCGCAGGTCGTGGTCTTTGGCGGAGGCATCACCCGCTCGGCTCACTTGTTTCTGCCCATCGCGCAAAGTTATTTCGCGGGCATGAATCTCCGCCTGGTGCCTTCCGCGCTCCATGATCAAGCACCTTTGGTTGGCGCTGCCGTAGCCTGGTTTACAGAAATCCCCGTTTGTCCGCTTTCACAGATGGTTGAATAAAGCTCGCGCCCAGGTCGCGCCTTTGGCCCTGGGAATCTACGAACCCCGGATCACTTCAGCCCCTTTATGACAGCCTTGGTCAGAGACCCATCGGCATCATCGTGATTCAGCGCCCATACATAAACGCCGCCTAGTTTATGCTTCTTGATATATGCCGTCTTCACAGCCACTGACTTCGGGTCGTCATAACTATAGAAGCTACCGGTAGCAGGATTGTAGAGCGTCGCTTCGACCCGCGCCGCATCGTACCAATTAATAAATCCATTCTTATTGATGAGATTCTCAATTGTCGCATAAGTCACCAATCCCGGAGTTAGCAGCGGATCGCATCCCGGCGAAGGAGAGGTCATGCTTGGATTCGGGCACAATCCTGTCCCATCCGCGCGTAAAACCGGCGCAGTGGCAGTCGATCTCTGAAACAAGCCATGATTCACATTCGCTACGCCAGTCCAGCCCACGCCGTATGCCGGAAGCCCCATCGTATACTTCGCCGCTGGAACTCCAGCTTTGAGATAGGCCTTGACCGTCTCATCAATGCTGAATCCCTGCCCATGCAGCGGATTCCCGGCAATATCGTAAAGAGGGGACTGTTCGTTGCTTTGCTTGTCTGCCGGGCCGGCATAATCGTAACCGTCGATGGTAAGAAAATCCACCTGTGCCGCGGCTGCCTTCAAATCTATATTCGCGTAATTCTGCTTCCCTGCCGGGGAATCAAAGGACAAGATATATTTCTTGCCAGTCGTCTTCGATAAGACTTCCAGCTGTATGCGAAACTCTTTCAGCAGCGCGGTGAAATTCTCTTTGTCCGCCGCAGCCGGAAACTCCCAGTCAATATTAAATCCATCGAACAATCCCGGGGCTTGAACGCCCGGAGCGATGTTACCTTTGATGAATAAATCAATGCACGAAGAGGTAAGCGTGGCGCGGCCTGCCGCGGTTGCCGCCGCCGCAACCCAGCCCGCATTGTTACCCGCCTGTCCACCCAGCGATATCAGTACTTTCAACTGCGGATGAAGCTGCTTGAGTTGCAGAATCGCGCCGTAGTTTCCATAGAGCGGCGCTTTGTAAGGCTTGCCGCTCACGCTCGGAATAGAAGTATCCAGATAGGCGTCCGACGGGTCGGCAATAGCACACGCCGGAGTCGAGGTGGCAGTCACATCGCCAAAGGCATAAAACAAGTGAGTAAGTTGATCGGCTAGTCCATTCTTTCGCAAATCTGCAATATTGCGCCCGGAGTAATGAATATTCCACTCTTCAAACCATGCGCCAAAAACTTTTCCATGATCATTATCTTGTGCAATCAGACTAGAATTACACGCGCAATAACTCAGTAAACAAAAAGCGACTATTAATATACGCGAAATCGCATTTCTCGCCATCAAATACTCCTTTAGATATTCCGCGTGCGAGGCATTTATCCCATCGTCACAACAACCGTATTGACCGAACCGGACGGCTGCGGCTTAATTGCTCCCTCTATCCGCTCTCCATTCAGAGTTACATTGATCACGCCCTTCTCCACGCCATTCGGATTCTCGATGCGAATGTCGAACATAGCTCCGCGCCATTGGCGATTCACGCTGAAATGCTTCCAGTCCGGAGGAATGCACGGGTCGACAATCAATCCGCCGAAGCTTAGCCGAACACCCAGTATCCAGCGAGTGACCGCCGTATAGTTCCAGCCACCGCTCCCAGTTAACCACGGATGCCGCGCCCGCCCGTGCGCCGCATGATCCTTGCCCATAACAAACTGGCAGTATGAATAAGGCTCCGCCTCTCGCACTTCGATCTGGTCGTTCTGGTTGCACGGAAGCAGCGAGTCGTAAAACTTCATCGCCCGCTCGCCCCTTCCCAACTTACACTCGGCGATAACGGCCCATGGATTCGGATGACTGAAAATAGCTCCATTTTCCTTCACGCCTTTATAGACGCGCCCCATAAATCCTATATCGTCATCCGGTTTTGAGAAGGCCGGCCAGGCTAGGTGAATTCCATACTTTGAATACAGATGTTTGTCCACGGCATCCATCGCCGAACGGCCGCGCTCAACGGACGCAGCATCGGAAACCACGGCCCAGGTATTGCTCTCCAAAAAAACCTTGCCTTCCTCGCACTCTTGCGAACCTATCTTCCGCCCCTTGGCGGTAATGCCGCGTAGATACCATTCGCCATCCCATAACTCTCTCTCGCAGGCCGCGCGGACCTTATCCGCAAGCGCGACATACTTCTTCACATCTTCTTCCCGGCCCAGATACTCGGCAGCCTCAACAAACGCGCGCAGCGCCCAATAATGCAGGAACGAAACCATCGCGCTCTCTCCGCCGCCAAGATTCAGGCAGTCGTTCCAGTCAGCACGCAACCCCTTGCAAATACCCGTCTGGCCCACCTGTTCCGCCGTGAAGTCCAGCGACCGCTTCAAGTGTTCGTAGACTGTCGCCACGCCCGTATCGGCAAAAGGAAGCACTAAGTCAAACAACCCATCGTCACCCGTCTCCTTAACATAGTCGCATGCGGTTACAACAATCCACAGAGCATCGTCGGAACAAACATGCTCAATGCCGTGAATCATGCTCTTCACATCGGGAGCATGAGCAATCGTAGGCGACTTGAACTCCGGTGCTTTCTGCTTCTCGGAGTCGAACCAATCGGGATCGAAGAGATGCAAACCATAACCCTGATTTACCTGTGCCTTCAGTAACTCAACAATACGCTGGCGGCACTTCGCGGGATTGGTGTGCGCCACGCTCATCACATCCTGCGAAGTATCGCGAAATCCCAATCCCGTGCGACCGCCCACTTCAATAAACGAAGCAAAGCGTGACCAGACAACACAAGTCTCCGCCTGGTAAAGAGTCCAGATATTCACCATGGTGTCAAGTCCAAGGTGCGGTGTCTTGCACTGAAACACCGCGAGTTTCTTCTCCCAGTAACCCTTCAGTGCTGTGAATTCTTTGTCAACATTGTCAAAATCGGAATACTTCTTCCTGACTTCTTTTCCTTTTTCTCTCGGACCAACGCCCAGCATAAAGACCAGGCGCGACTCTTCGCCAGGCTCTATCACGATTCGCTTCTGCAACGCTCCGCAGTGATTGCCGCCCAACTCGGCACTGCTGTTACACATTCCTTGTTCAACGGCGATTGGATTGGTCTCGGTTCGATAACTGCCAAGAAATCCATCGCGCATTGTGTCATAACTATCGGGATCAAAACTCCCCGCAAAATAGTGGAACGTCGATGGTTCGTAATAGAAATCGTACTCAATCACGCCGTCCAGGCAATCCGCGCCGCTAGCGTACAAACTCATCTGCAGATTCTGGTTATCGATTTCGATATGATGAAAGGAAAACTCCACATACCCGAAGACACTCAACCGTCGCGTCTTACTTCCCGTGTTGCGAATCTTCACATCCCATAATTCAACATCGTCGTCCATTGGAATGAAAAGCGTCTGCTCCGCGTGGATCTCTTGATATTCGCAGGAAAACTTGGAGTAGGACAGCCCATGCCGGCATTCATAACTGGCCTTATCCAGGCTCTTACCAACCGGCTGCCAGGAGACCGACCAGTACTCGCCTGTATCGTCGTCCCGCAAGTAAACGTAATGCCCGGGCCGATCGAGCGGAACGCCATTGGCGCGGAAGCGTGTAATACGGTGGTGCTCCGCATTCTGGTAGAAGGAATATCCTCCCGCGTTGTGCGAGATAACAGTGCACATATCCTTCACGCCGAGATAATTGGTCCATGAAACAGGCACATCGACGCGGTCAATTACATACTCCCGCTTCTCGTTATCAAAATATCCGTAACGCAAGTCACTCCTCCCAAAGCTATAACACTGATAAATGCAATCGCCGATCTATTGCGCGCGCGCTCAACTCTTCGCCTTCACGAACTGCCGGAGCCACTCGATTAGTTCCTTGGCCTTCTCCTCTGTATCCGCCTGCACGGATAGCCGCAGCACCGGTTCAGTTCCAGAGAAGCGCAATAGCGCCCAGTTATCGTTTTCCAAAAATAACTTAGTCCCGTCCGCGTACGAAATCCGAGTTACCGGATAGCGTCCAATATGGCTACTCGGCGCCTCTTTGAGAAGTTTCGGTACGGCAATCCGCATCTCAGGGGTCGCGGGAATACCTTCTTCCAGGTCATACAGGGGACCTGTGATTGCATAAATGCGGTCGCGTAGTTCCGATATCTTCTGGCCAGTGCGGGCCAGCATTTCCACCACCAGCGCGGACGCAAAGATGCCGTCCTTGCCAAGAATATGCCCGCGTATTGTAAGCCCGCCCGACGACTCGCCGCCCAGCAGCGCATTATGCTGTTGCATCACGTTGACAATATGCTTGAAGCCGACCGGAACTTCATAACATTGCTCGCCCATGCGATGTGCAAGGCGATCGAGCAAATGCGTCGTCGCCAGATTGCGCACCACGCCGCCGCGCTCGCCGCGTACTTCGTGCAGATACCAATAGAGCAACAGCAATAAATCATTGACGGAGATATAGCGGCCTTTCTCATCGAGAATCGCAATACGATCGGCGTCGCCATCCATTGCCAGGCCTGCGTCATAACCCTCCTCTTGCATCTGCGAACTCAATGTGCGCAGACCTTCCAAACTCGGCGCGGGCGATCGGCCGCCAAAGAGCGGATTGTGACGTTCATGGATAAAAGTGACGCGGCAGCGAGCCTCGGTTAAAACAATTCCCAGAGTAAGTTGCCCCACACCATACATAGGATCGACAATCACTTTCAAGCCTGCCTTGCGAATCGATTCCAAATCGATCAACGCCTCGACGGCATTGACGTACTGATTGGTATAATCCCTTCGCTTTACGATGCCGGCTTCAAGTGCGATATCGAGTTCCAGTTTGATTGCGTGATCCGGAGTTAAAGCATTAGTCTCGGCTTCGATCTTGTGTGTCTCATCGTCCAAAAGCAGCGAACCATCGCTGCGAAAAACCTTCAGCCCATTCCATTCCGGCGGGTTATGACTGGCGGTAAACACAAGCCCGTAGACGGCGCCTTCCAGCGCGGTAGCATAAGTAACGAGTGGCGTTGGCGCGTCCTCAGTCAATAGAATCGTAGGAATATTATTACCGGCAAAGACTTCCGCGGATGCTTCGGCAGCCTGCTTTGACAAGAAGCGCCTATCATATCCGATAAGCACCCCGTGCTTTTCATCCTTGCGGCGAGTTATCTCATTCGATAATGCCTGGCTCAACCGCCGCACATTGTGCATGGTAAAGCCTTCGCCGATGATTGCGCGCCAACCGCCTGTTCCGAAGGCGACCATATTCTGTTCTTCTTGCCGGTGCGGGCGAAAAAGGCGCTTCTGCAAAATGTATTCGGCCTGCTCCAGATCTTGCGGAGTATTGATTCCCTGCACCTCATCTTGATCGTAGAGTTGATAACTCGCTACCCGAAGACCCGAGCGGATGAGTTGATGAACGCTGTCTGTCAATCTATACTCGCCGCCGCGCGGAGATGGGGTCAAGCCTTCGAGAGCCACCGTAATTACCCCGGCATTGACTACGTAGGCTCCAACATTCAACTCGCGAATCTGGCGCACATCCGGCGAGGCTTCCATATTTTCGATAATGTCGATAATTTGTCCCGCGGCGTCGCGAATAATGCGCCCATAGGGAAGAATGCGGTCCACATTTGCGGTGAGAAGCGTGAGGTCCGCCTTTTGCAAGCGATGACGATTGAGCAATCCGCGAATCGAATCGGGCCGAAACAACGGAGTATCGCCGTAGAGAATCAATAAATTGCCTGGAAACTCCTTGAGCATTCTGGATGCCTGCAACATTGCATCTCCAGTTCCCAGCGCCTCATCCTGAACCACGTAGTGATAGTTCGGTCCCAGGTGAGCGCGCACATCCTCTTGGCGATAGCCGACGACCACATAGATATCTTCTTCGCGCACAACCTGCAATGCATTCCGCACCACGCACTGCAAGATGCTGCTCTCACCGAGTTTTTGCAGCACCAATGGCTCGCCATTGGCCGTGATGGCCTGCTTTCCCGCCGCCAGAATAACGGCTTTCAATCCGTCCTGGCCATTCCCCGATGCGGATTCTAGAGTCTCCAATTGCGGCGCGTCGACCATTTGCCATTCCTCCGTGAATTCAGTAAGGACTTATCCTTGAGCCTCGGCAATTTGCGGTGCGGCAGTCTGCGCTCCTCCGCGAATCGGAATGAAACGCGAAAGAATCAGCGCCGGC
>JBEKDN010000137.1:0-11796 GCA_050014335.1 Occallatibacter sp. | reverse complement strand
TCAGTTCAACAATCCGCCGCTTCTCCGCGACCGTTCGCCGTACACGCACCTTGCTCGTTTCCATGCCCTCATCGTTTCAATGTTGCCAGTCTATGTCGAGGGTGGGAAGACAAGACGCTTACAACTGAACGGTAAGCGGGTTTGAAGATTGAGCGAGCGATGAATGAGCAGAGTTATTTCCGCTCTGGAAACTGGCCCACTTGTCCGCGAGATCACCTGTCGAATTGAGCTTCAGAATTCGATGAAAAAGCGGGCTTTGGGACCAACGTACATCCATCAAAGGCTCTAGCCCTATACCGACATATCAGAAAAGTTACGACTCGACCACCGAGGCACCTAGCGCGAACTTCCGCGCAGACTCCAGTAGCCGAGCCACCGACTCCTTAGAACACGACTCGGTATAGATCCGCATCAGCGGCTCTGTGCCGCTGGCCCGCAGGAGCAACCACGTCTCGGCAGCATTCGGCTTTGTCGCAGCCTCTGGATTGTTCAAGTAGAATTTGACCCCGTCCATCGTCTCCTGCCGCACGATCGGCATATCGGCAAAGACCGGATCGCCGCTCAACAACGCTTTGGCCCGCGCAATGGCTGCGTTCTTTATCTCGCCCGGTATGTGCAGGTCAATGCGCCCATACTGGTGTTCGCCGTACTCCGCTTGCAGATCGGCTACTAGTTGGCCCAGCGTTTTACATTCCTCGGCCATTACATTAGCCAGTAGCAGTGAGTTCAGCAGGCCATCTCTCTCCGGCAAATGCCGCTGAAAGCCGATCCCTCCCGACTCCTCGCCGCCCATCACGATCTCCCGCTCGAGCATGTAGTCGCAGACGAACTTAAAACCGATGCCGTGCTCGATCAGTTCCCTTCCGTGCTTCTTGCAAATCCGGTCCAGCATCTTTGTAGTGTTGAAGGCACGAGTGACAGCGCCCGGCCAGCCCTTGCGCTTAAGCACCCAACTCAGCAGAACGCAAAAGATCTTGTGCGGGTCAACAAAATTCCCTTCTTCATCTGTTGCGCCGATGCGGTCCGCGTCGCCATCCGTGCAGAAGCCGGCCTGACAACCATTGATCACCACTGCATCACCCAGCGCACGGATATGCGGCTCGATCGGTTCTGGATTGATCCCGGGAAACAGCGGGTCCGCGTTGCCGCGGATTTGCACGTGAGCTACGCCAAGTCGCGTAAAAATCTCGGAGAGGTAGGTCAACCCAGCGCCGAACATTGAGTCGATAGCGAACTTCATCCCTGAATTCGCCAGCGCTTCGAGACTCGTAAAGCTCACGATTGCCTTGAGGTACGACGGCAGAAAATCGATCTCTTCAATCGGAGCAGACTGCGCCGGACGCACCACCGCTTCGCCCAGTCGCGATTCGATCTCGGCAATCATCGAGGGTTTGCCCGAGCCGCCATACCAACCTTTGTACTTCACTCCGTTCCACTGCGCCGGATTATGCGACGAAGTGATCATGATCCCGCCGGCCATGCCTCGCTCGCGTACCGCGTAGCTAAGAGCTGGCGTAGGTGTAATTCCTTTAGCCAGCAAAACCGGAATGCCGGTCGATGCCACCACCTCGGCGCAGGTGCGCGCAAAGGCCTTGGAACCGAAGCGAGTGTCATAGCCAATGCAAAGACCCTTTAACGCATTTTCCTTCGCGTGGACGTAGGCGGCAACAGCCTCTGCCGCGATGCGCACGTTGGCAAAAGTGAAGTCATCGGCAATAACGGCACGCCACCCATCGGTTCCGAACTTGATTGCAGATTTAGCCATCGTTATCTTTTTTCTCCCGTTGAGTAAAGTTAAAAGATTCCTGCAAAGTGCCGATTCAGCCCCTAAAGACGAAACGGCGGACGGGGAGCCCGTCCGCCGTTTCGATTTTTCAGTCTCTTACTGCACAGTTAGAGTAAACTGCACTGTCTGCACAACGTTGAGCGCTGGATTCGGAATACCGGAACTACTTGGAGGTGTTGACGTTGCAGTTATCGTTACCGTCGAAGTGCCGCTTGGAGTCGTAAAAGCAGCAGTACCACTGCCGCAACCGGAGACGCCAGCCAAAGAAACTAAAAGTATGCAAGCCGCTAGCGATTGTATCAACAAGCGGCGTCTTGCGTTTCTGTTGCCGGCCAATCCGAAGATGCCAAGGCCCAGCAATAGGCCAGCCCACCAGAAGATCCCGGTGGGAGTAATAATTGGTGCTTGGTTCACCTTAACCGTCAGTGTCGTGGAAACCACGGGTACGAGATACGTGGCATTCGGCGGTGTTGTGTTGGTGTTTACCGCTAACCCGAGCACGGCGGGAACAAAATTGCAAGTCGCATGAACCGGCAATCCTGTGCACGTAAAATCCACGCCTCCCGTAAAGGCGGACTCAGAGGTGATTGTAATCGTGCTGGTGCCAGGGCTCTTAGCCGACGACGTAATCGCGGAATTGCTCTGTGCCATCGTGAACGTCGGCTGCGTAACGATTAACTGCGTGGCCGACGATGTTGATGTCCCGTAATTATTGTTTCCTCCGTATGTGGCAACGATGTTGTAAACTCCCACCGGCAGCATGGTTCCATTGGTACCTGAAAGGGTCAAAACTGCCGTATACGCCGTGCCTGAACCTGAAGTCGTTGTGGACTGAATGGTCGCTGTACCCAATGTAGGACCACCGACACCATTACTGAAGACAACTGATCCTGAGAGCGAACCCGCGATCGATGGGACGATTGACGCAGTCATCGTGAATGAATCACCGTCAGCAATTTCGGGCGGAGACGGCTCCGCAGTTAGAGGACCTGCAGCAAATCCGAAAACGGACAATGCCGTGCTCGATGTCGCTGGCGAAATCGTGACTGTCAGCGGACTTGAAGACGACGGCGCATAAGTCTTGTCACCGGAGTATGAGGCGGCAATCAGATGGGTGCCGCCACTCAGGTTGGAAAGCACAATCGAGGCTTGGGCTGCCCCATTCATCGCCACCGGCTGTCCGGAGTTCCCGCCATCCACGATGAACTGTACCGTTCCAGTTGCGGTAGTTCCCGTTCCACTCGCTGGGGTAACGGTCGCTGTAATCGTCACCGGGCTGCCATAGCTTGCATTGCCGGTTGCGGGAAGTGTCTGGGCCAGCGCGACTATGGAAGGAAGCTCGTTCACTGCGTTTCCGCTCAGCAGTAACGAAGGCGCAGCCGTATTCTGCGCTCCAGAACTGAAATCAACTGTATAACTCTGCAGACCAGCCTGCGTTGTTGGATCGAAGTAGGTTTCCAATGTGCAACTATAGCCGCTAGCAAGCGCCGAGAGACTTGAACAATTGTCACTGCTGCTCGGAATTTCAAAAGGTGTTCCGGCCAGTGAAGGATAAAACGGCGAGCCAACTGTCAGGCTCGCCAAACCCGAACTAGCAATGACCGCCGTCTGCCCAGCGCTGCTTGACTGGTCGTTCACCTTTCCAAAGTTGATTGCCCCCGAGAGACGATTCATCCCATAAGCAGCCGCATTCGTACTATCGGATGCGAAGAGATTCCCGTATTGATCCAGCGCTACTGAGTCTGGGTTGAGAATCGAGCTGGTAATAATCGTTTGATAGCTCGATGCCAAACCGCCGTTCTGATTGGGAACGCGCACGATAAGCCCGTTGCTGCGACTGGCAATGATCACGCTTCCCGATCCGTCCACTGCCACGCCCATCGGTGCTGAAAGATTGGCGCCAACATTGCTGATGGATCCATCTGAGTATTCAACAACCGTATTACTGGCCGGACTCGCAATATATAGATTGTTGCTGGCATCCAATGCCACCGCCGAAGGTGACTCGAGACCGGCAGCGGCGGTCACTGGAACCGTTGTCACTCCGCCCGAAGTTAGTCCGCTGCGGTTTACATAGGTCACTACATCGTTATTGCCGGCCTCTGGGATATACAGCGTTCCGGTCCCATCCACTGCCAACTGGCCAGGCTTATTCAGACCGGTTAGGAGGTTACTCTGGCTTCCTGTGTAAGGACCACCACTACCGTTTGGAATCTCCACCACGCGATTGTTGCCCGTATCGGAGATATAGAGGTTACCTGCGGAGTCGGTGGCCACACCGCCAGGCTCCTTCAGGCCGCTGCCCAACGCTGTCCCTGCGCCGGTGCCGCCCGCAAATTCGTACACCGCATTCGCTCCGGCGTCGGCGACGAATACATTCCCCGCTCCGTCTACTGCAACTGCGCCTGGCTGCTTCAAACCGCTGCCTACTGCGCTCTGCGTTCCAGGATCAACCGTAATGGCTTGACCAACGCCGACACCGGTCAAATAAACCGGAATGTTATCCCCGGAAGCATCCGTCAACGTTAACGTCGCGTTGCGCTGGCCCGGCTGAGTCGGACTGAACTGCACGTCGATCACGCAGGATGTATGGGCCGCATTCACTGCCCCAAACACGCATGGCGGAAGAATGTTAAGGATAATAGGCGCGGACTCATTCTCCGTAACGGATTTTCCGCTGACAGTGGCCGTAAAAGGCGCATAGACGCTGAGTGTGGCTAGCCCGGAAGTTGCGCTGCTGCTGGCTGTAAGAGTCAGAATATTGGCCCCCGTGACCGGGTCGGTACTGAAGGCTGAAGTGACTCCGGTCGGCAAACCCGATACGGCAAGAGCGACATTCCCTGTAAAGGTGGCGGCCTGACCAATGCCAATCGTCTCGGTGGCGCTGAAGCCCGGAGTTAGATCCAGCGAGATCGCCGAAGGCAAAATCTGAAAGTTTGCGGGTGGAATCGGAACGGTCAAGGAAGCCGTCGCGTTCACGTTGCCCGATGTAACTACAGAGAAATCTTTGGAGGGCGCGCCCGCCGCGCTAATTGTGGTCGATTGCAAAGTGACCGGAGCGTTAAAAGTCAGGGTTAAAGGAACCGGGTTGCTGTTGGAACCCACAGCAGTAGCTGCAAAAGGCGCATTGCCAACTGTGTACTTCCAAATGTCCGTATATCCCTGCTCCGCAAAGATGTTGCCGTGCTGGTCGATTGCAACACCCCACTGATTTTGGGAATTTACATTGCTTTGCGAACCAGTGCCCAAAGGAAGAATCATGAACATCTTCGCAGGATCAAGCACCCCATTCACCAGCGGGATCTCCCAGAGGCCACCGCCACCTGTACTTACGCATGTATAGTTTGAAAATTTTCCGGAAGTGTTGCCATTATCGGCAACATACATGTTTCCAGCAGAATCAAAGGAAACACCCTCCGCCGCGATAAATGCATTTGAAAACACCGTTGGGACCGCTGTAGCGGACCCTGTGCCCGCAGCAACCTCGTAAATGGTTCCCGTCATGTTTGTAAAATAAACATTGCCGGAGGAATCTGCCGCGATATCGGCTATCCAGTTGAAGTCGGAAACCGTGTAGCAGGATCCCGCAGTCGAGGTCGTCGTTGGATTCACAAAGTTTACGATTTCAGTCGGAGCCGCAGTGCCAAAGTTACACTCGATGCTGCACCCGTAAATTGTGCTCTGGTTATAATTGTCGAGCAGAAAGCTATCTCCCTCAGGATCGAATGCAAGCGCCTCGGCTTCTAAATAATTGCCGCCGGTTATATACCCTCCGTTGGGAACACTGGGATTGGTCGAATAGGTAATTGGATAGTCGTAAGTGCATGCGGAAGTCGAAGTTACTGTCACAACGCCGTTGGCAATGGTGCCGGTGCAGAGCGGGGGCGTTGGTGGATTGGGTGGCGAGTACTCATACCCCGTCGTATTTGAGTAAAACGTATAGGAGCCATTGACATAAGGAATCATCGTTGTGATGTTGCCGTACACGCCGGTTACAACCACGTTCCCATTGGAATCGACAGCGATCGGACCCGTATGATCGCTGCTAGGATCAGTAAAAACTTTGAAGGGAGTTCCTCCGTTGGCCGGAAAATCCCAAACTGCATTCCAGTTGTAGCCGCCCTGCAGCAGATCGCCCGCCTGGTTGACGGCGAGCGACCCAAACGTGCCCTGCATTCCAAACGACAAAACGTTGTAGGGGACGCCTTGTGTTTGAGTTTGCTTGAAGCTGGCAAAGACCGGGTTATTATCGCTGAGCATCGTTCTGGTCGTCGCCACTATCGGTGGCGCGGTCTGGCCAAGGCAAATCTCTCCCGGTAAAAACACCCACACGAGGAATAGCATCACCAGCGCGCTCGCAAAGCGCACCGTGCGCACCGGCCTGTCTTGCAGAACTTCAGCATGATCCATCGGCATCGTCATTCTCCTGGTCTCCATATCCGTGTCCGTCCCTCGCCCTTTCACTCGCGCTACTCTCAAAAGGCGTTTGTGGCAAGCAATTGCCCGCCACTCATCCCTGGCTTCGCCGCCCGCATCAGAAACTGTACTTCACCGTAATCTCCGCGATGCGCCTGCCTGTCTTTTTGTTAGTAATGCCGAAAGCCGCATTCTCCTGCTTGGCCTGAGTCGGGTCGTAATTCACATTGTTGAGAAAATCCAATTGCTCCGAAGTCGGGTTGAGATTGGTAAACGTCACCAGCGGGTGATTCAGGAAGTTGAAACCAGCCGCATTGACCTCAAGAATCTTTTTGTCGGTGAAGTGGAACAACTTCTTCACCGTCAAATCTGAGTTGAAGAAGTACGGGCCGTGAATATACGGATAGTCGAAGGGCCCGTTGGCGCCGCTGATCTGAGGCAGAGCAAAGCATGCCCCATTGATGTACTGACCTGGCTGTGTGTGTTTTGCCGGATTGCAGGTAAGAGTCGGCTGCAACGCCACGTCTGGCGTCCCCAGAAAAGCCTGATTGTTCACCTGGATCAAAACCGTGCCAGCAGGCTGGGAGTTGCCAAGAATCGCTCCCGGTCCCAGCATGCCTTCCAGTCCAAAGTTCGTCCCATAGCTCGTCGCTTGCAGATTCGGCCCACTCTGTATACCCGTTACCCCAGAGAGCGCCCAGCCATTCAATGCACCATTGGCCAAGCGGTTAAGATGAAAATGCGATCCGCCATCCAGGTAATACCACGCATTGAATATCTGTGTGCGGTCATACGCCAATGGACCGTAGTCGTTCCATACATTGAACGAATCGCCAGGATTTCCGTTGCTGTAACCGCCACGAACGCCCATGGCTTTGCTGAAAGTGTAGTTCGCTCCAAAGTTCAACCAGCCCTTCGACTTGTTCCAAGTTGCCTGCAGAGCGTTGTAGTTGGCAAAAAGCTTATGCGCCTCCAATTGAAGCTGGCCATACAGCGGGTACGGCCGCCAGTCGTTGATAGAGGGCGCGACAACCGTGGCATTCTGCGGGAAGCTGTTGAGACTCGTGGGTTCGTACGTCGTCCCCTGAAACGGATTCTTAGTGTACTGGTAGGCCGGCTTGTTTGTGGACGTATCGAAGGATGTGACAACGACGAATGGAGCTGGATCAGGTTGAAATAGCGCTCCCGGCTTAATCGCATTCACGTTGTCCACTGTGATGGCTCCATTGCTGCCATCATTCAAAATCGAGTTGCTGTTGTTACCCACATAACCAACAGAAAAAGTTGTGTGGAACAACTGCTGTGTCAATGTCAAGCTGTAGGTTGCCGTCAACGGTTGCTTGTGGTCGGCTGGATCAAAGGCGATTAAACTAGTCGAGGCCAGCGTACTTAACTGCGCCTGAGGATCGTTAGGCGCAATGTGCTGGCTTCCCATATAGTCCAGAGTCAGTCCGTTGGAGTTGTAACTGCTGCCGCTCGAGAAAGGATTCTCCAGATTGAGTACTCTCTGTCCTTCGGAGACCGCAAGAGCATTCGAAACGTCCGTCCAGTTGTCATGGAACCGATACCATCCATAACCACCAGAGAGTACAGTCTTTCCGTTACCACGCACATCCCAGGAGAAACCGGCGCGCGGATCGAGGAAGAGCGGCGTCACAGTCTGGCCTGAGAGCGGCACGGAACTGTCGATCGCATGCCATTTGAAACCGGGAAGCGGTTCAGAAACCGTGGGATTCGTGACCGTCGTAGCCCATGCTTGGTAGTTTGACGGATCCCAGACCGGCAGACCAACGCCGCTGGACTGTTGCCACTCACCCTCATGCTCCACGCGCAGTCCGAGCGTCAGCGTGATATTCGAACGGACCTTCCAGGAGTCTGTTGCGTAGAAGGCCAAATTCCACCAATGAAGATCCGCGGTGGGCCGGATGCTCGCCTGGTAATAACTCTGAATCTCGCCCTCCAGGAAACTGGCAAGAAGGTTGCCGGGACCGGAACAGCCGCCGGACGCGCAGGTATTGTCGTAAGTCTGCGATGTCCCGCCCGGCCCAGTAGGCAGCTCAAAAGTAGGGTTGATGTAGTAATTACCGATCTGACCGTTCGTTGCGGTATTTATGATGATCGAGTTGTCCAGCGTCCGCTGTGCATCCACGCCGATCTTGACAGTGTGCTTACCCAATACCTTCGTCAAGTTGTCACCAAAGTCAGGCGTCATCCTTTTCAGGAAATTTGGACCATAGCTGTAATCGGGAAACAGTCCAATCGGCAGACCGTCATAGCCATAGTCAGCCAAATTCGGGAACTGTTTAGTGCCATTGTCGTAAGCACTCATATCCAGCCCCGCGCCCAGAGCGGTCGTAGCAATTTCTTTGGCATCGCCCGCCGTGTAGACCTCGTTCAGATAGGCCACCGAAGCAAAGGCTTCATTGGTCAACGTCGGAGAGAGAACCCGCATCCAATTCAGCGCGCCGGTCTCCGAATTGGTGTTCTTGACCGACCCGCCCGGCATATCCACGCCTCCGGAATTGCCCGTGGCAAAATAAGTTCCTTGGGGAATCCCGGTATAGCCGCGCTCTATGGTGTAAACCCCGTAGAATTGATTCCGCTCGCTTGCGGCAAAATCGAGGCGCCCATGAGCCGTCCACAAGTCATTGTTCACTATGTTGGTCTTGACATAGTTGTAACCATCCTTAGTCGTCTGTCCATCTGGATTGGTGCTCGTGACCCCCACATTTGGTGCCGCGAGCAGCTTCATAAAGGCCCCCGCTGCGCCTACCGCATTCAAATAGGGAGCCATGCAATCTGTGCTGGAGTCACTGCAGTTGACATGCTGGCCGCCCTCGGCAAAGGCGCCACTCACATAGGTGCCGGGTACCACTCCTGTATCGGGAACCGTGGCGACATTGGCGTAAGGACCGAATCCCGATTGAAGTGTGCAAGAAAACGGACTTGTGCATGACACCGCTCCGGGGGGAAGATATCGCTGAATCTGCGTCGGGCTGAAGTCGCCCTTCAGCATATCCGGCGTCGGCACCAGCGCATGCTCGATCCCCTGTCCTGGGTTGTCATATGCATAGACGTTGCGCTGCACATAATCTTCCGCCTGCGCAAAGAAAACCAGCTTGCCGCTATGATTGAAGCTTGTACCCGGTATCTTGACCGGGCCGCCAAAAGTCGCACCAGGGTAAATATACCGGTCGTGCGGCTTCGGCAGCCCCTCATAGCCAGCCAAAGCATCGGTGGAATTCAACTGATAGGTACGGCCATGCACATAGAGAGTGCCATGATACGTTGAGCCGCCGGACTTGCCAACTGCATTAATCACCACTGGACCGTTGGCCGTATCCGCGCCGAAATTCGACTGCTCGATCTTTACTTCGGCCGTCGAGTCGGTATTGACGGTTTGCATACTGCCATTATAAAGATTTGGGTCGTTCAGGTTGACGCCGTCCGAGCGCACACTCACGCCGTTTGCGGGTGCGCCGCTCATCGAGTAAGCGCCGCTTGCACCGCCGGTCGTCACTTGGCCTGGATCGTAAGTCGAGTTGCTCGCTGAATTATTGGTAAACGACCCGCTGCCAGTGTTGATCGCCGATCCAGGAAGAATCTTCATCAGTTCGGTGACGTCGCGGCCTTCGGTCGACAGGTGATCCAGTTGCGCAGCAGTGATCAAATCGCTGCGTTCGCCCGTCTCCAGAACGCTGGAGGCATCGGCGTTCACGGTCACTGTAATGGATTCCACGCCAGGAACAAGCTTGATTGCGTTCACCGTACGCGCGTCACCAGGATCCAGATGAACGCCCTTCAGAACATTGACCTCAAAGCCCTGTGCCTTCGCCGTGATCGTGTAATCCCCTGAATCGAGTGCGGGAAAAAGAAAAATACCGACGGCATTCGATTTGGTCGAGCGGACGAATCCGTTCGCCTGGTTCTTCGCCGTCACCGTTGCGTTCGGAATCACCGCTCCAGTCTGATCTGCGACAGTCCCACCCAAGCTCCCCGTCACCGTCTGCGCCAGGAGCCTATTGTGCCCAAGGCCTGCCAGAACCAAAATCAAAAGACCCAGGCTAACCCAGGTTGACGCGCTTTTCCTCGACCATGGCCTGCAATTCATCCGTTCCTCCATTTGACTCATCTGAGCTTGAGCAGCCGCGAACTTTCCTGTGCTTCCCCGGTCCTCAATCCCCGAGGCTTTGTTATCGTTACCATCTTAAAGATTACAGGATTTAACAAGCATTTATATCCGGTACTCCTGACAGTTGTCAAGGGTACATTCTTTCGTCCTCACCTGCTTGGACAAATGCTCTGCCCGACTCTCTTTGTACCTACCCCAGGCATCGTTCCGCCCGCTATAAATCCCTTTCCATGAGACGACCTGACCGCCCATCGCATTCCCCCTTGACCGTCAAACTCCCTCAGTTCCGCCTCTCAAAAATTGAACCGCGCCGAAACTTCCATTACCCTTCGGCCGGTCTTGTATCCCGCATATCCAAAGCATCGTTCTGCAAATGAGCTGTCGCAAAACTGGTTCCGTCCATTTGTAGACTTGCTTCGTCCGGATAGCGCGAGCTGAAGGCAGTAATCGGATGATTTAGAAAGTTGAAGCCAGATACGCGCAGCTCCAGGTTTCTCTTATCGGCCAACAATATCCGTTTCTGCAGTGTCAGGTCAGAATTAAGCCACTTTGGTCCACGAATATAGCCAAGATTTGCTGGGCCGTTCACGCCGTAGGGGGCAATCCCAAAGCAACTCCCATTGACAAACTGGTTCTTCTGCAGACCGGCAGTTGGGTTGCACGTCAGCGTTGGCATCAGCGTGATGTCTGGAGTTCCCAAGAGCGTCTTGTTATCGATGCTCAGCGCGGTAGGATCGGCATTCGTGCCCACGTACCCCGTCATGGCAAGATTCGCGCTGTACACCGCCTGGAGATTCGGGCCGCTCTGCACATTGGTAATGCCGCTGATAAACCATCCATTGGCCAGACCGTTCAACATCCGACTCAGGTGAAAGAGGTTGCCCTCGTCGTAGGAGTAGCTGGCGTTGAAGACCTGAGTGCGATCAAAGGCCAGCGGACCGTAGTCGGCGCGAAAGTTGGTTGGGTCGGCGGTCAAACCGTTGTTGTATCCCCCGCGCACTCCCAGAGATTTGCTAAACGTATAGTTCAGACCATAATTCAATCGTCCTTTTTGCCTGTTCCAACTGGTTTGCAGTGCGTTGTAATTGGCCCAGACTAAATGCCGCGGAACAAGCAGATTCGTATAGTAGGGGTAGGGACGGTAGTCGTCCTGCTGCGCCGCCGAGGTGCCATCCGGCGTTAGAATCTGGCCTGTGCAAGGACTGCCGTTGCAAGCCGTCGAAGTCTGATCAGGGTTCGGATCGGGCAGAAACATCGCGCCCAACGGAATTGCGTTAATGTTCTGAATATCCGACGGCAGTGTCGTCGAGACCGAATCCGTCAGCAAGTGCTCGCTCTGGTTGCCTACATACGCAACCTCGAATGCAGAACCAAATGGCGCGCGCTGCGAGATGGTGAAGCTGTAAGTCATGGTCAGCGGTTGCTGGTTGTCCGTCGGGTCCAGGGCCGAAATGCTAGGGCA
>JBEKDN010000136.1:0-10802 GCA_050014335.1 Occallatibacter sp. | reverse complement strand
AACATCCTGCTCATCGGCCCCACCGGCTCCGGCAAGACGCTGCTGGCGCACACGCTGGCCAAGATGCTCGATGTGCCCTTTGCGATTGTGGATGCGACGACTCTGACCGAGGCTGGCTATGTGGGCGAGGATGTGGAGAATATCATCCTCAAGCTCTTGCAGGCCGCCGAGGGCGATGTGACGCGCGCGCAGCAGGGCATCATTTACATCGACGAGATCGACAAGATTGGGCGCAAGGACGAGAACCCCTCCATTACCCGCGACGTGAGCGGCGAGGGTGTGCAGCAGGCTCTGCTGAAGATTCTGGAAGGCACCGTGGCCAACGTCCCGCCGCAGGGCGGACGCAAGCACCCGCACCAGGAGTTTACGGCCGTCGATACCACCAATATCCTCTTCATCTGCGGCGGGGCATTTGTCGGCCTTGAACGAGTGGTGGGCCGGCGCGTGGGCAAGAAGGCGCTGGGCTTCAAATCCATCGACGCCGAGGCCGATGCGGCGACCATTCGTTCGCACCGCGATACGGAACTGCTGCGCAAAACCGAGCCGCAAGATCTGATCAAGTACGGCCTGATCCCTGAATTTGTCGGCCGCCTGCCCGTCATGGGCATTTTGGACGAACTCGACGAGGCGGCGCTGATCGATATTCTCTCCAAGCCGCGCAACGCCATCCTCAAGCAGTACCAGAGATTGTTTGAGTTTGAGAATGTCCGCCTGCACTTTACGCAGGAGGCCATCGGCGCTGTGGCGCGCGAGGCGCTTGCCCGCAAAGTGGGCGCGCGCGGCCTGCGCATGATCCTTGAAGAATTGATGCTTGACCTCATGTTCCACCTGCCGAACAACAAACGAGTGCGCGACCTGGAAATTACCAAAGATATGGTTGAGCGGCGCGATCTGTCGCTGTGTCTGCTGGAGAAGGCAGGCTAACTTCGATTTTCAGAGAATGTGTATGAGTGCCCCAAGTTTATTTTGACTTGGGGCTTCTCATTTGTTGGGGTTAGTTTAATAGAACCTACTGGTATCAGGCGTATTGCCCGACCTAAACATAAATCGCTTCAAGCTTTCGAATTTTGTTTTCGGCTTTCTGAGGATGTTATAACACTTCCCGGCTTGCTCCTGATTTACCCTCTTGCCATGGAGCTGTATCTGATTTCGCTGTACAATTCCAATAGGAGCCGCTCCATATTTCCAGCATCCAGAGCAGCCCTGGCGCGTCTAATCCACAAGGTGTCCCGATGACTGCAGCACGTGAAAAAAGTGAAACGCGCAAGCTTCCCATGATGCCCATCCGGGACATGGTGATCTTTCCTTATATGATGACCCCGTTTGTTGTGGGGCGCGAGTCCAGCGTTCGCGCGCTTGAAGAGGCGCTCACCGGAGATCGCACCATCTTCCTCGCCACGCAGCACGATGCGGCCGTTGACGAGCCAAAGGCCAAAGAGATTTATCAGGTTGGATCGATTTGCAATATTGTGCAGAGCGTCAAAATGCCTGACGGCAATATTAAAGTGCTGGTCGAGGGCGTGGAGCGCGCCAAGTCTATCGAGGTGAATGACGGTGATGGCTTCTTTGTGGCCACCGTCCGCGTGGGCAAATCGCATTTTGAAACAACTCCGGCGGTCGAGCAGTTGATGCAGCGCGTGACCAGCCTCTTCGAGCAATACGTTAAGCTGCAGCAGTCGCTGAACTACGAAACAATTATCGCTAGCGCCCGCATGGATGAGCCGGCCAAGCTTAGTGACACCATCGCCGCCAATCTGCAACTGGGTATTGAAGAGAAGCAGGAATTGCTGGCACTCTTCGACCCTGCCGTGCGACTGGCGCGCATCGCCGACGTGCTGGACGTGGAGATTGAAAAGTTGGATCTGGATCGCAACATCCAGTCGCGCGTAAAGCGGCAGATGGAGCGCGCGCAAAAAGAGTATTACCTCAACGAAAAGATCAAAGCCATTCAAAAGGAATTGGGCCGCGGAGAGAAGAGCGAATTCGACGAGCTGCGCAAAAAGATTGAAGCTTCGGGAATGCCGAAAGACGTGCTCGAAAAGGCGATTCAGGAGCTGAAAAAACTGGAAGCAATGCCGCCTATGTCCGCCGAATCTACTGTAAGCCGCAATTATATCGACTGGCTGCTTGCGGTGCCGTGGAAGAAGAAGTCCAAGGAGACGCGCTCAATAGAATTCGCGGAAAAGGTTCTGAACACGGACCACTATGGCCTGGAAAAAATCAAGGAACGCATTCTCGAATTTCTTGCCGTGCGGCAATTAGTCAAGAATCCCAAAGGTTCTATTCTGTGTTTCTCCGGACCTCCAGGCGTCGGCAAGACTTCGCTGGGGATGTCGATTGCAAAAGCGACAGGCCGCAAGTTTGTGCGGCTCTCCCTCGGCGGCGTGCGCGACGAAGCGGAGATTCGCGGGCACCGGCGTACTTATATCGGTGCTCTGCCGGGGCAGATCATTCAGCACATGAAGCGCGCGGGCACCAAGAACCCTGTCTTCCTGCTGGATGAAGTGGACAAAATGGCTTCAGACTTCAGGGGCGACCCAGCGTCGGCGCTGCTTGAAGTGCTCGATCCCGAGCAGAACTCGACCTTCCAAGACCATTATCTCGACGTGGATTATGACCTCTCGCAGGTATTATTTGTGGCCACCGCCAATGTGATGCACACAGTGCCGGCGGCACTGCAGGATCGCATGGAGGTGCTTCGGCTGCAAGGCTACACCGAGCAGGAGAAGCTGGAAATCGCGCGGCAGTACCTGGTGAAGAAGCAGCGTGAACAGACCGGGCTGAGCGAGAAAAATATCGTTTTCAAAGACGATGCAATTACCTCCATCATTCGCAATTACACGCGTGAGGCCGGCGTTCGCAATCTGGAACGCGAGATTGGCAACGTCTGCCGCAAGGTGGCGCGCAAGGTAGTCAAGAGCGGAGCCAAGCACAAAGAAGAACTGACTGCCGTTAACATCGGCGAGTTTCTTGGCGTTGCAAAGTATCGTGACTCCGAGGTGCATGAGAAGAGTGAGATTGGATTGGTGACTGGTCTGGCATGGACAGAGGTCGGCGGCAGCATTCTTACCACTGAAGTCCAAATCCTGGACGGTAAAGGCAAGCTCACCATCACAGGCCAACTCGGCGACGTAATGCAGGAGTCAGCGCAAGCCGCGCTCAGTTATATTCGCGGCCGGGCCCAGGCTCTAGGGCTAAGTCGCGAGTTCTATCGCAATGTCGATGTTCATTTGCATGTTCCAGAAGGCGCGATTCCCAAGGACGGGCCTTCTGCCGGCATTACCATGGCTACAGCCCTGGCCAGCGCCCTGGCCAAGATTCCAGTTCGGCGCGATATCGCAATGACAGGCGAGATCACTCTGCGCGGTAAGGTGCTGGCTATCGGCGGATTGAAGGAGAAGCTGCTGGCCGCATTGCGCGCAGGGATCTTTGAGGTGATTCTGCCGCGCTCCAATGAAAAGGATATTGCCGAGTTGCCGGACAACATCAAGAAGGCCATGAAGCTGCATTTCGTGGACATGATGGATGAAGTGTTGGTTCTCGCGTTGGAGAGTCCGCTGCCGACGGCGCTACCGGTTGGCTCAGACGTGCTGGCTGGCGTCGCACCAAGCGAGATGACAGGTAACTTGCCCGCGCCGCAGTAATCTTTAAAGCAGTCTCAAAATCAGATGCTGAAGAAACTGCGTATGCGTGGCCGAATAAGATTCCATGCCCTCGCAGCGGACAGAAAGATGCTTACTCCTCGATCTCTGGAATGATCAGCAGAACTTCAACTCGAACATCCTGACCATTCAACGTGGCCGCGCGAAATTGCCATTGGGCCAGCGAGCTCAGAACAAACTGGGCCTGCGGATAGTCGGGTGGAAAAACTACTTCAAGGTTTTCAAAACGGCCGCCAACGTTCACATAGCCGTGAACCATCAAAGCATCGGCATCAATAGAACCCGGAGCGATATTCGGACGAACGATGCTATACGGCCAAGGGGCGGCAAGGCCTGTGATATTTGGTTGTGGTGCGTTACCGCCTCGTGAGATCGAGTACTGCAGAATCCATCTATGAGGCAGGCCTACGTCCACATATACGGTGTATGACATTCTTCCGTTCCAGATATCTGCCGTCTCGGGGTACTTGGCCTCGAGCGAGGAGCCAATCACCACCGCACCGAATTGACCCTCCTTGGCGCGGGTAATGTGAACCGTGTTGCTGCGATTGCCGAGTGCGGACCCATTGTTGGAGCCTTCGGAGCTTCCTCCAGCGGTCTTGTTGGCTGAAGCGCCGGAGGAGCCGCTAGGGGAATTCTTGACTTGGCCAGCCGTGAGCGCGCCCGGCGTGTCCTTGGCGGCTCCAACGTTGACAGGCGGCAGCGTAACGTTGCCACTGGCCATCTTCATATCGGAGATCGACATGATAGTCGCCGATGTCGGCTGACCGGCGCCGGAGGCGGTGGTGATAGGCGCGGGTGGCGTGGGCTTGGGTCCCTGAACAACCAGCGGGCTCGTGGTGCTGGCCAGAATCGGATGATTGAGCTTGGCTAGCGCCGAGGACGGCATTGCAATGTCAGCTAGATGAAGTTCTTGATTGGGCTTCATCAGCGAAGGCTTGATGATCGCCACATTCGGCTTGACGGGTTGGGGCGCAACGACGACCTTGGCGGGTGTGTTGTTGGCATTCCACAGAACAACGGTCGGTACTGGGATTTCGACTTTTGGCGTGATGGGCTTCAACACATCTGGCTGAATCAAAGTCTGGCGTCCCGGTGTGGCCATGGCAATCTGGCGCATCAACGGCGATTGATCGGCGTTACTCGGCACAGGAGCTGGCGGACTGGCCTTGGCTTGATGCTGAAGCGATTTGACGGCGCTCGCCTCGGCGCGCTCCATCTCTGTGTCCAGTGTGTGCAATTCCAGGTGGCGTAGATCGTAATGCAATGCATTCCTGGGCGTTCGAACTCTAGGTGCGGTAAAGATGCCCAGAAAGACCACTCCAATCACGAGGCCATGGGCGACCGCCGATATCAGAATGGAATAAGGCTGCTGGTTCAACTCCGGTTGTGCGGAGAAGAGAGACATCGTGGAGGAAGAACTCATATTTCGATCGGATTCCTCCCCCGTGCCACCTGGTTCTTTGAGAGTTGAAGCTCAAGGCCGGCTCACTCAGCGTGGCCCAGAAACAAGCGAGCCCTATTGACCGGTATCCAACTTGGATTATAATCTCTTCCAGTCTCCATTTAGGCAGATCGAAGGGGAATGACTCTCTTGATACCCCCTGATTGTGCGCTTGGTTTGATGACTGTCTCAATGGAGCTTGACGGGAATACACTGAACACGCATTTGAACTTGTTTGGCGATCTGTCCACTCCTCTCCGATTTCGAGCGTAGAATCGAAATTGGTTTCTTTGGGCGTAACAGTTGCCACAAGGGATAGAAAGGCGAAGCTGGCGCTGTGGCCAGTTCAAACAGGCTTTCAAATGAACCGAAGACTACTGACGGTCCTCCTCGTTGCTTTTTTCATTGCCGCCATATGCACGTTTTTGGTATTTCGCCTGGTAAGTTCACGGGTGGCGGTGGCGCGGCCAGTTCCCACGACAAATGTAGTGGCAGCCAAGACAGATATTAAACTGGGCACTCTGTTGACGGCGGACAACCTGACGACGATCGGGCTTACTGGGACCGTTCCGAAGGGCGTTATTCTCGACAAAGACAAGAGCAGCCTCATAGGGCGTGGCGTCATCTCTGACCTGTATGAAGGCGAGCCGATCCTCGATGGCCGCCTCGCGGCTCCAGGCTCGGGTGGTGGACTTGCGCCGAAGATTCCTATAGGCATGAGGGCATGCGCTGTCCGTGTGGATGACGTAGTGGATGTCTCGGGATTTGTGACACCCGACATGCGCGTCGATGTTCTTATTTCTGGTATGCCGCCTGGAGTTCAGGATCCCTCGCAAGGCAACGTCTCCAGAACGTTGCTTCAGAATCTTCAGGTCTTGTCCGCGGGCACGGAGTATCAGAAAGATGCCGATGGCAAGCCGAAGCAGGTGCAGGTTGTGAACTTGCTGGTGACACCGGATCAGGCAGAACTCCTGAGCCTGGCCACGAATCAGGTGAAGATCCAGCTCATTCTGCGCAACCCGCTGGATACCAAGACCGAAGCGGTGTCGGGCACGGCCACAAAAAATCTTTTTGTGGACCCTAATGCCGCACCAGTCAAGGCGCCGGTACACGTAGCGGTCAAGAAGGTTGCCGCGCCGCAGGCCTTTGCAATCGAAGTGATCAGCGGCGGAAAACAGAGTGAAGAAAAATTTGCTACTCCCGGGGGGCACCAGTGAGAGGCAAGACTAGTATTACCCTTGCATGTTTCAGCGCATTCTTACTTATCCTCCACGCCGGAGTGGGTCAAGAAGCTTCAGCTCCGCCGCAGGCATCGGAACCGGCCGGTGTCTCCACACAGGATACGGCAAACGATCTTTTTGTGGCAGTGGGCAAGACGGTGCTCGTAAACACGGCGTGGCCCATCAAGCGCATTGCCAATAATTTGGGCGAGATTGCCGACGTCCATCCGACCAGCCCGACCGAAATCATGGTGCAGGGCAAAGCGCCCGGTGAGACCAGCGTCATTGTTTGGGATACGCACGGCGGCCGCCAGTTCTTCAATGTGACGGTTCATACCAGTACGGCTGCGCTCAATGATAGTCTTGACTCCATTCGCCGCGAACTCAGATCGGAACTTCCTGGTCAGACCCTGAAGATCAGCTCGGATAATGGATCCATCTTTTTGCGTGGAACCGTGAAAGATCTCGACTCTTCCGCACGCGCGGTAAAGATTGCCGCAACCGGCGGCAAGGTGGTCAATCTTCTCAATGTCGATGTGCCGCCCTCCGATCCGCAGATCCTTCTCAAGGTGCACTTTCTTAGTGTGGACCGCACCAAGGAAACGCAGTTGGGTATCAATATTTTTAGCCTTGGTCTCGGTAACACAGTCGGTGGAATTACGACCGGGCAATTCTCTCCGCCGACACTGAACGCTCCAACATTGGGATCGACCACTATCGTCAATGGCACGCCAGTAATTGCTCCGCCGCAACCTGCTTCTATTACGACTACCAATCAGCTCAATCTCTTCGCATTGAGCCCGGGCGGTCTGCCAATGGGTGTGGATCTCCAAGCTTTGGAGACCAAGATTGGGGGCCAGGTTCTGGCCGAACCAAACCTGCTGGCCACTAACGGAAAGCAGGCCAGTTTCCTGGCCGGCGGCGAGTATCCCTATCCTGTAGTGACCGGAACTGGCGGAAGCGCCGCTATTTCCATCATGTTCAAAGAGTATGGAGTTCGTCTCAACTTCATTCCCACCGTGACTCCCAGGGGAACAATTCGGCTCCAGGTCGCGCCTGAAGTCAGCGCATTGGACTTCGCCGATGCCGTCGAAATCTCCGGTTTTGAAGTGCCTGCCATTACAACCCGTAAGGTGAATACCGAGGTCGAATTGGCAGACGGTCAGAGCTTCGTAATTGGCGGCCTGCTGGACAATAACGAATCTGAAACTTTTCAGAAGATTCCTTTCCTGGGTGACATTCCAATTCTTGGTAAGTTCTTTCAGTCGATGGCCAGGACCAAGTCGAATACCGAATTGATTGTAATCGTCACGCCTGAGATTGTATCCCCGATTGAGGTTGGAGCGGCTCTACCGTCATTGAAATTCCCAGCAAAATTCTTGCCGCCTAATTCGGGGATTCCGATGAATACGCCGGATGCCAAGACGGCGGCCAATGCGGCGCCCCCGGCCAAGCCAACCCTGCCTGTGGAGTCGTTGATACAGAGCATGAAGCCGGAGACTCCGCTTTTGGTCGAGGCTGGCAATGGTGCCTTTGGTGGAGCTAGCACGGCTGCTCAAACAGGCAATAATGCATCGCCAGTACCAGAGGTGCAGACTCAGTGAGGCTAGCTGCTGTTCCTCTGAGGCAGCAGCAACTTGGCAGACCGGGCATTTGGAGTGCCTTGGATTGGCTGGCAAAGGAATTTCGGAGAGCCGGATGAATCCGCTTAAGAAGATGATTTCCTTATTGCGGAGTCTATTTGCGGCGCGTCGTCAGGACGCGCCGCAAATTTGTCTGCGCATCCTCAACGTGACGCGCAATACCGAATTGGCAGCTGCAATGGTAGTTGCCGCAAGTGGTCCAAAGCGCAACAAGGGCCTGCTGGGGCGCGCAGGATTAGCAGAGGGCGAAGGACTCTGGATCGTTCCCTGCGAGGCCATCCACACATTTTGGATGCAATTCCCAATAGATCTTGTCTATCTGGATCGGCAGAAACGGATCAAGAAGCTTGTAAGCGATGTGCCTCCCTGGCGGCTTTCCGGATGCCTGACCGCCCACTCAGTCTTCGAGCTTCCCTCAGGTACGATTCGCAGGACGCAAACCCAACTGGGCGACGAACTCGATATTCTCGCTAGCGAATAGCACCGCACTCTTCAGTCCGCAAAAGATGTCCTCCATAAGCGCGAGTTAGACCGCGTTAGCTTCCTGTCGTGTGGGTGCGGGCGCCCCGCGAAGTGAGACGAATTCCTGTGGCTGGCAGCAGGCGCGGCTAAGGCGAGCGATATCTGACTGCATCTCGCGATCCGCCTTCAACGAACCAAGCACCGCATCGAGGATTGAAGCTGTTGCGGCATCGGCCGGACGCTCCATCCGGTAATGCATCCACTTTCCCTCTCTTCGCGCAGCCACCACGCCTGCCCTTCGCAGGTAGGCCAGATGGCGGGAGATCTTCGGTTGGCTCTGGCGAAGAACTTCGACCAGATAGCAGACACAGAGTTCGCGATCGGCGATAAGATTCAGCAGTCGCAGGCGCGTGCGGTCGGCAAAAGCGGCAAAAAGCGGAACCAGTTGGGAAGTTTTGGCCCGGGAACTCATACGTCAATAATATACGGATTGACAGATATGTCCAGTGCGCGATATATTCGCTTATGCATATACATGGAGGGTCCGATGGACGCAAACTTGCGAGTTAGGGAAGTGGTAAAAGCGAAGTACGGCAGCGCCGCTCGCGCAGTCGCTCAAGAGGGAAGCCTGGCATCGTGCTGCGATCCGGCGCTTCGCTGCTGCGACCCAATCACTACTAACCTATATAGCTCAGACGAAAAGGGCGAAATCCCCGAGAGAGCTGTATTGGCTTCGTTGGGCTGTGGCAATCCGACGGCGCTGATTGAGTTGCGGGCCGACGAAGTGGTGCTGGACCTTGGATCGGGCGGCGGGATCGACGTGCTTCTTTCCGCGCGGCGCGTTGGCCCGACGGGCAAGGCCTACGGTCTGGATATGACCGACGATATGCTCGCGCTTGCGCGCGACAACCAACGTCAAGCCGGGGTTGAGAACGTGGAGTTTCTCAAGGGCGAGATCGAGCACATTCCGCTGCCCGATAACTCCGTCGATGTTGTGATCTCCAATTGTGTAATCAATCTTTCCGCCGACAAGGATCAGGTGCTGCGCGAGGCCTTTCGTGTGCTGAAGCCCGGCGGCCGCTTTGCCGTCTCCGATGTGGTGGTGCGCGGTGAGGTGCCAGACGCCGTAAGGCGGAACATGCTGCTATGGGTAGGCTGTGTGGCTGGCGCATTGGAAGAACAGGACTACAAGACGCGCTTGGAATCCGCGGGCTTTTGTTGTGTTGATATTGAGCCCACCCGTATCTACAACATCGAGGATGCGCGGCAGTTTTTAACCGGCTCCGGTTTGGATGTTGACACAATTGCCGCAGACACGCAGGGACGGTTCATGAGTGCGTTTATCCGCGGCGCCAAACCGGTTTCTACCCCGGAGGGATCCTGCTGTGAGTCTGGATGCTGTTCTACATCCTCTGTCTCTGGGAGAAACTGATTCGATGCCATCACGCTATAACGTTCTGTTTTTGTGCACCGGCAACTCAGCGCGGTCGATTCTGGCCGAAGCGATTCTAAACCATAAATCGAACGGCGTTTTTACCGCATACAGTGCCGGGAGCCATCCATCGGACGCGGTTCGGCCGGAGGCGCTAAAGCAACTCGAAGCGGCAGGCATTGCAACAGCCGGGCTGCGGAGCAAGTCGTGGGATGAATTTACCGCGCCGGATGCGCCAAGAATAGATTTCGTATTCACGGTCTGCGACAGCGCGGCGAATGAAGCTTGCCCGTTCTGGCCAGGGCAGCCGATGACTGCGCATTGGGGAATCTCCGATCCCGCAGCGGTGAAGGGAACACCCGAAGAAATCGAGCGAGCTTTCCGAATGGCATTCTCGATTCTCGACCGGCGCATCGGCCTGCTGCTTTCTTTGCCGCTTACAACCTTGGATCTGCTTGCGCTGAAGACAGAACTCGACCAGATCGGGCGGCAATAATATCGCTGTTTGCGGGACTCAGCAATTCAACCGCATTTGAGGTTCATTTTGATGACCTGCATTCCTCCTGCACGCGCGGAGATTTGTGTTCCTCTGCCAAGAAAAAAGCTCTCCTTTCTCGATCGTTTTCTCACGCTCTGGATCTTTCTGGCAATGGCAATTGGTGTTGCGGCCGGTCACTTCATTCCGGGCATGGCTAGGTTTGTGCAGCGCTTTCAAAGCGGTACGACGAACATTCCCATCGCCATCGGATTGATCGTGATGATGTTTCCGCCGCTCGCTAAGGTGCGCTATGAAAAGCTGGGCGAGGTCTTCCGCAACAAGCGGATTTTGACTCTGTCGTTAATCCAGAATTGGATTATCGGACCGCTGCTGATGTTCTTTCTCGCCATAGTCTTTCTTCGCGGCGATCCTGCCTACATGCGCGGCCTGATTTTTATCGG
>JBEKDN010000135.1:0-10856 GCA_050014335.1 Occallatibacter sp. | reverse complement strand
TTGTCCGCCCGCGGAGGGTAATTGTATGCAAACCTTCACGCGGAATCTTAGGGGCGGTCTGGCGCATATTGATCGGGATGCAGGTCCGTGAAGCGGGATGGTCATGCTGGCGGTTCCTATTGTCGATGGTTCCGCAAACGGCGATGCGAAGTATTCCAGAAGATTCGTCCCTTCAAAAACCTGTCTTGGCGAGGTAGACCATCTCATAGCCGTTGCCTAAGTTGGGGAGCAGGTTGAAGGCCTCCGACATGAAGATGACATAGTGCCCATCGCCGCTGATTTGCGGGTAGTCGGCGATGCCGTTTGACTGGGTGATCAAACCCGATTCGTTAGCCACCGAGACGCGCACGGTGCTGGGAGTGCAACCGGTGTGCGCGCCGGCGCAGGTGTCGCGCACGAAGATGTCCCAAAAGCCGCCTGCTGTGAAGCTGTCTCCTGGAACCAGATTTGAAGCATCCGAGGTAAAAGCGATGAAGCGACCATCCGCGCTCATTGATTGGTTGTCTGAGCCGCAATTCGGCAGGGAGCCATCGTTGGCGATGGAGACCCATTGTGTGGCTGGTGTGCAGGCCGCAGTTGCCCCGTTGCAGGTGTCGCGCACAAGGACGCTGCCGTTATAACCGCAGGCGTTGTTCGTCATACCGGTGGCCAAGTTCGTGGAGTCGGAGGCGAAGGCAACATAACGGCCGTCGCTGCTGATGGATGGAACTACTATGCCGTCCAAACCGGCGTTGCCGTATGCCCCGTTCAGGGCAAGGCTCTCGATTGTGGTGCTGGGCACACAGCCCGATGGCGCTCCAATGCAGGTATCGCGCAAGAAGATGTCGGACCATGTATCCGTGTCGTTGGGAATCAGGTTGGTGGAAAATGATTGAAATGCTACAAAACGACCGCCGGTATTCACGGTTTGGGGGAAGCTGGCCCCATTCCCCATCGCGCCTTCAGTTGACTGGGAAATCAACGTGGTCTGCTTCGGAGTACAACCGGGGGGGGTGCCATTGCACGTGTCGTATAAAAGCGTTTGAGCCACCTCGAATTGATTGTTTGCTCCGGCCTGCGTATGTGCTGAATTGAAGGCGATGTAGCGTCCATCAGGACTAAAACTCGGATTATTTCCACCTTGTGGATTTCCGTTTCCGTCCAGAGTATCCATAGTTATCAAAGTTGTAGATGGAATGCATCCGCTGTGAGCACCAAGGCAAGTATCACGCATAAAGACGCAAACTGCTTCGTTCCAACACGATGGAACCGTAGAAAGAATATTCGAGGCTTGGGTGTCATATACAACATAGCGTCCATCCGCGCTGATGGAAGAGTTACGACTATGAAAGTTCGGCGCAGAGCCGTCATAAGTAACCGTGATGGGAATCGTCGAGGGCGTACACCCGGTGGGCGCACCAATGCAGGTATCCCGCTCGTAGATTTGCTCATAAGTGCCCGCCACGCCCGCGCCGAGATTCGTAGCATTGGATTGAAAAGAAACATAGCGCCCTGTGCCGCTGATTGAAGGTTTCACGGCGCTGCTGCCGTTGGCTGGGGTTCCATCGGGCGCTACTGTAATCATCTGCACTACACCAGCGGTAGCGGAAGAAGCCGAGGCTATGCCGAAAGATAGAGCATTCGAGGATGCACCAATCGATGAATCATGCACGGTGATGCTAATCGCGCCAGGCTTAGCCACCAGCGCGCTGGAGACGGTTGCGGCAAGATTAGCGCTGGTGCCGAACTGTGTTGGCAAGGGACTCCCGTTCCATTCAAGCACAGAGGTGCTAGTAAAGCCGGTTCCGTTCGCCAGTAGCGAAAATCCTTGAATCCCGGCCGCAACCCAGGGCGGGCTGGTTCCGTAGACGCTGGCATTGTATGGCGCGATGCTGGTCAGCGTGAGGGCTGGCGGAGGAATGATGACCTTTGTCACTCCGCCGCCGCTGCCTCCGCAGCCTGCCGTTGCGAGCACGATCAGGCCGGAGGCTAGTAGGTCAGTAAACCGACAAGTTCTTTCAAAAATCTCCATTACACTTGCCTCCGCACTGCTGTGATAGCTCAATCGGTTCCTCCAGAGATGTTTAGTTTCTGCGACGGCGCAATCCGGGGCTTGAAAACAATCTTGCAAGTGGCTCCTTCTTTCACTCTATGATGAGTTCATGAATGTGCATGTGATTGGCAACCCGGTGCCCACCCCTGAAGAAATGGGCCGAATTCTCGGACTCAGTCCCGAGCGCGTGGAGGCTGTGCGCAGAATCATGAACACTCCCTCCCGCCGGAAATCCTCTAAGAGTAAGAGCAGGGTAGCGTCCTCCTTCGAAACGAAGCGGGGTGGCACACGAATCCCTTCTAAAAGCCGTGGTAGTCGATAGGCGCGAGATGGCAAGTCGCACGGGACTGCGCAACATCTTACGGCAGCCGGGGGATGTCACTACGGTCCCTGAAATACTCAAGAGCTATCGCGCAGTAATGAGAAAGCTGCCTGAATTCAGGCGGAACGCAGGCGGAAAGTCGCTCTTCGAGGCATAGGTCTTTTATGACCTTACGGTTGCAGCCCTCGTGGAGTCCAAGAAGCTGATTGAACGGCGAAGACGCAATTTATAGCACGGATACGACTAATTGGGAAGGCGGTTGCATTCGGAGCGAATATCCGTCAGCCGACGAACTGGCCTACGTTTGGTTTTAGCGCGTTTGAGTTCTGTGTTACGCCTGGGTTACAATGATGAGCAGTGGAAGCGGCTTTTGCCGGGGCGGATTTAGTTGGAATTGGAATCTGCCGGTAATGGGTCGCTCCAGTGTTTGAAAGGCTTGCAACAACCCCGTGGATGGGGGCAAAGCTGGTGCCGTTGGTAGCTGCGCTGAAAAGCTCAGGGCCGATAAGCTCAGAAATGTCAGTGCATCCACTGCAAGTCACGGATTGCTTTCAACATCCCCGTTCGCTGCCCTGAAAAGGGCGAGCAGGACTGAAGGCGGAATACGGTGAACCTGGTTCTCGACGATCTGACGGCGGCCTCGCCGGAGGCTGGCAGTACCTGTAGCCTCGAAAACTACCTGGCGCTTCCTGACTCTTCAATGGATGAGCGCATTGCGGAGGCGCGCGCCCGGTTGGGTGCGACGACCCTTCTGTTGGGCCACCACTATCAGCGCGATGAAGTGATTCGCTTTGCCGATGCTACGGGCGATAGCTACAAGTTGAGCAAGATTGCTACCGAATCGGACGCCAAGTACATTGTCTTCTGTGGCGTGCACTTTATGGCGGAGAGCGCGGACGTGCTGGGTCATGCCGGTCAGCAGGTGATTCTGCCGGACTTGAACGCGGGCTGCTCGATGGCCGATATGGCGGAGATTTCTCAGGTGGAGGCTTGCTGGGAAGCGCTTGAGGGGTTGGATCTGGCCGAGGAGATTGTGCCACTTACGTATATGAACTCGACGGCTGCGATCAAGGCATTTTGCGGCGAAAGGGGCGGGCTGGTTTGCACTTCGTCCAATGCGCGCGCGGCGTTTGAGTGGGCCTTCAAGCGGGGCAAGCGGATACTGTTTTTACCGGATCAGCACCTGGGGCGGAACACCGGCCATGAGATGGGGATTCCGCTGGACGAGATGGTGGTGTGGGATCCGTGGGCGATCCAGATAGGGCGGTTTCAAGGCGGGCAGACCAGGGAAAAGCTTGCGGCCGGCCGCATTCTTCTATGGAAGGGGCATTGCGCGGTGCATCAGCGCTTTTTGCCGAGCCATGTGGATGCGGTGAGGGCGAAGTATCCGGGAATTCAGGTGATTGTGCATCCTGAATGCCGCTTTGAGGTTTGCCAGAAGGCCGATGCGCTAGGTTCGACGGAGCGGCTGATTGCGCTGGTGGAGCAGGCTCCGGAGGGGCAGATGTTTGCCGTGGGCACGGAGATTCACCTGGTGAACCGGATGGCGCGGCGCTTTGCGGCCGAGGGCAAGAAGATCATTACGCTGGACGACACGGGCTGCCTTTGCACTACGATGTACCGCATTACGCCGCAGCATCTGGCCTGGGCGCTGGAGAATCTGGTGGAGGGGCGCGTGGTGAATCGCATACAGGTGCGGCCGGGGGTGAAGCACTGGGCCAAGGTGGCGCTGGACCGAATGCTGGAAGTGGGGTAAGGGCAGGCATTGGGGAATGGGGACTAAGGACGAGAAGTCAGGAGTCGCGCCCCAGCGAGAGAAGAATGATTGAGAACGACAAGCAGTTCTTCGATAGGCTCAGATCTTTAGTTGAAGCATGGTGCGACCGCAGATGCTTGGGCGCACTCCGATTTATCCTTCAGGCATATCCGATGCCTTCCGGGCTCACCGACAGTTGGGGCGAGTTGGAGATCGCACTTGCAAATGTGCGGGCATTCGCGCGCAAAGAACTGACAGACTCCGAACTTCAATCCGTTGAGCAGTTAATCGGAACGATACGAAAAGCCATGGGCTGTTTTTGATCGCTTTGAGACGTTCTCCGACTGGCGAATTGCAGCTTAGGATTCATTTTCCAGTCCATGGTCCCTGGTTCCTGGTCCATCTTTCGTCGTATCATCTACTCAGAGGCGGCTGCCCATGAAGACGTTCACTCTTGACGAAGCGCAATCCCTGCTCCCGGTGCTGGAGTCGCTGATGAAGCGCGCCATCGAAGGCAAGCGGTTGGCCGAGCAGGCTGAGATTGGACTGTCTGAGACCTCGCGGCGCATCTATCTTTCAGGCGGCATGAGGGTCGATGTGGGCTCGGTTGTGAGGCAGCGGGCGGAGTTGGAGTCGCATGTGCAGCGGATTCGCGAGAGCGTTACGGAGATCGATTCGATAGGTGTGCAGGTGAAGGATCTTGACGCCGGGCTGCTGGATTTTCCGTGCCGCGTGGACGACGAGGTGGTGCTGCTTTGCTGGCGGATGGGCGAGCCGGCGATTGAGCACTGGCACTCGATGGACACAGGCTTCAAAGATCGCCAGCCCTTGGACGAGCGCTTTCGGCGTCGGTCGGCTTCTGGCGGAAGGCCCAATTAGGGATCAGGGGCCAGAACGGTCCACGAAGTTCGCGCGGAATACTTCTTAGAAGAGAATCCGAAGGGGCTGGTCGCGCATCTTTTCAGGTGAGAGAGATTGTGCCGCCAAGCGGCATGGTTCATCTGCCCCTCTGCGGGCACGTCGGCGGAGGCTGGTATACCCGCCGCTTTATTCACGGTCATCAACCATCTGCCGAGGAGTTTAAGAATGCTTTCTGTTGGCGCGGGTTTTCCGAGCTTTGAACTTTCCGCCGTTGTCGATCTGGACCTTAGCAAGGCCTTTCAGACCATCACCGAATCTACTTATGAAGGCAAGTGGAAGGTCTACTTCTTCTGGCCCAAGGATTTTACTTTTGTCTGCCCGACGGAGATTGCCGCCTTTGGGGAATTGAATTCGGAGTTTGCGGCGCGCGATGCGCAGGTGCTGGGCGGCAGCATCGACTCGGAGTTTGTTCACTGGGCGTGGCGCAACCAGCAGCCTTCACTGCACGATCTGCCATTTCCGATGCTGAGCGACATCAAGCGCGAACTTTCCGGATCGCTGGGGATTCTGGACCCCAAGGCGGGCGTCAGCCAGCGCGCTACGTTTATTGTCGATCCGGGCAATGTGATCCGCTTTGTGTACGTGACCGATCTGTCAGTGGGCCGCGATCCGCAGGAGGTTCTGCGCGTGCTGGATGCGCTGCAGAATGGCGGGCTGACTCCGTGCGCGTGGCGCAAGGGCGACGCTACGATCAAGGTGTAGACACTTTTACAGATTGAAGCTGGGTTTCCCACCCTCGGTCGCGTTTTGTTTGCGGTTGGGGTGGGAGATGCAGTTATAACTTAGTGAGCCAAGCATCTACCTGAGCAGCAGCCCCAGGACCACAGCGACAACTCCACCGACCGAGGCGGCTACGCCGGCGAACCAGTAGGCGCGCCTGCGGGTCAGCAGGGTGACGGAGGTGACAACCAAGCCGATCTCCAGCAGCGCCTCGCCGAGGTCGAAGCGGTCGGCTTTGTGCTCGGCCAACTCCACTTGAGCTTCAAAGGCTTCGGCTTGCTTCTTTTCGTTCTCCAGATCCTCGGCCCACTTGTCCTGGTGGCTGCTGTAGCCCTTGGCGATTTTGGCGGCGGCGTTCTGGTCGGCGAGGTTTACGACGCCGAGCAGGTCTGTCATCAGCGCCGTGTCGTAGGCGCGATTTTTCTTGGCCTGGTACTCGTTCCATGTGTCGCTGGCCTTGGCCTGATTGAGAATGGCCGCGGTGTGGGTGCGATGGCCGAGCACGGTGGTTACGGCAACCAGCACGGCGAGAACGGTCATGGTCAATGCGACGGGGCGCAGAGAGGATTCGTGCCCGGCGTGTTCGGCGTGTTCTTGCAGTTCTTGTGCTTCGTTGGCTTCCAAGGAATGAACCTCCACTAAAAACGAATTAGATTCCCTCAGGGGCTAAAGCCCGGTTGATTCCGCGGCATATATGTACGGGCTGAAACCCGTACCCTTCAAGCTGTAGTCCATAGTCTTCATGCTGAAGTCTGTACCGTTCAGAATAAATGAGGCGCGGGAGAATGCGCGGTGGAGAAAGCCGCTATTCGTAATATGTTGCTGTTGTGGTATCGGTCTCCCAGATGGTTGCGTCCTTAATGCGCACGCGGCCCGCGGTCATTGCGGCCAACTGCTGGTTACTTTGGTCGAAGAAGTACTTGGCAAGATTCTCAGCCGAGGGATTCAGCTCGATGAAGGGCTCGATGTCGTTGAGCATCTGGTGGTCGATGCGCTCGATGACCGGCCGCAATACCTGCTTGAGCAGCTTGAAGTCCAGTAGCAAACCGGCCGCATCCAACTCAGCGCCGGCCAGCGTGACGCGGACTTTGTAGTTATGCCCGTGCGGATTTTCGCACTTGCCTTTGTAGTTGCGGAGGTAGTGTCCGGAGGAGAAGCCTGCCTCCACGGTAACTTCATACATTGGTGTCCGCTCGATTCTTGGAAGGGAAATATCCCTTGCTCTATTTTAGTGCTTTTCACCACGCGGCCCACGCCGCCGGGCCTCCTGGCTGCGCCGGTCTACTTGTTCAAAGAGGTGGCTCATTACGCCGATGAGCGCGACGGCCAGGCCAGCCACGATCAGAAAGAGCGCTACCGTTCGCCATAGCGAGCCGTTGGCCGGCAGGCCGGGCTGAAAGCTCGATGGGGCAAAAGAGATGGCCGCCGAGAGTAGCGCGAAGAAGACAAGCGTGCCAGCGAGAATGTAGAAGTTGCGGGACATAGATTCAGTAGAGGCCACAGTTGGGCCTGCTGCGATTCTACGCTGGGTTGGAGGTAAACTTCGATGACCTCATGACCAGCAGTTGGGAAGAGGTGTATTATTCCCATTTGGTTCCAGGAGTCGAATATGCAAGACAAAATGCCAAAATTCGATCAACTCATGAATCCACTATTGCGTGCACTCAAGGCCCTTGGCGGTTCTGGGTCTATTGTCGAGATCAATGACAAAGTTGTCGAATTGGAGAAGTTCCCTGATGAAGTACTCGCAATTCGCCACGATCCAGAGAAGAGTACGCAGACTGAAATCGAATACAGACTTGCTTGGGCGCGCTCTTGGCTAAAGAAAGACGGTTTCCTCGAAAACTCCAGCAGAGGGGTCTGGGCCCTGGCCACCAAGGCAAAAGGGCTTGAAAGTGTGGACCCGAGAGAGGTCTTGAAATCTGTCAGAGCGATGATAAAAAGTGAACGTGAAGAAACTGGGAATACAGGAGCCGCTACGGAGGAAGATGCCACTCAGGCAGAGGGCTGGAAACAGAAGTTGTATAGCTTGCTTACTCAGAAGCTTTCGCCCGCAGCTTTTGAACGGCTGGTGCAAAGGCTACTTCGTGAATCCGGATTTGTCCAGGTTGAGGTCACAAAGCTCACAGGCGATGGTGGCATTGATGGACGAGGAATAGCCAGGATTCACGGGTTGTTAAGCTTTCATGTCCTCTTCCAATGCAAACGCTATCAGGGAGCTGTCGGACCAGGCGAGATCAGAGATTTTCGCGGCGCAATGGTCGGAAGATCAGACAAAGGACTATTCATAACAACAGGAACCTTTACCGCTGCTGCCACTAAAGAGGCCGCGAGAGACGGCGCGCCTCCGATTGACCTTATTGATGGCGATGCTCTTGCCGAGAAGTTGAGAGAGCTTGGGCTTGGCATAAGGACGGAAAGGATCGAAGTATCACGCGTGGATGATTCGTGGTTTGAGAGTATCTGACCGACAATGTGGCCTCACAGACCAAGACCGAGTGTTCAACCGTTATTTGCCAAAGAATTCTTCCACATCCGTAATCGATGCGGTCACGCGATAGGGCGGCAGGCTGGCGAGAAATGTCTGGCCGTATCGTTTTGTCTGGATGCGCGAGTCTAGCAATACCAGCACGCCGCGATCTTCAAGCGAGCGAATCAGTCTTCCGAAGCCTTGCTTGAGAGTGAGCACGGCGGAGGGAACCTGATAGTCGAAGAAGGGTTTGCCGCCGGCCTCTTCAATGGCTTTCATGCGCGCGGCCACGACCGGATCGCTGGGCACGGCGAAGGGCAGCCGATCAATGATGACGCAGCTCAATGCCTCGCCTTGCACATCGACGCCTTGCCAGAAACTCGAAGTTCCGAAAAGCACCGAATTCGGCGTCGCGCGAAACTCCTCCAGCAGCGCCTTGCGCGGCGCAGTGCCGTGCAGCAGGATGGGAAAATCCAGCACCGGCATCAGCCGCTCGTATAAGTCGCGCATCTGCGCATAACTCGTAAATAAACAGAAGGCGCGGCCGCGAGTTATCTCCAGCACGCGCTGGATGCAGCGCGCCGCGGCTTCGGGAAACTCCGGCTCGCGCGGGTCCGGCATCTCCGGCGGCAGATAGAGCAGCGCCTGTTCACCATATTTGAAATGCGAAGGAACGACTAACTCGCGCGCCTCGCTCAGCCCCAGCCGCTTGCGAATATGCTCGAAGCCGCCCTGCACGGTGAGCGTGGCTGAAGTCATGACTACGGTGGGAATCTGATCGAAGAGTAACTCGGACAATAATTCGGAGACGTCGATGGGCGTGGCTTGCAGCACGGTGGTTCTAGACGCATTGCGCGCGGCAGACTTTTGAAAGGATGTGCCTGCCATAGAGATGCGCCGCTCCATCCAATAGACCATGTTGCCGGCGCTGGATTCGAGCAGAAACTCAAGCTCGGAACGCAGGCGCGTGACGCGCTTTCTGAGCCCGGGCGCCTCATCGACGCCCTTCATCCCATCCATCTCCGATTCAAGCCGTTGCAATGTTGCGCGCACAGCCATGTATAAGTCGCCGGAAGTTTCCAAAAACTCTTCGCGTCCGGTGAAGGGCTGGCGTCCGTCGCCTGCCAGCGGCAAGCCGGCAAAGAACATGCGGGCACGATCGCGAAGTTGTTGCGTAAGGCCGGGAAGATTTTCCGCGCCCTGCTTGCCGCGCAGCAACGTTTCTGAATCGCGCGCCAGTTCTTCAAAACGCAGATTGCTGACGGAAAGACCGAAGTAGCTGGAAGCAACCTCTTCCAACTCATGCGCTTCGTCGAAGATGACTGCGGCGGCCTCAGGCAGAATGCCAACATCGGGCGCGCCGGCGGCTTCTCGCTTCACCGATTGATCGGCGAAAAACAAGTGATGGTTGACGATAATAATGTCCGATTCAAGTGCACGCCGCCGCATCTCGGTAATAAAGCAGCGGTGATAATCGGGGCAGGTGGACCCTAAGCAAGCTTCCGTGCGCGCATCGAGTTTTTGCCAGAGCGCGCTTGACTCAGGCAGGCCGGAGATTTCAGCCCGGTCGCCGGTCTCGGTGGTCTGCTCCCATTGGGCAATTTGATGGTACTGGTCAATCTCTTCAAGGCCGCTAAGAATCGGCTGGTCACGCAGCGCGGTTAGTTTGTGGCGGCAGAGATAATTGGCGCGGCCTTTCATGTAACAGACGCGCAGATCTCCGACCAGGGTTTCCAGAAAAGGTATGTCGCGGAAGAAGAGCTGGTCCTGTAGAGCTTTGGTGCCTGTGGAGATAATGACGCACTGGCCGGTGCGCAAAGCCGGCAGTAGATAGGCCAGCGTTTTGCCAGTGCCGGTGCCGGCCTCGACGATCAGGTGACGCCGCTCAGCCAGCGCCTGCTCTACAGCTTTGGCCATCTGTAGCTGGCCTGGGCGATACTCATAGGGCAGCGGCGAACGCGCGAGGATGCCGCCGGGCGCGAAGAACTCGTGCAGCGTGGGCAGAGCGCGGGTTGGGCTGTCAATGGCGGGCATCGGAAGCGGGCGCTATCCCCATCATAGTGATGCGGCCCGCCGCGGCTCATTGCACGTTGGAGTGAATGAGAAATCTGGATCGGTGCGCTGAACTTTTGGAACGATTACTCAGAAAGCGCTATACGCGTGTTCGGCCTGGCTTCGCCCCGCCCGCCATTCATCCATTGGCCAATCATGAAGGCCTGTTTTGACCCTGCCCAGCCTTGCGCGGCCGCACCGCGTTTCATCGGCTTTTTGCGGTCCTGCATAGGCCTGCGCGCGGCAATCGCCATCTCCGTTGCGGCGCAATAGGGATTCTGTGCATTGTTGTTTACGAGACTACTATCAATTCGCATTGTTGGCTCCCGATGAAAGAGGGGCAATCGGAGCGCCTATATTCAGCAGTCATTGTCAGAGAAATCTTATGGAAGGACTGGTCGGCGGCCTGACCCGCCGATTTATTGCGCAGTTGTTTTTAGAATTGGCTGAGTTTTTTGCGGACTAATATCCCGGGAGTTCCCCCGGCTTTGCCGGGGAGGCAGTAGCAGTTTGACATTTCCGGGAGTCCATCCAGAAACTCTTCGCTGTGAGCCGCCAAGCACACATCAAGGAGAATCCGGAT
>JBEKDN010000134.1:0-15273 GCA_050014335.1 Occallatibacter sp. | reverse complement strand
CCGACTACAACTACCTGCCTGGCCCAGACGATATTTATGTCTCGCCCTCGCAGATTCGCAAATTCGACCTCAAAACCGGCGACTCGATCAGCGGCAATGTCCGTCCGCCGCACGAGGGCGAAAAGTATTTTGCGCTGGTCAAGATTGAAGCCATCAACTTCGAGTCGCCCGAGGAGACGCGCAACAAGATTCTCTTTGACAATCTGACGCCTCTCTATCCTCAGGAACGCATCAAGCTGGAAACAGTGCGCGAGGCTATCAGTGGCCGAGTAATGGACCTGCTGACGCCAATCGGCAAGGGCCAGCGCGGCCTGATTGTCGCTCCTCCGCGCACCGGCAAGACGATGCTCTTGCAATCGCTGGCCAATTCAATTTCCACCAACCATCCCGAGGTAGTACTGATCGTACTGCTGATCGACGAGCGCCCTGAAGAAGTGACCGACATGCAGCGCTCGGTGAAGGGTGAAGTAATCAGTTCGACCTTTGACGAGCCGGCCGCCCGCCACGTGCAAGTGGCTGAGATGGTCATTGAGAAAGCCAAGCGCCTTGTAGAACACAAGCGCGACGTGGTGATTCTGCTTGATTCGATTACACGTCTCGCGCGCGCCTACAACACCATCGTTCCCCCTTCAGGCAAGGTTCTGTCTGGTGGCGTCGATTCTAACGCTCTGCAACGCCCGAAGCGCTTTTTCGGCGCGGCCCGCAATATTGAAGAGGGCGGCTCACTGACCATTATCTCCACAGCGCTCGTTGATACCGGCTCGCGCATGGACGAAGTCATCTTTGAAGAGTTCAAGGGCACCGGCAATATGGAAATCATCCTGGACAGGAAACTCGTCGACAAGCGCGTCTTCCCTGCCATCGATATCCAGCGCTCCGGCACCCGCAAAGAAGAGCTGCTCATTCCCAAGGAGGATTTGCAGCGCATCTGGATTCTGCGCAAGGTGCTTAACCCCCTCTCGCCGGTCGAAGCGATGGAGTTGCTTATCAGCCGTCTGGAAAAGGTCCGCAACAATGCGGAATTCCTTGCCAATATGAACCAGCTATAATCAGCGAGCGTCAACCCCTTTCCGGATTTGCCGCTCGCTGCTAAGATAGTGAATGTCGTGGGGCTGTAGCTCAGCTGGGAGAGCGCCTCGTTCGCAACGAGGAGGCCAGCGGTTCGATCCCGCTCAGCTCCACCAAATCTTCCCCCAGCGCAGAGATTCTGGCGCGACTATGTCCGCCGTGCCATCCGTTGCGCTCCCGTTACTGCAATCTCTCTCGCACATCCATCCACTGCCATGTTCTCCGTACTAGGGATGGCGCACAGCCATGTCTGTTAGGAGTACAATCCAGAGAAATCACCTCAGGGATCGGAGATCGTCTTCAAATGACAAAGCGTCGTTTACTGCCTGGATATTTGTGCGTAGGTCTGCTTGCTTTCGTCGGCATTTCTTTGTCTGCCGGAGCGCAGACAAGCGCCGTCAACGAATGGGCATGGATGGGCGGGCCGGACACGACCGACAAGCCCGGTGTCTACCCCGCTTCGCCGGGATTGAGCACGGCATCCACCACGAATATTCCCGGCAGCCGGTTCGGCGCGGTCAGTTGGACAGACAAGAACGGCAATCTCTGGCTCTTCGGCGGAGAGGGCTACGATTCGGCAGGTCACGAAGGATACCTCAACGATCTATGGAAGTTTGACTCCTCCACCGGGAAGTGGGCCTGGATGGGTGGCGGCAACACAGTGCCCACCGGCTGCACAGGATCTGCAGGCATTTGTGGCAACTCCGGCGTCTACGGCACGTCTCAGACGTTTTCCGCCGGAAACATTCCCGGAGGCAGAAACAACGCGGCCAGTTGGATCGACGGCAATGGAAATCTCTGGCTCTTTGGCGGGCAAGGTTACGATTCGGCCAACAATTATGGCGATCTCAATGACCTTTGGGAGTTCAATCCGGCGCTCGGCACATCCGGCGAATGGGCGTGGGTGGGCGGAAGCAGCACACTGGACTGCACCACAAGCGGTACCTATACGTACTGCAGTAACTGGCCGGGAGTCTATGGACAAAAGAGTAGTTTCGCCGACGGAAATAATCCTGGAAGCCGAAGCAGCGGGGTTAGTTGGATCGACAAGAACGGCAATTTCTGGCTTTTCAGCGGAGATGATGGTCTCAACGATCTTTGGGAGTTTAGCCCCACACTGGGCACGGCGGGCCAATGGGCGTGGATGAGCGGGAACGACAGCGGATACACGAACGGATATTATGGCACGCTCGGAACGCCTGGAGGCGTGCCAGGAACCCGTGTGAAAGCGGCCGGTTGGACGGACAACAGCGGCAATCTCTGGCTCTTTGGGGGAAACGGCTTGGATTCGGCTCCCTATCTGGATGGCAAACCGGGCGATCTCAACGACCTCTGGGAGTACAACCCCTCCACTAGCCAATGGACCTGGATGGGCGGCAGCAGCCTTTTCGTGAATGAAGCCTACTTGATTGGCTCGCTCGGAGTGTATGGCACACTGGGTCAGCCGGCTGCGGCAAATGTGCCGGGGGGCCGTTATGGCATGACGTCATGGAAAGATAACAGTGGCAACTTCTGGCTCTTTGGCGGCAGCGGTTTCAGCGCAGCCAGCTCATACAGCATATTTGCGGGTACCCTCTCTGGCCAGGATGAACCTCTCAATGATCTATGGGAGTATAACCCCACCACCGGCCAATGGACCTGGATGGGCGGGCAAAGCACGAACACCTGTACCGGAATTTGTGATCTTCCCGGCGTATACGGCACATTACAGACGCCCGCTTTTGCCAACAATCCTCCAGGACGTTTGGACGCCGTCAGTTGGACGGACAAAAGCGGCAACCTCTGGCTCTGTGGCGGCACCGGCGATAATTACTATCTTGATACGGATCTTTTCGGCGACGTTTGGGAGTCCCAGCCGACCACCAACACTCGGCCTGTCACCCCCGCGCCAACCTTCTCGCCGGCCGCAGGAAGCTACACATCCCAACAATCGGTAACGATCTCCGACACGGCTCCCAATACAACCATCTACATCTCGAACAGTGGAGCGCCTACGTCCGCCTCCACCATCTTCGGTAGCGTATATGGCTCGGGCGCAGTCCCCGTCGCGTGGTCGCAGACCCTCCAAGCCGTGGCCCAGATCACCAACTACGCTCTCAGCCCGGTGGCGACGGCCACCTACACTCTCAATATGCCAGCTGTTGCCACGCCGGCATTCAGTCTGGTGGGAGTAGGAACTTACGACAGCGCTCCGGTGGAGTATGTGGAGATTAGCGATACAACGCCTGGCGCCCAGATTTCTTATAGCTTCGGCCCGCTCACGCCCTACACCTTTCCGAATACATCAGGGCCCTTGGGTCCACCCGCCAATAACATCATTACAACACTGCCGGCGGGGCAAACTTTTTATGCGATTGCAGAAGAGTACGGCTTCGCGGACAGTGCGATTGCCTCCGTAACATATCCTGCAACTTTTCCGGTTGCGGCTGCGCCAACCTTTAGTGTGGCCTCGGGCACTTACACGACAATACAGTCGGTAACCCTCAGTGATACTGCGCCGGGAGCTTCCATCTACTACACCATCGATGGAAGTACACCCACTCTCTGCGACCCATCGGTCTGTGGCCCAAATGGTACGTTATATACCGGCCCCATCACGGTGCCGGAGACCATGACCATAAAAGCCTTCGCCGTCGCACCCGGATACACATATAGCTCGGCAGCTTCGGCAAGCTATACGTTCAACCCGATCACCTTTGGCGGAGTAAACATAGGCACCAGCGCGACCGGCTCTGTGATTGTTGTCATTCCCGCAGCCGCAACGCTGGCCACAATCTCAGTGGTGACCGAAGGTGCTCAGAATGAGGATTTCACCAATGCCGGCGGCGGAACATGCACGGTCGGCACCAGCTATACCGCCATGAGCGCATGCATGGTGAATGTGAGTTTTGCGCCAAGGTATGCAGGCGCGCGTTACGGTGCGGCAGTGCTTTATGACGCAAGCGGAAACGTCATCGGCACCGGCTATGTGCAGGGCACAGGCCAGGGACCGCAAATCATTTTTGCATCCTCCGCAACCCAACCCTCCATCGCCGTCAATGGATTTACAAACCCCTTCGGTATGACAGCCGACACAAACGGTAATCTTTTTGTGAATAATTCCCTCGATTCAACCCAGGAAAATGAATATCTGCTTAAAGAGACATTGCAGCCGAATGGTGCTTACCTTCCGTCCACGATTGCTGAGATGGCATTTGGAGGGTCTTCTATGACCGTGGATGGGTCTGGAAATCTATATGATCCTATGACTTATTACGGGGTACCAGGTTCCGCTATCGACGGCATACCAGCCCTGATGCCAACCCCAGGCGGGGGATATTTTCCTTGTATTACTCATTGCGCACAATTCGGAACTCAGGCAGTCGACGGAGCCGGAAATCTGTATACTCCAAGCTCGCAATATCTATATCAGCCTGGATCTATCGGCGACTACGTTCCAGGAAAATCCTATGGGTATAATTCCGCCGATGATATCACCGATGAGGTCGCAGTTGATGGCGCTGGAAACGCATACTTTGCAGCAGTAGTACAGCCAAACACCTGGGGTTTACTTTACCCACCGTGCTTTCACGCCAATACTTATATTTGTCCTTACGAAACGATTGACGAAGTATTCGCGAATTCGAATTCAACCACTCCCAGTGGAATGCTAATTGAAGAAGAACTTGGGGCAAATGTCTGGGTCAATGTTGCCATCGCCGTCGACAGAATGGGAGATGCATATTTCACCGCTCAAACTACCGATCCCAGTCAGACCAATTCATACCAACTGCTGGTCGAGCGGGCCGCCTTGCAGCCGGACGGCAGCTATACATTCACCCAAATTGGTACCGGCTGGGTAAAGCCAACAGCTCTTGCGACGGACGAATTGGGGAATGCCTACGTTCTCGATGCCGGGGCAAAACCTTCTCCGGCCGTCTATAAGTTCGATTATGCCGACCCGCCGGCGCTCAGTTTTGTTAATACGGGCGAAGGCTCAACCAGCGCGGACAGTCCGCAAATTGTTACCGTCACCAACTACGGCAACATGCCGTTGCAGCTATCCGGGATTACAGTCCCAACCGACTTTTCCTTGATTAGTTCAGCCGCCAATGCCTGCACCGGGACCACGTCGCTTGCGGCACTCCAAAGCTGCGTGCTTTCAATCAGCTTTACTCCAGTTACGCCGCTCAACGGCGCTTCATCCATTGCGCTGAACGAGTCGATTGCCTTCACCAGCAATACGCTCAACACAGCTTCGACAACATCTACGATCAAGCTCACAGGAACGGAGATCGTTCCTGTCGCCGCCACTCCGGCCATCTCGCTCGCGGCCGGAATATATGCTCCGGGGCAAACTGTCACCATCGGCGATACAACGCCGGGAGCGACCATTTACTACGCCATCAACGAGACGCCGGTTGCCGGAACCAACCCCTACAATGGCGCAATCACGTTGAACGCATCGGAGACAATTGAGGCCCTCGCCGTAGCCAACGGCTACACCAACAGCGCGATCGCCTCGGCCGCCTATACTATCGAACCGCCCGCATCCACACCGGCGTTTTCAATCGCGGCTGGAACATACTATTCCGGGCAGCCGGTCACCATCGGCGATACAACGCCAAACGCAGTGATCTATTACACAACCGATGGGACTACGCCGACGACTTCGTCAAACCAGTATTACGGTGCGATTACCCTTTCGTCGACTGAAACATTGGAGGCGATAGCTACGGCTAACAATTACTCCCAGAGCGCCGTTGCAACCGCGACATACACGATCCTTCCGCCGAATCCCGCGCCAGTTGTTAGTGGCATCTCTCCATCACTTATCAATGCAAGCAGCGCTGCTTTCACGCTCACCGTCAACGGATCTGGATTCGTCGCCAACTCGGCAGTCTACTGGGGCGCATCCGCTCTTGCTACAACTTTCGTAAACGCGACTCAGTTGACCGCGCAAGTTACGGCTGCGGAGATCGCATCCGCGGAAACTGTCGCTGTTATGGTACAGACTCCAACGCCCGGCGGTGGAACATCCAACGGCTTCCAATTTGAAGTAAACAGCGCAGGATCGACGGCGCCTGCTTTCTCTCCGTCCACCGCAACAGTCACAGCCGGCTCTCCGGCAAGTTATACGATAACTCTGGGCTCCTCTGTGGAGAGCGCCTCTGTAGCCTGCCTGAATCTTCCCGCGGGAGCTACATGCAGTTATTCTTCGGCAACCAATACTGTGACGATCACAACCACCTCGGCAACGCCAAAAGGAACCTACCAGATTACTGTGGTCTTCAGCGAAACCGTCTCCGGCGCAGCCTCCGGCTGGATTCTGTTGCCCTTCCTTCTACTGCCCTTGGCGCTCTTGAGAAAGAAACTCACCGCGAAGGGTGCTTGGATCACGGCCTCTCTTGCGATAACACTGCTGGCTGCGGCGACTCTCAGCACTGGCTGCGGTGGAGGCAGTGGTGGAAGTGGATGTGTTTCCAACTGTAATCCGCCGCCTCAAACGCATCAGGTCACAACTTCTGCCGTAGTCACGCTCATCGTTCAATAGGGATGTAAAGTGAATCAGGTTTCGGCCCTTGAGTGAGAATAGTGCAGCGGGACGCAAGGCAGCATCACTCCTGCATCCCGCTGTATTACCGGGCTATTCTTCATACAACAACCAGCGAATCAGTTGCGAGCGAATCGTGAGCGTTTGGTCCCACTGCGGGTGGCCTATAATCAGCGTGTAGTGCCTATATTTTTTTCATCTCGCTTCTGGCGTCCGTCCACCTTGCTTGGGATCTCCTTGGCGCTGCTTTTCTCTATTGCGAATTGCGCCCGCGCGCAGGATGCGGCGCAGGCCGCAACCGCAGCCGGCGGCCGCATCCTTCTGGTGCTTCCCTTTGACAATCGGACCGGGCAACCCAGCCTGGAGTGGATTCGCGAGGGTTCGGCGGAGATTCTGAGCAGTCGTCTGGCCTCGGCGGGGTTCTCTCCTATGAGCCGCTCCGACCGCATGTACGCGCTGGATCACTTGGGTCTACCTCAGGGCTTTCATCCCTCGCGCGCTAGTTCGCTCAAGCTTGCCGAGACTCTGGATGTCGATTCGATCATCGTCGGCAGCTACGTGACCGACGGCCCGGGCATCATTGTTGAGGCACGGGTAGTGGACGTACCGCACCTTCGCATGGGCGATACGGTGACCGCGCACGGAGATATGCGCGAACTGATTCCTGTGCTGGACTCGCTGGCCTGGAAGATCACCCGCCAGCTCGACCCGGGATTCAGCGGTTCGGAAGAGACATTTGTGGCAGCTAGTTCCACATTGGGTGTGGCTGCCTTCGAGCAGTACATTCGCGGCATTACCGAGTCGGACCAAACCGAGCGTCTGCGCCACCTGAACTCGGCCGTGTTGCTCAACTCGGATTTTGGCCGGGCTTGGATGGCGCTTGGCCGTGAGGAGTACGCCGGCCAGCAGTATGAGCAGGCGGCGGCGGCTTTTGCCAAGGTGGGCGCAAGCGACGCGGACGATGCCCTCGAAGCTGGTTTTTATCGTGGCCTTTCGCTCCTTTTTTCTGGCGACTATCCGCATGCCGCAGATGTCTTTGCCGCCGTGGCCCGAGAGCTACCTCTGGCTGAAGTTCTGAACAATGAGGGCGTTGCCCTCGCCCGACGCGGCCAGGACGGCATTCCACTCTTCCGTCAGGCGGAAGCAGCAGATCCCAATGGAGCCGATTACCACTTCAACCTGGCCGTCAGCCTCAAGCGTCATAGCGACACTGCGGAAGCACTGACCGAGCTAGCACAGTGCCTGCGGCTGCGTCCTAACGATACCGAGGCTCAGGCCATCCAAAAGGCTTGGACGAAGCCAGACCGACCAGGACCAGTCAGGTCCGGCTTGCCCAAGTCTGGAGTCATAAAGTCCGTCCCGGCTATGACTCCGTCCGCCTTGCCTGGCACTGCTTCCAACCAGTCGGCAACTGCGGAAGAGGTTGGAGATCCTGAGCTCGAAGTCGAAGTCAAGCCTGACCCGCTTGAGCGCATCGAGCGCAGCTTTGACGCTGTCGCATTTCATCAGGCCGCGCTCATGCTCGACCAGGTGGAGAACTCGCGCATTGCAGCCCTTTCGCCGCAAAAGCGGGCGCAGAAGCTCGCCGCACAGGCAAAGGATTACCTGGATCGCGGTCTGCTTCTGGAGGCAGAGCGGCTTTTTCAATCCGCCTTGGCCGACGATTCCAACTCAGCAGCCGCCCACGCCGGACTAGCTGAGATCCGCGAGCGGACCGGAGACGTTCAAGCCGCTCGCAAAGAGGCAGTTACCTCGCTTCAAATCGTGCCGTCGGTCGATGCGTATTTGGTATTGATCCGATTGGACGTTGCCGCCAACCACATGGATGAAGCTCGACAGAATGCCGACGCGGCCCTCCAGCTCGATCCCGGAAGCCAACCGGCGGTGGAACTCAAGCGGCAGATCGAAGCGCGGAAAGCACAACAGAAGTAGTGCGGCGCCCATTGCGCTGACGGCCCCAAGATTTTCGGTGCAAAATAAAGGGCAGCCACCGTGAGGTAACTGCCCTTTCCCGAGTTGGGTTATTGGATGACCAGAGTGAAGGTCGTCTGCGCGGAAACAAGTGCCGAAGCCGAATCCTGCGCAAAGACCGTGATCGTGTAAGTCCCCTTAGGAGGATTGCTGTTGGTGGTTGTAGTGCTGTTACCGCCGCCACAGGCTGAGATGGCCAAAGCCACAACGAGTAGCGCAATCATTGCCGCCATTCCGCGGAGCTTCTTTGAGAAGCGCCCGAGGAAGCCCGCCAATAACAGACCGCCAAAAGCCGCGCCCAGCGGAGCGGGATTTGCGTGGGCTGTGGAGATGCCGCTCTTACTACTGGCTGGCTTCACTCTGCCTAGCCGGTAAAAGGACTTGCCTCCAGCAGGCTGTGCAGCCCCACAGTCGGCGGCGTTGGTGTCAAAGAGAAGCTGAGTGGTCACAGGACCTGTGCCGGATACGGTGATCGATCCGTAGCCGCTGCTTAACATCGTGGTGAATTCATAACAAAGGTTTTGAAGCGCGGAGTCGTTGGAAGTATCGAAGGCCACCAGAACCGTTCCCGTGTATCCCCCTGCCGGAGTCACCGTGAGAGTCTCGGTCCCTTGGTTGCCTTGGGTGACGTCCAGTGCGCTGGGGCTCGCAGCCAACGTAATACTTCCCGTACCGGAACTGCCGCCGCCCACACTCACCTGCGCCACGCCAGATGAAAGCGCAAAGGCTGAGTCACCCGCGTATTGGGCTACGATCTGGTTAGTGCCGCTCACCGAAAAAGCCGTCTGGTAAGTAGCTGTAGAGGTGCCGGATGAGCCGCTGGCAACCAAAGTGACCGTCGCCACGGAGCCTCCATTGTCTTCGGCTGTTCCTCCTCCGTTGATGGATAGGTTTACAGTGCCCGTCGGTGCTGTTGTACCGCTTGCGGCGACAACCGTGATGGTGAAGGTGTCGCTTACGTTCACTCCAGGCGACGAATTGGTGGCAGTGATCGTTGTTGTTGTGCCGATCAAAGAAGCTGACCCTCCCGTATTAGCCGGCCAAGCTGAAATCAGGTTGGTCAGATTCACCGATCCAAGTCCGGTCACTTCGTCATAGCCTGTGCCTGCGGAAAAGCCGGCGGTGCTTCCGCAATAGCTTGATCCAGCGGTGCAATCGTTGTTGCCACTAGTCACATCGTGAAAGGCGGATGCATATGTCGCGCCATCAGATGCCAGTGTGTAGAGCGTTGGGTTGATTAGCCCTTGTCCGGTGGTATAGCCCTTGGCTTGATTAATAAGCGCCAACATGCCAGCAAAGACCGGCGCGGCAAAACTAGTTCCTCCGGCGACAGTGAGGAATTGGTTATTGGCGTCGCGGAAGCCCACCGAGCAACTGCCGTCGATGCCGTTCTGCGGATCGCTGGAGCAAAAAAGATAGCCTGGATAGTTTGGCGAGGAATAGAGGGCGATATCCGGAACAAGGCGCATGTTGCCCTGGGAAATTCCTGGGACGCCAATTTGCCAGCTTGGCCGGTCAACAAGCGCGCTGACGCCACCGCCGCTGGAGCTAAGCCCGTTGCCAAGACTGTCATCGTTCCACGCCACCTCAGGAATGTACTGGAGCGCCGAGGTCAGGACGTCAACAGTGGGAGCCGCCTCCCAGTATCCTGGCGGTGTGCCGGTCGCATCCTCGGCCGCGGTAGACTCTGTGCCGCCCATTCCGGTGGCATAAGCGCTGCTGGCTGGGTAGTTGACAGCCTCCGCGTGCTGCTGCGCAACCGTAAGATCAGTAAAGGGAGCGCAGGCGTTGGAACCTGAATCGCCTGACGAAGCGATGATTGTCTGGCCCTGCGAGACCGCTTGTTGCGTGATTGCTTCACTTGACTGGAGATCCGCCAAAGTGAGTTCGGTTTCGCACGCGCCGTAACTGATGCTGATTATTGGCGCAATATTCTCGTCCACGGCATACTCTATTGAGCTGAAGACACCGCCGCTATTTCCATAGCTGCCCGTGTAAACGAAGAAAAGGTTGGCTCCGGGTGCAATGGCGCCCGACCATTCCAAGTCGATATCCGACTCCGACTCGTCTCCTGAAACCCCCACCGAACTGCCCGTTCCCGGCACCAGCACCAAATTTGGGTCATTCCTGGTAATGCTGGCAGCGCTATCGAAGTTTTCAATGTCGCTAATCAGAACTGCCGACCCGACTGGCTCGAGGTAAATTGCGGGAGCGCGGAAAGAATATGCATTGGCCTCGGGCGGAAGTCGCTCAAGTTGCGGACGGTCAAGACGACTGAAGCGAGTGCTTCCGGAACGCTCAACTCTGTGGAGGGCGCAAAGTGCTGCTTGCCTTCCACATTGTAGTAGTGCATCTGCGTGGAAAAGGCCTGTTCCACTTGCGCTGCAGTACCGGAAAAGTGAATTGCATTACGGCTGCGCGCCACCGAATCGATGGAAAATCCCTGCTGCTCTAGCCATCCTTGCACCTTCGCTAGATCTGCATCGGCCATGCCAAAACGCGCGGCGAATTCTTCCGGGGTCAGCCACTGATGATAGAGAGGGGAGGTCGGTTTTTGCTGTGCGGCAATCAAGGCGTTCAAGTCAGACTGCTGCTCCGCCGTACGACCGAAGAAGAGGCTCATTCCGTTCAGTCTGGTAGCTGCGGGCATCCTTCCTGCGTCGAATTCCGTCCGCGCCTGCGGCTGCAGCGAGCCAGTTATCGTTGCCCGTGCTGAATTGTCAATCGGTGCGGAAATGCGAGGAGCGACCGACTGAGCGCCGGTCTGTGATGCAGCTATCGCGCCGGCGGCAATCAAGCCGCAAGTCCAAATCCGCCGTTGCCGTAAGAGTGAAAAGATTATCTTCTTCATTGCAGTCCTCATTGACTTCGGGTTGGAGTGTGCTGACATGAAATTACCCTCGATGGAATTCATTGATTAATCGCTGACAAGGCCGGAGTGCCGGGGGCCGGTGCTCCTAATCCATTGGAAATCAAGAAGATCAAGTGTAGATGCCGGGCTGTTGACTTACCACGCGTGGGAACTTTCTGGAACGCCGCAACGCACCCGGTCTTCCGAATAGACTCCAGTTCAAGCGGAAAGTTGTGGTGAACGGAAGAAATCCGAATGTAAAGCTGTTTTGATCAGCATCCACATCGGATCTGCAATGCACGGGAGGAGCCCATCGGAGGTCAAGGTATTGAACCTGCCCTCGTGGAGAAAGTCCCATTGAGCGCAAAGGAAAGGGGCGGCCGCCGTGAAGGCGGCCGCCCCTTCGGCCACATCGGGTTACTGGATGACGAAGGTGAAGCGGGCGACTCCTGAAACCAGGGATGTATTTGAGTCTTGCCCCATGACTGTGATTGTGTAGGTTCCCTTGGGTGGATCGTTGTTCGGTGGTGTGATTACGGTCGTGGTCGAACTGCTGCCGCCGCCGCAAGCTGAAATCGCCAAAGCTACGGCGAGCAGAGCGATCATTCCCGCCGTACCGTGGAACTTCTTCGAATACCTGCCCAGCAAACCGGCCAACAACAGCCCTGCAAAGGCCACGCCCAGCGGCGTGGGATTTGCAGCGGCAGGATGTGCGCCGCCGTTCCTAGCAGCCTTGATCCCGCCCAGCCTATGGAACGATGTGCGCGCCGCGCCAGTGGTCGTCGCAGCGCAGTCCGAGGCGTTGGTGTCAAAGATCAGCTGGGTCCGTACCGGGATGCCACCGCCCACTATGACCGATGCATTGCCATTGGTCACATTTTGCGCCAAAAGACAGAGATTCTGGAGTGCGGTGTTGTTGGAAGTGTTGAGGTAAAGCAAGACCGTGCCCGTGTATCCGCCCAATGGCGTGATGGCAATGGTCTCGGTCCCTTGGTTGCCTTGGGTGACATTCAGCGTACTTGGGGTCGGCGCCAGTGCAATATTGCCAGTCGCGGTATCGCACCCATTGGCACACACCTGAACCACGCCTGAGGATTGCGCAAAGGTCGAGTCGCCCGCATATTGGGCAACAATCTGGTTGGCGCCGCCGATATAAAACGTATACGAGTAGCTAGCTGTCGATATTCCTGGGGTTGTGCTGGCAACAAGATTGGCCGTGGCCGTGATGCCGCCATTGCTCTCGCCCGTTCCTCCTCCATTGATGGATAGGTTGACCGTGCCCATCGGCGATGCCGAACCACTTGCGGCCACGACCGTAATGGTGAAGTTGACGTTCGCGCCTATCGCCGGAGTCGTGGCGGCAGTGGAAATCGTTGTCGATGTGCCAATCAGAGCATCTGAACTCCCTGTGTTAGTCGGCCACGCCGCTATCAAATTGGCCAGATTGACTGAGCCTAAACCGGTCACTTCGTCGTAGCCCGTGCCGGCGGAGAAGCCCGCTGTACTGCCACAGTAGGTGGACCCGGCTGTGCAATCGTTGCTGCCGCTGGTCACGTCGTGAAAGGCAGAGCCATAGATCGTACCGTTGGCAGCCAGTGTGTAAAGCGTGGGGTTGATCAGCCCTTGTCCGGTACTGTAGCCCTTGGCCTGGTTGATGAGCGCCAACATACCGGCAAAGATGGGCGCGGCAAAGCTGGTGCCGCCGGCCACGGTGAGGTAATCATTGTTGGCGTCGCGGAAGCCATTTGAGCAACTACCTTCGATTTCGCTTTCCGGGTCGCTGGTACAGAAGAGGTATCCCGGATAATTAGGCGAGGAATAAAGGGCAATATCCGGAACGACACGCGTTGCGCCAGCAGGAATGCCCGTAACTCCTGCCTGCCAGTCCGGCCTTGAAATGACTGTGCTGATACCACCGCCACTGGAGCTTAATCCATATTGGCCGCTGTCGTCGTTCCATGCCACCTCAGGGATGTACTGCAGAGCCGAAGTCAAATCATCCGTGCCGGATGATGCCCAGTAGCCAGCGCCGGTCTTATCCTCGGCTGCCGTAGTCTCCGTTCCCCCCAGGCCGGTGACAAATTCACTGCTGGCTGGGTAACTCACAGCTTCCGCCTCTTTTTCAAGAAGAGTAAGGTTGGAAAAAGGCGCACAGGCGGTTGAACCAGAATCGCCCGAGGAGGCGATAATCGTCTGTCCCTGCGCCACTGCCTGCTGGGCCATCAATTCGCTCGACTGAAGATCAGACGTGGAGAGTTCCGTTTCGCAAGTGCCGTAACTGAGGCTGATAATAGGCGCGATATTTTCGTCCACGGCATATTGCATTGAGGTAAAGACACCACCGCTATTTTCATCGCTACCCGTGTAGACAAAGAAAATGCTGGCTCCAGGGGCCATCGCGCCGGACCATTCCAGATCGAGGTCCGACTCCGTCTCGTCTCCTGAAAACCCTGCCGAATTTCCGGTTCCTGGCACCAGCACCAGCGTGGGGTCTTTAGTGGTCAGATGGGCCGCACTCTGAAAGTTTTCAATGTCGCTGACCAGAACCGCCGATTGGCCCATGATCGCGATCGATTGTTCCGCGCCGGTGTATGCCGAAGGAATGTTATAGGCAACTTTGATGTCGCCAGGCGCAAAAAAGACATCCCCCGACTGGCCGGAGGTAAAGCTGGGATGCGCCGGCAGGATGTGCATTGGCTTGGGGCGGAAATCGGTCAGGTTGCGGACGGCCAGAACTACGGGAGCAAGAGCCGCCGGCAGACTCAGTTCCGTTGACGGCGCAAAGTGCTGCTTGCCCTCCACGTTATAGAGGTGCATCTGCGTGGAAAAGGCCTGCTCCACCTGATTTACGTTGCCAGAAAAGTGGATCGAGTTGCGGCTGCGCGCTACAGAATCGATGGAAAATCCCTGCTGCACAAGCCAGCCTTGCACCCTGGCCAGATCGGCGTCCGCCATGCCGAATCGCGCCGCGAACTGGTCTGGAGTCAGCCACTGGTGGTAGAGCGGCGAGGCGATATCCCGCTGCGCGGCGACTAACGCATTCAAGTCGGCTTGCTGCTCTGCCGAGCGGCTGAAGAAAAGGCTCATTCCATTCAGCCGGATGTTGGCTGGCATGCGCCCCGCATCATACTCCGCAAGCGCTTGCGGCTGTAGGGAACCAGTCAGTGCGGCTCGCTGATTGCTAAGAATCGCTGAGGTGATGCGAGGAATGACCGACTGTGCGCCGGCATGGAATGAAGCCATCGCGCAAGCTGCCATCAAGCTGAGAGTCAAAAAACTCCGCTGCCGTGAGAGTGAAAAGATCGTCATCGTTGCCTTCCTCATTGACTTCGGGTTGAAGTGTACTCTAATCGCTGCCAGCCATTCAGCCGGATTGGTCGTTGGCAGCCATTAAAAAATCAAGAACATCAAGACTAAAAGCCGACGTATTGTTCTGTCCGGCGCGGATGCTTTCTGTGTGCCGCAACGCTCAGCCCGCCGAAACAAGCTCCTATTTGAGCGGTAATTCGTGGTGAAAAGATGATTTCCAATTCTACACCCCTTCGACAGTCCGCCAAGCAACTCCAAGCGTTGGCCCAGGGCAATCGCATTTGAGGTTTGAAGACGGGATTCGATGGAGCGCTCTCAAAGTTCCGGAAGAGGGTTTGAGTGCGAGCGAGACGGGTAGAAGCGATTGCGAAAAGTGGTAAATAATCGAGTGTTTTGGAGTTAAACGGCGCTGTTTCGGGCCAAAAAGTGGGCAAAATGGGCGGTTTGCAGTTACTGATTGGTAAATAGTCTTAAAATGCAAGCCATTGATATTAAGCTTGTTACTGGAATTATTTCTGCAAAAAACGGGCACTGGAAGGTA
>JBEKDN010000133.1:0-10892 GCA_050014335.1 Occallatibacter sp. | reverse complement strand
CTCTGCACGAATAGGAAAAACACTTTAAATGAGGTTTGAATGGCTGAGTCATTGAAAACCTTCGCGCCCGACTTTACAAACTGGTCCTGCCCGCTTCCGCTCGTCGGCTATCCCACCATCGTGATGGGCCACGGCGGCGGCGGCAAGCTGGGCAATGAGCTGGTCGAGCATCTCTTTCTGCCCGCCTTCCGCAATCTAGAACTGGAAAACCTCGGCGACGCTGCTGTCCTCGATCTGGGCGGCGGCAAGCTCGCCATGAGCACCGACTCCTTCGTCGTGCAGCCGCTCTTTTTTCCCGGCGGCTCCATTGGCGAGCTGGCCGTCAACGGCACGGTGAACGATCTGGCCGTCAGCGGCGCGGAGCCCAAGTTTCTCAGCGCCAGCTTCATTCTCGAAGAAGGTTTTCCGCTCGCGCAGTTGGCCGCGATTGTCGAAGCCATGGCGCAGGCCGCAAAGACAGCCGGCGTCAAGATCGTCACCGGCGATACCAAGGTCGTCGAGCGCGGCCACGGCGACGGCTGCTACATCAATACGGCGGGCATCGGCCTCCTTCGTCCCGGAATTTCCGTCGGCCCCCAGCGCGCGCAGCCCGGCGACGCGATTCTAGTCTCTGGCACCATCGGCGACCACGGAATGGCGATCATGAGTGTGCGCGAGGGACTGGAATTCGAGAGCCAGATTCGCAGCGATTGCGCAGCCCTGAACGGCATGATCGCGGAGGTTCTCGCTGCGGCCGGCCCAGCGGTTCACACCATGCGCGACCCTACGCGCGGCGGTCTCGCGTCCACCCTCAATGAGATCGCCCAAGCCTCCGGCGTCGGCGTAGAGATTGACGAGCCCAGCCTGCCCGTGCGGCCTGAAGTGCAGTCGGCATGCGAGTTGCTCGGCCTCGATCCGGTCTACGTCGCCAACGAAGGCAAGGCCGTTTTCTTTGTCGCGCCCGAGGCCGCCGAGCAAGTACTGGCCGTTCTGCGCGCCCATCCGCTGGGCCGCGACGCAGCCCGCATTGGCAGCGTCACCTCCCAGCACAAGAGGATGCTCGTCGCCCGCACCGCAATGGGTGCCAATCGCGTCATTCCCACCCAGATCGGCGAACAGTTACCGCGCATTTGCTGAGCGACGGCTTTTGGTTTGCACTTCCTATTCTCGCCGGCTTCCAGCTCGGGTAAACTCCTGCACCACGCCTCATGAACTGAAGCATTGCTTTTTTTTCCCTTGTCAGTTGCTATAATTCGCAGAAGCTTCCTGGAGAAGAACAACTGTGAAGAAGCCCCCGGATTTCATTCGAGAGCATCAAAGCGATCTCACTCTCGCATTGTTTCTTGTGGCGGGCTTGATTGGTATCTGCTCTCAGGCAATAGTCCCCGGAAGGCCGGTGGCCGAGATGTGGGGTCTGGCGGGGAGCATCGCCTCTCATGGCGTCTATGCAAATCCTTTTTCCACCATGCCTACCGGGCCCACAGCAAACAACCCGCCTCTTTACCCCCTCTTCCTAGTAGGATTGATCAAGGGCCTTCGAGTGCCATATCTTATTTTCCTTGTTTCCGTAATGGGCTGCATTCTGGCAAACGCTACTACGGCAGTCTTGCTGCCGCGCATCTCCAAGGTGTTTTTTGCCGATGCGGCTCCTGGCATCGTCGCATCCATTCTCTGGTTGGGGGCCATGCGCTCGATACTTGAATGGGATACGAATTACACAATTGCGGGCCTAGTCTTTTTCTGCTGCTTCACGGCCTCTTTTATCGGCGTCGATAAAAGTTCCGGAACTCGTGCCGTCGCTGCCGGTGCAGTCGCGGGACTTTTATGCCTGTTGAATCCAGCTTCCATTCTGGTGATGCTGCCTTGGATCGGTTTCTTGTTTTGGAAAGCGCGGAAAGACAGACGCCGCGCTGTCACAGATTGCGGCATGATCCTCGCCGTTCTGTGTCTGTTCGTTTTTGGATGGTGCGAAAGAAACTATCGCGTTCTCGGCGCCTTTGTCATCCGAACGGACTTGGGAATTGCGCTCTACGCCTCCAATAACGACTGTGCCCAGCCGACTCTGATCGGAAGTCAGTTGAACGGCTGTTCCGCGCTCTATCACCCCAATGAGAACATGCGGGAGGCTCAGGAGTTTCGATCGATGGGTGAGATCCAATACGACCGGAGCCGGATCGACAATGCCAAGGCCTGGATGCGCGCCAATCCTGCCAGGTTTCTGCGTCTTACGGCCACGCGTATCTTCGAGTTCTGGTTCCCCGCCTGGGAAGTCCTTCCACCGGGAGCTGAGTTCAGAAGCAACTTTGGCATCGCCAATTCAGCGCGGAATTGGATCAGGCAGCAAAATGGCGTTGCCTGCGCGATCTGGATCGTTACAGGCCTTTCGCTTCCCGGCCTCTTCCTGATGGCGCGCAGACGGGAGCCGGTCGTGCTCTTTATCCTCGCTGTGATGGCCATTTATCCGCTGATGTACTACGTGGTCGTGTCGGACATGAGATACAGATTCCCGATACTGTGGCTGTCTCTGCTGCCTGCGGGTTACTTCCTTTGTGAGTTGCTTGGCAGGCATGCTAAGGTGCCCATCGAAGGATTTCAAGAAACTGCCCAAAGCCGGTAACTCAGTCAAGCATCTCAAATGCCCGCCGAATCCGATCCGGCAGCATCCCAGGTTCCTCTGTAAGCTTCGAACTCAGTTCCAATACCGCCGCTGGCGGCGTGGCAAGAACATTGAGTGCCGCGACCGTAGCTGGCCAGTCAATCGAACCATCGCCCGGCCAAAGATGTTCGTCCTTCAAGCCGTGATTATCGTGCACATGAACCTGGATGACCCTCGTGCTCAGCCTGGCGATCGCCTCGGCTACTCCGACCGTCATATGGGCATGGCCCAGGTCGAGGCAGACGCCGATCGAATCAAGGTGCCCCAGAGCGAGGATCGTCATCAAGTGCTCGGGGGTTGTCGGCGCGCTCGTCAGATTCTCTACCAAAGGACTCACGCCCAGCGGATGCGCGAAGGCGCCCAAATGTTCCAGCGCTGTGAAAGCATACTCGACAGTGCGCGGCGACCATTCGTCGTCTCGTTCCCCCAGATGCACCACTAAATTACGGAATGGAATCAAGTCCGCGACTTCGAGAGCGCGCTTGATCTCGTCCATGGCTGCAATGCGGCGGGCTTTCTCCGGATGCAGCAGGTTGACCGCGGGCGCGCCGGCACGGCCCATCTCGCGGTCGGGAAAGAGCGGCGCGTGCATCGACCATGCTGAAAGTGAATTGGACTTGAACCAACTGGCCAGCTCGGCTGCGTGCTCGTGGCTGGTGTAATCAAAGTGCTGCCGCGCCGCAAAGATCTCCACTGCCTGCGCGCCAGAGCGGGCCGCTAGCTCAAGCAGCCCAGGGTGCAGCCGCTGGTTCATCCATAGATGCGTCGATAGGACTCGCAGCTTGGTCAAAGGTTCTCCTGCTCCGGCGCGATAAACAAATCAGCTCACCGGCCGCAACTTCCATTCTCGCATTTTTTCCAAATGTCTCCTGCCCAGAAAGAACTTACCGTGAACCATGAGAAACAGAGATGAGCCAACATGGAGAATTATCGATCGCGGATTTGCAAAAGGAAAAATATTTTTTGATTTTCTGAAAACGAAATTATAAAAGTGAGCAAAAATGAACAGATTCTGCTTCTCAGTCAAGAGACGTTGGTATTGGAATTGGATTGAATGGGTCATCCAGCCAAGTCAGGAAAGGTGGTGCGACTCGGAAATTCTAAGAAATGGTTCCGTGCGAGATCGCGGAATGGAACGAGAAACCCGAATGATGGATCTGAAGCCGAACCAATTTGATCCGGCTCTTTTTCTGGCGCAAGCTGGACTTGGGAGAAGAATTTTGTGCCTCAGGCCAAAAGAGGTCTTTTTCTCTCAAGGCGATCCAGCCGATTGCGTTTATTACATTCAGCACGGCCGCGCAAAGATTACCGCGCTCTCCAGCACGGGCAAAGAAGCCACAATTGCTTTGCTCGGGACTGGTGATTTCGTCGGCGAGGAGTCTATGGCGGGGGTGCCCGGATTGCGCATCGCCACGGCGACGGCTATTGCCCCATGCACCGTTCTAAAAATCGAACGCGCTGAGATGGTTCGAGTGCTGCATGAGGAACACGCTTTCAGCGACCTCTTCCTGAAGTTCCTGCTGGCCCGCAGTATGAGAACTCAGGCGGACCTGGTCGACCAACTCTTCAACTCAAGCGAGAAGCGTTTGGCGCGGATTCTGCTGTTGATGGCGGAATTCGGCCAGCCCGGCGCAGCGGAGGCGCATATTCCAAAAATCTCTCAGGAGACGCTCGCGGAGATGATCGGAACCACCCGCTCCCGCGTAAGTTTCTTCATGAACCGCTTTCGCAAGTTGGGATTCATCGAATATAACGGCGGTATTAAAGTTAACAAATCTCTGTTGAATGTGATTCTTCACGATTGAAAACTTGGCTTGTCGCTGTTTGCCGTGTTGGCAGCGGATCGGTTCGCTGTGCAGTTCCCGGGGCTTTCACTCAGCCCCGGGATTGCACTTTACAGCAATCTTGCGCAGACTGGGGACCCATTAGATTTGAATCAGCCCGCTCACCAGAGAGATCCTGCGCAAGAATAGCGAAGACTCCGATAAGGCAATTCAACCTAAGTCCAATCATGCGGAACAGCGGACAATCCGCCATTTACATCCCTGCAGGCCAGCGTGCACAACTCACAGGCGACCGCACAGCAGAGAATATAGTCGCGCTCGTGGCCTATGTCAATGCAATTCTGCCCGACTTTTGCGGTAAATCTTCAAGAGGCTGATCAAGCGTCTTGCTCCTGCATCGCTATTTTGTCCACTGGTCTACCCAGTCGTTCACCGTCTTGTACCAGAGACGAGAGTTCTGCGGCTTCAGTACCCAGTGGCCTTCGTCCGGAAAGTAGAGCATCTTGCTCGGGACATTAAGGCGCTGCAGCGTGGTGAAGAGCTGGTATCCCTCGCTTACATCAAGCCGGTAATCGCGCTGGCTGTGGATCACCAGCGTCGGCGTTTTGAAGTTCTTGGATGAAAGCGCTGGCGACCACTTACGATAGGGATTCTCCGCATCGGGTTTGCCGTAGTAATCCCACGGCTTGCCTTTGAACTCCCATTCGTTGAACCATAATTCTTCTGTAGTCCCGTAAGCGGATTCTGGGTCGAACATGCCGTCATGGCTGACGATGCACCTGAAGCGATTGCTGTGGCCCAGTACCCAGTTGGCCATGTAGCCGCCGTAGCTGGCCCCAAGAGCGCACTCACGGTTTTTGTCGATGAAAGGATAATGCTGTTCGGCGTAGTCAAGGCCGGACATTAAATCGGTAAATGGCTTTCCGCCCCAATCACCGTTGATCGCGTCCACAAAGGCCTGTCCGTAGCCGGTCGAGCCGCGGAAATTAACCATGATAACCACGTATCCGTTGGCGGCAAAGAGTTCGGCGTTCCAGCGATAGCTCCACGAGTCGCCCCAATGACCTTCCGGCCCTCCATGGATGAGAAACTTTACTGGGTATCTTTTACTTGGATCAAAGCCTGGGGGACGGATAAGGAAGCCTTGTAGCTTGGTGCCGTCGGTGGCACTGAACCAGAAGGATTCCAGCTTCGGCAGATCAAGTTGAGAAAGCAGAATGTCATTGAAATGGGTCATGAACCGCGGCTCGTAGCTGGAAAGAACTGGGCCAACCCGTGCATTGTCATCCAACACCAGCAGATCCCCGACGGCAACCTCCGCGGGCCGATCCACGCGCATCAGTTTGCCGACGATAACGTCGCGCCCCTGAAGCGTTAGCGGGTGAAGGTCGCTCCATTCCCCGCCGGCTTTGCCGTAGCGGCGCACAACATTGCCCAACAGGTTCGTTTTGTAGATGGGAGCTTCTCCCTTTTCGGCGGAGACAAAGTAGATAGTCTTGGAGTCCGGTGCCCACGCAATCTCGTCCACCCAATGGTCGAACTTTGGAAGCAAATCTCTGGCTGTCTTAGTGGCGCGGTTATAGAGCATCAGGCGAAACTTATCGCTCTCGTAACCGGCGCGGGCCTGGGAGCGCCAAATCAACCACTTGCCATCCGGCGAGTAGGCGGGGTTGAAGTCGCCGCCCGGTGAGGTGGAGATCTTAACAGGTTGGGCTGCGGTATTGGTCAGGTCGAGGGTAAAGATGTCCGCGTTGGTGCTGACAGCCGGCTCCTCGTCTGGATTCTCGGTGAATGCCAGCTCCTTTGAGTCGGGCGCGAAGGCGCAACCGCAGCCCCCTTCAATCGAAAATGGCGGAACGTCATGAGGATCGTTAGGCGTCAAATCCCTCACCATACCGCCTGCGGATGGCACAAGGAAAAGATGGGAGCGCTTGTCGCCTGTAAAGTGGTCCCAATGGCGGTAAAGCAGGTGAGTGAAGATTTGCGCCTTCACCTTGCTGGCGGCTTGTGCGGCGTCGCGGCCGGCATTGCACTTGTCTACATCTTGATAAGGGTCGGTAACGGTTGCGGCGCTATTGGCTTCGGCAGCCAAAGCGGCGGCGTCATTGGCTGCTTTCTCGGTGGAGGCGTTATCGTTCTCGGCAACCGCCGCCGCCGCATCTGCTGCCGCCTGGTCGGCCTTCGCGGCCCGGGCTGCGGCTGCGGAGTCGGCGTAAGAATGCGAGAATGCCGGGCAGTCCGGATAAACCGTCGAGGTGAAGACGATGAACCTTCCGTCGGGCGACCAGAGCGCGTTGTCGGCTTCCGTCGAAATCGCAGTTAGCTTCCTCACGTTTCCAACCGCGCCCGTGGCCGGGTTAAAGTCGGCCACCCAGATCTGCTTGCCGCCCTCGCGACTGCTCAAAAAAAGTATCCGCCGCCCGTCTGGAGCGAATTGCGCGCCACTATCCCCCGGCTGCGCGCCAGAGAGCGGCGTCGCCACTTCGCCTGAGAATGGCTGAAGGTACAACTGCGCGGTCTTCGTGTTTTGGCCAACGTCGACAGTGGTCGCGGAGTAGATCAGCCACCTGCCGTCGGCTGAGACCGCGGTGTCGTCCAGCCGTTTCATCTTCATCATGTCCTCAAAGCTCATCGGGCGCTTGGCCGGCGCGATGGCTTGAGACCAACAAAACGGTGCAAGAATAGAGGTGAGTGCAAAGGCTAGAAGAACGGGGGATTTGCGCATGGCGGTTTCCTGTTCGCGACCCTGAAGAAAAACTTCTGCGCGAAAAAGAATTTTACACTGGGAACGCTGAAACTGGTTAGAAGATGCTCATCGAATTCTCTTTTTTTGCAATCCAGACTCGATAGATAAAGAACACTGATCCTCTGACCTGACTACCGATAGCTTGCCATTGCCAAGATATCGAACCTCGTGCGAGCTATAAGCGAGCCTTCAGCCCCACCGAAGGGGTTTGCATATAATTTCGGTTCCAGCGCGCAGAATTAAAGCAGTAACAAAGCCGAGGCAAATATGACCTTCTCCCAATCGCCAACCCGAGCAATCTCACTCCCAATTCCTGCTATCCGGACCGCTGTTTTCCGTCCCTCTTCTCCGTCTCTTCGCCTAAAATCCCCGCCTACCCCTCCCTACCCTCCGTGGCACCGTTTTCCCCCCCTCGCCATCAAGTAAACATCAATTATTCAACAGTATACAATTTCACACTGTTAATCAATCAGTAACTACATACCCTGCTTTTTCGCGTTTTTTCGGCCCCAAAAACCGTCATTTCAATTCAAAACCAACGCTTTTTAGCCAAAATCTCATCGCTTGCAAAATCCAGACGACAACCGGCAAACCGGCGACCTGATCGACGACTTACGTCCGAGCAACAGTAGCAAAAGGAAGTTTGACTCGCCCCGAGAATGGTTCCTGATCTGCCCAGTAGAGTTCGGCGAAGAATGACTCTATCTGGTCGTCGTAGGCAGGAACCCATCCCGTTGCGTTGGGACATCAGTTCTTACATTGAGCAAGGCGACTTTTACGCCAAGCTTATTGAACTCTGCTACACTTGTTGAAGCGCAATCAGGGGCAACATGCGTCAGGCCGCGCCCCAACGATACGCTCAAGTAACTCAAGTTCGGGGAGTGGCTCAGCCTGGTAGAGCACCTGGTTCGGGACCAGGGGGTCGGAGGTTCAAATCCTCTCTCCCCGACCATTCATTCAATTTCGCCCTTTTGAAGATCATGTCAAAGGGCTTTCTATATGTAGGATAAAGAGTTACGGAATCGATGGAGAAGTTCAAAAGTACTTTTTTGAGCAATTCTGCTTGTTCGGGCGGGTGGCGCATCCTAAGTTTTTCACAAACTTAACCAGCCCTCAAAGCTGGGTGCCCCATCCTCTCCACAGTTTTATCGGGAAAGGGTGGGAACCACGAACCCCAACCATCCAGTCTCCCATCCTCAGCTCCGACTCCGTCATGGGCGACTGGCTCTACAACTACGACACCATCAACCGCCTCACCTCCGCCCAGAATGCCCTGGCCACCGGCATTGCCCCCCAGTACGCCAACCAAAGCGGCTGCTGGGGCTACGACCAATTCGGCAACCGTACCCAAGAAGCCTACTCGACCGTCACCACCACGCCCTGCGCCACCGGAGCCAACGACAATGTCGGCACGCCCGTCTCGCGGTCGTATAATTCTCTCAATCAAGACACGGGCTTCCAATACGACGCGGCGGGCAACGTGATTCAGGACTTGCTCAACAAATACCTTTACGATGCGGAGGGTCGCCTCTGCGCGGTCGAGGGCATCAGCACGACTTCGGGCACGCAGTATGTCTATGACGCCGAAGGCCGCCGCGTGGGCAAGGGAACGCTCTCGATCTGGCCCTCCACGACCTGGCCGCCGACGGCTCCGGGAACCACCTGCGCCGCGCCCACCGCGGCCAACGGCTTCACGCTCACGGCGCAATATCTGCTCGATCAGAGCGGCGATCAGGTGACGGAACTGAACGGCACGCTGACCAACGGCACATACGGCTGGAAGCACTCCAACGTCTGGCCCGGCGGGCATCTCGACGCGACGTACGATGCGAACGGCCTGCACTTCCACTTCGCCGATCCGCTGGGCACGCGGCGCGTGCAGACCAACGCCGTCGGCCTCATCGAGGAGACCATCCAGAGCCTTCCCTTCGGCAATGGGCTGACCGAGATCTACCCGCCCACCGCGCCCACCACCGCCGACGACGCCACCGAACACCACTTCACCGGCAAAGAACGCGATACCGAATCCGGAAACGACTACTTCATGGCGAGGTACTACTCCAGTGCGATGGGCCGGTTCCTATCGCCCGACTGGAGCGCAAGCCCAGAGGCCGTTCCATACGCGCATTTCGACAATCCCCAAAGCCTGAATCTCTACTCATACGTTCTAAATAACCCATTGAGTCACACTGATCGGGATGGTCATGAATGCACGTTTGACGGAGAAAAGCATGGGGGACTATGGTGCTTTGCTCATTCCTTAGGATTTGTTGAAACTAAAAAGGAAGCGGTAGCAGAAAAGGCTGCAAATGATTTAGCCAGGAAATGGTACAAGGATCATCCTGGACAAGTTCCGCCAGGAACACCAATCCAGGTCGGAATGATTCCATGGGGCATGACAGGGGGGCTTTCCGCCGGGTCCATCCTCAAGATTCTTGAGCAAGATGGAACAGCGATTAGTGCAATTATTAAGACAGCAAAAGGAGATATTGAAATTATGGCAAACATGACAAAGGTAGGAGACAAATTGGTGCTAGAGGGAGTGCATGTTGGCGAAGGTGTAAAACTAACCAACGGCGAAATCAGGGCGGCTGCGCAGGAATTGGGCCGTCAACAGGGCGTCTCATCGGTCGAAGTTCGAGGAGGCGTACGAACCGCCGGGGCTATCGCTGGGCAGGCACCGCCAGCCTTTACCGTGAAGGTGAACTAATGAAACAATTGGTTATATGCGGCTGGAACGTTGGACTCGATAAGATTCTGCTGACGAAAACGCTACGAACGGAGTTCGGCTACTCATTGTCGGAGGGGAAGTCGATTACGGATCGAGTTCTTGCCAACGAAGAGATAAGAATTCCGTTTGACAACGCAACATCCACGGAGGAAGACCTCGTTAAGAGCCTCCAGAAGATTGGTGCGAGGGCCTCTATCGAGAACTCAATCCCATCAAGCCAGCGGTGATCTGCTTTAGTACAGCAAGCAAGCCGCTCTCCAGGGCGGCTTGGCGGGTGGCGCACCCTAAGTTTCTCAAGACTTGACCAACCCACAAAAATTGGGTGCCCCATCCTTTCACGTTCTTTGTGAAAGGGTGGGAACCACGAACCCCACCCATCCAGTCTCCCATCCTCAGCTCCGACTCCGTCATGGGCGACTGGCTCTACAACTACGACACCATCAACCGCCTCACCTCCACCCAGAATGCCCTGGCCACCGCCATTGCCAAGCAGTACGCCAACCAAAGCGGCTGCTGGAGCTACGATCAATTCGGCAATCGTACCCAAGAAGCCTACTCGACCGTCACCACCACGGCGGGTGGCGCATCCTAAGTTTTTCACAAACTTAACCAGCCCTCAAAGTTGGGTGCCCCATCCTTTCCACAGTTTTATCGTGGAAAGGGTGGGAATCACGAATCTCAACCGATCGTTTTTTCTGATCTCTGACCATTTTTGAAAAACTGCGGCAGCTGGCCCGCTCATCACGGTAACACGGGCTGTGCCCAGTAAATCGCAGCCTTTTGCGATGAGCGGGAACCCACGAACCTCAACCCGCGTCCTTCCTGACCCCTGACCACAATCTCTCAAACTTTTCCCCAAAAACTTTGCCGACAATTCCCCATCCCCGGAGCACAATAGAAACAGCATCAATCCATGCCCACAAATGACCGCCAACCAATCTCCAACCCGCGCATCGACCGCCCCGTGTTCCGTAGTTTCTCAGTCCCTTTTCCCAC
>JBEKDN010000132.1:0-15752 GCA_050014335.1 Occallatibacter sp. | reverse complement strand
TCTCAAGAATCATGCTTCCATTGTATTGCGCGCCGGGCGAAGGCGTTTTGGTGATAGGGGCTGGTGTGCTAGAGTTTGTTGCAGATTCCGCGGAGAATTTCATGCGACGTTTTTGGATGTTCATGGTCATGATTGCGCTTGGAGCAGTCATCGGGCGCTCGCAGCAAAGTGCACCGGCGAGTCCAGAAATCAATCAAAGCAAAGCAAAGGATATTCACCCACCCGTGCGAGTCAATCGACCGGAACTGAAAGTACCTCAAAGTGTAGCGGCAAAAGGTATTAACATTCAATGCGCCGCATACTTGACTGTGCGTGAAGATGGGATACCGCAGGATATTAGGATAATCCGCTGCTCTGATTCCGATTTCGCAAAATATTATTTAGATTATTTGACGGAATACCGATACAAACCGGCAACCACCTTGGAAGGAAAACCAATAGTTGGAATCGTCACTGAAAGGGTTTCAATGCAATTCTCCGGGGGCGTAAACCCTAAAAATATAATCCGCTTAGTATTCAGTTCACCACCTGGCATGAACTCCTCTGATCCGGACGCGAACGGTGTTTATCCCCTCACAAAGGCAGCAGTTTTTCCTTCCATGATTCAATTTTCCGACAACGGCTATGGAGATAGAGCTTTCGCATTTACCGGCAATAGTCCTTGCGACATTGTGCTCACGATCAACGCGAAAGGGAAGGCCTCCGATCCACAAGTTTTACGATGCTACAGTCCCGCGCTGGAAAAGCCAGCGGTTGATTCACTGCTCAAGTCGAAGTATAAGCCGGGCAGCGTGAATGGGAAAGCTGTGGCGATACGGGCGTCCGTTCATCTCGAGTATGGCGACATTCCAGCCAAGCCGTGATGCGGGAACGGCGATTCCCTCCGGGGCTAAAGCCCGAGATCTTTAGTAGTTTTGCGGCACGACTGAAGTCGTGCCCTTTCAAAACATCGACTGAATCAGAAGTCCCGGGCGTTCGGCTCTTTTGAGCAAGCTTTCAGTGCCCTGGTCCCACTTTGCGGCCCGCTCTGTCGCCGAATAAGCGCCCCGCAGCAACGCCGCACTTTCGCGTTGTAAATTTTTGGATATAATAAAGACTCCAGCTAAGCTCCAGGCGCGGCCGGGCCTGCTCCGATAGGCCTTTTCATCAAGGACAAGGCGATTTCCACCCAAAGGAATCGCGCGGAGTTTGTGTCTTCCACCCAGAATTGGCACTGCGCAACAAATTTTTTATCGGGAAGGTTGCCATGGACACATTGGATTGCCATCGTCGCACACCAAAATCGCAAGGGCTCTATCACCCGCGCAATGAACACGATGCGTGTGGCATGGGGCTTGTCGCCCATATTCGCGGTGAAAAAAGCCACGATATTATCCGTAAAGGTCTTGAGGTGCTTATCAACCTCACGCATCGCGGCGCGGCCGGCTGCGATCCGGAGACCGGCGACGGCGCGGGCATTCTGATTCAGATCCCCCATGTCTTTTTTGCCCGGGAATGCGGCGAGCTGGGGATGCGCTTGCCCGAGCCCGGCTCCTACGGCGTGGCCATGTGTTTTCTTCCCGTGGACAAGCAGGACCGCTTGCAGTGCGAGGGCGTTATTGAGCGCATCTCCCAGGAAGAAGGCCTGGACGTGATTGGCTGGCGCGACACGCCGGTGAACGGAATTGCCATTGGCCGCGAGGCGCGCGCTTCTCAGCCTTATATTGAGCAACTGTTCCTAGGCAAGCCGGAGGGCCTCAATCTGGACGAGGACGCCTTTGAGCGCCTGCTCTACCGCGTGCGCCGCCGCACGGAAAATGAAGTCGCCGCGTCCGAGATCGAGAACAAGGAGTTCTTTTACATCCCCTCTCTCTCCTGCCGCACAATCGTTTACAAAGGCCTGATGCTGGCGCCGCAGATTGAGAAGTTTTACTTTGAGCTGGCCAATCCACTTGTCACCAGCGCGCTCTGCCTGGTGCACCAGCGCTTTTCCACCAACACTTTTCCCAGTTGGAAGCTTGCGCACCCCTACCGCTATGTGGCGCACAACGGCGAGATCAACACTATCCGCGGCAATATCAGCTGGATGAATGCCCGCCAGTCGGTGTTGGAGAGCTCTCTCTACGGCGGCAAGATCGATCAGCTTTATCCCGTAATAATGCCGGAAGGCAGCGACTCCGGCTCGCTTGACAACGCCGTTGAGTTCCTTTTCCAGTCGGGCCGTTCCCTGCCCCACGTCATGGCGATGCTGGTTCCCGAGGCCTGGTCGGGCAATCCCGACATGGATGAAGACAAGCGCGCGTTTTACGAGTACCACGCTTCGCTGATGGAGCCCTGGGACGGCCCAGCGGCTCTGTGTTTTACCGACGGCAAAGTTGTCGGCGCGACTCTGGATCGTAACGGCCTGCGCCCGGGCCGTTACGTGGTAACAAAAGACGATGTGGTGGTACTGGCCTCCGAGGCCGGCGTGCTGGACGTACCCGCCCAGGATGTGCGCAAAAAGGGGCGGCTGCGGCCGGGCCGCATGTTCCTGGTGGATACAGTGCAGCAGCGCATTGTCTCCGATAGCGAGATCAAGAAGCAGTTGGCTGGACGCCAGCCTTATGCCGCATGGCTCAAAGAGCAGCAGGTCACGCTGGAGCAGTTGCCGGAGCCGAACCGCGTGATTGCCTCCAACCCAGAGACGCTGCTGCGCCGCCAGCGCGCCTATGGTTACAGCGAAGAAGACTTGAAGGTGCTGCTTGGCCCCATGGGCGCGTCGGGCGCTGAGCCGATCGGCTCGATGGGAACCGATGTTCCCCTGGCCTGTCTTTCCGACCGTCCGCAGTCGCTCTTCAGCTACTTCAAGCAGCTCTTTGCGCAGGTCACGAATCCGCCCATTGACCCGATCCGCGAAGAGTTGGTGATGTCTCTGATCAGCTACATCGGCACTGAGCGCAACATTCTGGATGAAGCGCCGGAGAATTGCCACACGCTCAAGCTGCCGCATCCCATCCTGACCAACCGCGATCTGGAAAAACTGCGCCGCGTTTCATCTGGCGACTTGCTGGCCACCACGCTGCCCGCGCTCTTCCGCGCGGCCGATGGCGAAGAGGCTCTCAAGCATGCACTCGACGACTTGGGCGCGCGCGCCTCGCACGCTGTCGATTCGGGCTACACGCTGCTCATTATCTCCGATCGCGGGGTCGATTCCACCTATGCGCCAATTCCCAGCCTGCTGGCGATGGCCGCTGTGCACAATCGCCTGGTGCGCGAGAAGACCCGCACCCAGGTCGCTCTGATTATCGAAAGCGGCGAGCCGCGAGAGGTGATGCATTTCGCCCTGCTGATCGGCTATGGCGCAAGCGCAATCAATCCTTATTTAGCGTTTGAGACGCTGCACGACTTGAAGCGCCTGGGCCTTTTGCCGCATAGCGTCAGCGGGCCACACGCGGAAAAGAACTTCATCAAGGCCATTAACAAGGCTCTGTTGAAGACTTTTTCAAAGATGGGCATCAGCACGCTGCAAAGCTATCGCGGCGCGCAGGTTTTTGAAGCTGTCGGACTCAACAAATCGCTGGTGGACGCGTACTTCTCCGGCACTGCTTCTCGCATTGAAGGCGTCGGCCTTGAAGTGCTGGCCCGCGAAGCGCTGATGAAGCACGCTTACGCCTTCCAGCCGCTCACCGAATCCGAGACCGAACTCGTTGTCGGCGGCCAATATCAATTCCGCGAGGGTGGTGAGTATCACCTGCTCAATCCCGACACCATCAGCAAGCTGCAACGCGCGGTGCGCGAGAACAATCCCGCCACCTTCCAGGAATATGCCGATCTGCTCGACGATCAGAATCGCCATCTCTGCACGCTGCGCGGCCTGCTCAAGTTCAAATATGCGGACACCCCTGTGCCGATTGAAGAAGTTGAGCCCGCCAAGGAGATTGTCAAGCGCTTCACGACCGGCGCAATGAGCTTCGGGTCGATTTCCAAAGAGGCTCACGAAACGCTGGCCATTGCCATGAACCGGCTGGGCGGCATGTCCAACACCGGCGAAGGCGGCGAAGAAGAAGAGCGCTTCAAGCGCGACGCCAACGGCGACTCACGCCGCTCGGCGGTCAAACAGGTTGCCAGCGGCCGCTTCGGAGTGACTACAAATTACCTGGTCAACGCCGACGAGTTGCAAATCAAAATGGCGCAGGGCGCAAAGCCGGGCGAGGGCGGACAATTGCCCGGCCATAAGGTGGATGCGGTCATCGCCAAGGTTCGCCACTCGATCCCCGGCGTGGGCTTGATTTCACCGCCGCCGCATCACGACATTTATTCCATCGAAGATCTGGCGCAATTGATCTACGACCTGAAGAACGTCAATCCGCAGGCGCGCATTGCTGTCAAGCTGGTCTCAGAGGTTGGTGTTGGCACTGTTGCGGCGGGCGTCAGCAAAGCTCACGCCGACGTGGTGCTCATCTCCGGCGACAATGGGGGCACAGGCGCTTCTCCGCTCAGCTCAATCAAGCATGCGGGCCTGCCCTGGGAGCTTGGTCTGGCGGAAACCCAGCAAGTCCTGTTGCTCAATGATTTGCGCGGTCGCATCAAAGTGCAAACCGACGGCAAGCTGCAAACGGGCCGCGATGTGGTCGTCGCCGCGCTGCTCGGCGCGGAGGAATTCGGCTTTGCCACCATGCCATTGATTTCCATGGGTTGCATCATGATGCGCAAGTGCCACCTGAACACCTGCTCGGTCGGCATTGCCACGCAAGATCCAGTCCTGAGAGCGCGCTTCCAGGGCCAGCCTGAGCATGTGGTCAACTTCTTCTTCTTCATCGCAGAGCAGGTGCGCCAGCAGATGGCCAAGCTCGGCTTCCGCACTGTCGATGAGATGGTGGGCCGCGTGGACAAGATCGACGCATCGCTGGCCGACGCCCACTGGAAGGCCAAGGGCATCGATCTTTCTTCGATCCTCTACGCACCGACGCTGCCCTCGCGCGTTTCGCGGCGCATGACCCAGTGCCAGGATCACGGACTGGAAAAGGCTCTCGACCACAAGCTGATCGAGACAGCCGCGCCGGCTCTTGAATCGAAGACCCCTGTCACCGCCAGCTTTGCCATCCGCAACGTGCATCGCACCGTGGGAGCCATGCTGGGCGGCGAGATCGCCCGCCGTTACGGCTCGGCCGGATTGCCTGAAGGCACCATTCATTTCAAGTTCACCGGCTCTGCCGGCCAGAGCTTCGGCGCATTTGTTCCCTACGGCGTGACGCTCGAACTCGAAGGCGATTCCAACGATTATCTCGGTAAAGGCCTCTCCGGCGGAAACATCATCGCTTATCCGCCCAAGACCTCCAGCTTCCTGCCCGAGGAGAGCATTCTGGTCGGCAATGTCGTGCTCTATGGCGCAACCGCCGGCGAGGTTTTCCTCAATGGCATTGCAGGCGAACGCTTCGCTGTCCGCAACTCCGGCGCCGTCGCGGTCGTGGAAGGCGTGGGCGACCACGGCTGCGAGTACATGACCAACGGGACCGTCGTAGTGATTGGCAAGACCGGCCGCAACTTTGCCGCGGGCATGAGCGGCGGACGCGCCTTTGTCTACGATGAGCGGGGCGACTTCACCGTGCGCCGCTGCAACCAGACCAGTGTCGATCTGGAGCCGTTGGTTCTGGAGGCAGACGTTGCCGAGGTGCGGGGCCTGCTCGAACGCCATCGCGACCTGACTGGCAGCCCGCGCGCGGCCTGGATTCTGTCGAATTGGGAAGGCGCGCAGCCGCGCTTTATCAAGGTATTTCCGCACGAATACAAGCGCGTCCTCGGTGTTCCGCGCGCTGAGTCGGTTTATAGCGTGGCCTAAGTTTTTTACTCCATCGTCGTCCGCAGGGTCGGCAGCAGAGGTGCAGCATGGGTAAGGTGACCGGTTTTCTTGAAATTGAGCGTGAACAACCCACTCGCCGCAAGGTTGAGGATCGGATCAAGGACTGGTTCGAGATCTACGAGCCCTTCCCCGAGGAGAAGCAGCGCGAGCAGGGCGCACGCTGCATGGACTGCGGCGTGCCCTTCTGCCACACCGGCTGTCCGGTCAACAACCTGATTCCCGACTGGAATGACCTGGCCTACAACGGCCGTTGGGAAGCGGCCATTCGCCGTCTCCACTCTACTAATAACTTCCCGGAGTTCACCGGCCGCATCTGCCCCGCGCCTTGCGAAGCGGCCTGTGTGCTGGGCATCAGCGAGCCAGCCGTTTCTATCAAATTGATGGAGCGCTCCATCGTCGATCGCGGCTGGGACGAAGGCTGGATTCACCCCGAACCACCCGAGCAGAATACCGGCAAGCGTGTCGCCGTCGTTGGCAGCGGGCCCGCTGGCCTGGCGGCCGCGCAGCAGTTACGCCGGGCTGGGCACTCCGTCACCGTCTACGAGAAAGCTGACCGTATTGGCGGCCTGCTACGCTACGGCATCCCCAACTTCAAACTGGAAAAGCACGTCATCGACCGCCGCATTGAGCAGATCCGCGCCGAGGGCGTGACCTTTGTGACCAATGCCCACGTCGGCGTCAATGTGCCCGTCGAGGCGCTCACCGAGCACTATGACGCTATCCTGCTGGCAGGCGGCGCGGAACACCCGCGCGACCTGAAGATTCCCGGCCGTGAGCTTAAGGGCATTCACTATGCCATGGAGTTCCTGCCGCAGCAGAATCGCCGCTGCGAGGGCGACAAACTCGATTCCTCACTCGACATTCTCGCTGAAGGCAGGCGCGTAGTCATCATCGGCGGAGGAGATACCGGGGCCGACTGCCTCGGCACCAGTTTGCGCCAGCACCCGCTGAGCGTTCATCAATTCGAGATCATGCCCAAGCCGCCTGAGAAGCGCGCCGCCTCCACGCCCTGGCCGTTGTGGCCCCTGCAACTGCGCACTGAAAGCGCGCATGAAGAGGGCGGCATCCGCGACTGGAGCATCAATAGCGTCAAGTTCACAGGCGATGAGCACGGCAACGTCAAGCAGTTGCATGCCGTCCGGGTCGGCCCGCCGCCGAGCTTTGAGCCCATCGCCGGCTCCGAGTTCACTATGGATGTCGATCTGGTGCTGCTCGCAATGGGATTCCTGGGGCCGGTAAAGTCTGGAATGCTGGAGCAGTTCGGCGTTGCTTTGGATAAGCGCGGCAACGTGGCCGCCAACGGCGAGTATCAGACTTCGGTCGAGAATATCTTTGCCGCGGGGGACATGCGCCGCGGCCAGTCGCTGGTAGTCTGGGCCATCAGCGAAGGACGAAAGGCCGCAGCCGCCGTTGATCGGTATCTAGCCACCGTCGAAGAGACCGTACCGCATCGCCATCACGCCCTGGCGTAGAGCGAACGATCGGGAGGCGCGGAAATATGGTAAACCTAAGACCATTGACTAATAAGGATGGCGAGGTCCGGGAGTTAACGGAAAAGGATTTCGCCCAATTCGTCCCCTTTTCCGTATTGCCACCCGAGTTGCAGAAGTTGCTCTCCTCAGAGAAGCATGTGGTCCCCGATGCGGAGACGATGGTCAATCGGCAATCTGCTGCCTGAGATCCGCATTCATTTTTGAAATTCTTTGACCCGCCTGAGCACGTTCAGTTCACCGCAAAGCATCGCGATGCAGCGCCTTCACCTGGTAACCGGCGCGGGTGAGTTCCGCCGTGATCTCTTCCACCATCATCACGCTGCGATGCTGGCCGCCGGTACATCCAAATGCAACCGTCAGGTAGCTCTTGCCTTCTTCCACATAGTGCGGCAGCAAATAAAGCATCAGCTCGGTTACGCGGCTGACAAACTCCTGCGTCTGCGGAAAGCCGCGCACATACTCCGCAACTCTGGGATCTAGACCAGTCAGCTTGCGAAACTCCGGCACAAAATGCGGATTGGGCAGGAACCGCACGTCGAAAACCATATCCGCGTCCAGCGGCACGCCGTTCTTGAAGCCAAAACTCAAACAGGAAACCAGCAGCCGCTTGGTCTGCTCTTCATCGCCAAAGCGGTCTTGAATGTGCGCGCGAAGCTCATGCACATTGAAGTTCGAGGTATCGATCAGCGTGTCGGCGACATTGCGAATCGGGTCCAGCAACTGCCGCTCTTCCACAATCGAGCGCGAGACCGTCTCCCGCTTGCCTAATGGGTGCGGCCTGCGCGTCTCCGAGTAGCGCCGCACCAGCACCGCGTCCTGCGCATCTAGAAAAACTACGCGCGTGCGCAGCAACGTCTTGACACGCTTGAGAATCTCCGGCAGCCGGTCCAGCGTTACGCCCTCGCGAACATCCACCACGATCGCCGCCCGCTCCACCTCGGGAGATTTCTCAACCAGAGAGGCAAAATCCGGCAGAAGTTCCAGCGGCAGATTGTCCACGGCATGAAAGCCCAGATCCTCAAAGGCCTTCAGCGCCGAGGCCTTCCCCGATCCGGAGATGCCGGTAACGATCACCAATTCCTTGTCTAGTTTTTTCGCTCTGTTCAGACTCTCTGCTCCTTATTGAAGATAAGAATACCCAGCGCGGCGGCTGCGCGGGAAGGAAGTTTGCAATATTCCGAGCTTTTCAAAGGGTTCTCAAGCAATGGCGCGATTGGATGCCCCATCCTTTCCGCTCCTGAGCGCAGTCGAAGGATCTGCGTTTCTCGATTGCGAAAAGGATGAGGCGCCAAATCAACATAAGCGGCTAGAATGTTTGCCCTGCCCACTCAGGCCCATTATCGAGTCGAAAAATCTCCCGATCAGGAAAGCTCCACCAATTCCATCTCGCCGTCGCGGCGGCGATAAAGCACATGCAATTCCCCCGCGGGGTTGCGAAAGACCAGCAGGTCGCGATCGCGGAACTCGGCCTCCTTGACGGCCTCTTCAATCGTCATCGCCTTCAGCGCAACGGCCTCGCTGCTGGTAACAATGTGCGGCTCGACGACGGTTTTGCGGTTCGGGAAGGAATGCACGGCGATCACGGCACTGGCTTTCTTGCGGGTGCGCGACGGTTTCGCCTCCGCGGCTTCTTCGCTCGTCTGCGCGGCGCGAGCCTTGGGTCTGGCCACCGGAGGCGCAGTGAGTGTCTTCTCTTCCGTAGGCAGGCGTTTGCTGGCAATGCGGCGGTCGCGATGGCGCTTTGCCTGAACCTCCGCCTTCTCCAATGCCTTGCGCAGCGCCGACTCCGGTGAATCGGCCTCGCCGGAAGCGACAATCGTATGCAGCCGCGCCTGAATTGTCACTTCGGCAACCTGCAATCGCTTCAGCACGCTGAATGTAATGCTGGCGCGCGCGCTCTTGCCCAAAATGCGGGCCATCCGTTCCATCCCCTCCTCGGCCTGCAAACGCAGCGCCTTGGAGATCTTCCCTTGTCTGGCGGTCAGTTCCACTTCCATGGTCAGCCTCCGCTACTTGTTTTTTCCAGCACCGTATTTTGTCTGGAGTCTACGGATTCTACACGATCGACACTCGGTTGTCAGTGCTCGGTCCGCAGCGCTTGGATTGAGTTGCCCTTCACAAACATATCGGAAGATCGAAGAGGAACATGACAATCCGCATATTCTGACCAAAATTGCTGCTTAAAGCCGATAACTGCCGTCAATCTTCCCGCTTGCGTCTCTGATGTGTGCTCGGGATATTCATGTCTTCGCGATACTTGGCCACGGTGCGGCGGGTCAGTTGAATTCCCTGCGCTTGCAGCATAGCGGCCAGCAGATCGTCTGTCAGGGGATGGCGCGCGTCCTCCTCGTCTATCAGCTTGCGAACCTTGCGCTTCAGCACCAGCAAAGGCGTGTCGGCGCCCTCGGGACCATTCGACCCCTCGGAAAAAAAGAAGCGCAACTCCAAAACCCCTTGCGGCGTGTGCGCATATTTATTAGCCACTGCGCGGCTCACCGTTGAAGGATGCACCCCAATCTCCTCAGCCACTTCCTTGATCATCATTGGCCGAAGCGCCTCCACGCCCTTATCCAGAAATTCCTGCTGGCGACGCACAATCACCTCGCAGGTTCGCAGGATGGTGCTCTTGCGCTGGGCAATGTTGCGCATCAACTGCAGCGCCGAGCGGAAGCGCTCCTTGACGTAGTCCTTGACTTCTTTGTCGGTGCCTTCGGCTACCAGCATCCGCCGGTAGCGCCGACTGAGGCGCAGGCTGGGCAGATCCTCCTCGTTCATTGAGACTACCCATTCGCCGCCTCGCTTGATGAAGACGACATCGGGCTCAATCAATCGCGCCTGCTCGCGGTTGTATTGCCGGCCCGGCCGCGGGTCAAGCGTGCGAATAAACTCAATGCCGCCATGCGCCTCGGCGGGAGTAATTTGCGCCACGCGCGCCAGATCCTTCACATCCCGCTTCTGCAACAACGCCAGATGCTTGTCCACGATCAGCGCGGCCACTTCCATGCTTCGGCGCCGTTCCTCGATGCGGGCTTCGGCCTCGGCCTGAAAACCGCGATGCGGATCCTCATCGCCGTCAGCAGACTGCCGGGCAAACAAAGCCGCAAATTCATGCTGCTGTGCCGCAATCTGAATCAACAGGCACTCGCGCAGGTCGCGGGCGCCCACGCCAGACGGATCGAGCTGCTGCACCAGTTCGATTCCCCGATGGAATAAAGTCACTGGCGATTCCTCTTCCGCGGCGGCATTGCCGGCATCGTGAAAGGCCGCCAGCAACTCTTCTTCGCCGCCCACCAGATACCCATCCCCATCCAGATTGCCAATGACAAACTCGGCCGCCTCATGCACTCCCGGCTCCAGCGTCAGAGCTCCCAACTGCCACGCCAGGTGATCGGCCAAGGTCGTAGGCTGGGAAAGAAAGTTCTCGAACGAGGGTTTTTCGTTCTCTTCGTATTCCGGCTGTGTGCGGTAGCCGGGGTCAAGATATTCCTGGAAGTATGATCCGAAATCGACCTCGTTGAATGGGTCTTTGGGAGGAGCCGTCGGGTCTTCAATTCCCCGCGTCTCGATTCCCCGCTCCTCGATTCCCCGCTCCAGAAGCTCCTGGCGGCCCGCAACCTCATCAAGTGGAACTCTTCCCGTTTCGACTCACCGTCAGTGTAATCGAGGTTGAAATAGCCTCAAGGTAAAAATGCTTCGTGCCGATTCAATCGTTCCGGATTGGGAGACGCTCATTTTGGAAGTCTCTCTCTGGAATATCAAGTGCTTCTGTTTTTCGCGGGCCTCTTGACGAGTGAAATGGAGCCGTCAGCCCAGCGTAAATCCCTCCCCCAGGTACACGCGCCGCACCTCCACATCGTTGCCTAGCTCGTGCGGCGTTCCGGCGCGAAAGATTCTCCCTTCGGCGATAATATAAGCCCTGTCGGTTACGCTCAAGGTCTCGCGCACATTATGATCGGTGATCAGAACCCCAATGCCGCCCGCCTTCAAATCGAAGATGATTTTTTGCAGTTCCAGCACCGCAATCGGATCGATGCCGCTGAAGGGTTCGTCAAGCAGAATGAAGTTGGGCTGAATGCACAGCGAGCGGGCAATCTCCACGCGCCGCCGCTCGCCGCCGCTTAGCGAGTAGCCCCTGGTGGTCCGGATGTGCCCCAGGTTCAGCTGATGAATCAGCCGCTCAGTGCGCACCCGGCGCTCCCGGTTGCCCAGCGGCTGCGCCTCCAGCACGGCCAGAATATTTTCCTCCACCGTCAGCTTGCGAAAGACCGAAGGCTCCTGCGGCAGGTAGCTGATGCCAAAGTTGCGCGCCCGCAGGTACATCGGCGTCTGGGTTATGTCGGTCTCGTCCACCAGCACGCGGCCGGAATCCGGCTGCACCAGCCCCACGATCATGTAAAAGCTGGTTGTCTTGCCGGCGCCGTTCGGGCCCAGCAAGCCCACTACCTCGCCGCGCGAAATCCTCAGATCCACGCCGCGGACCACCTGCCGTCCCTTATATGTCTTGCCGATTCCCTCGGCGATCAATGTATCCATCGAGCGGGTCTTCCAGTCGTCTCATCAAAAAACAAATTTATCATCCAGAGCATATGCAGGCATTCCAAAGGAGCAGGCCTTCCCTTCAGTCTACGTGTTTCAGCGTGTTCGTGAATGGCCATGCCCTCAAGCAGCCGCAGCCACCGCCAGCCGCCGCACCGTCAGAACGGTAATGTCGTCCTCCTGGCCAAAGTCCTTGGCCGCATCCGCAATGTAAAAGGCGGATTGACTGCTCAGATTGTGCACCCTATCGAAGCCAAAGAGCTCGCCTGAAGGCTGCCGCGCCTCCACCACCCCATCCGACATCAGCAGTAGCCTGTCACCGGGATGCAGATAAAGCCTAACCTCTTCGTATTCGATCTCCGGCAGCACGCCCAGCGGCAATCCACCTGGCAGCGGAATCTCCTGGCTGTTCAGGTATGGCGGCAGGTGCCCCGCATTGGCCAGTACCAGCTCGCCGCTCGCGTGGAACCATGCTGCCTGGCAGGTGGTAAAGCTCTCGCTGCCTGCCAGCACGCGGTTCAGCCCCTCCAGAATCCGCGCCGGGCTACGCTCGGCCGTACTGCGCAGCGCGCCCATCAGCATTGAGACGTTCATGGCCGCCTTCAGCCCCTTGCCGGCCACGTCGCCAATCACCACCAGCAGGCCTCCATCGCCGGTCTCGTGCACGTAGAAGAAATCGCCGCCCACTTCATTGGCCGGATTGTAGACCGAATCCACCTCGAAGCCCGGAGTCTGCACCTTTTGCTGGGGAATCATCAACTCCTGCACGCTGCGCGCCGCCTCCAATTCACTGGATGCCCGCTCCTGATCCCGCTGCACCCGCAGAAACCGCACAAAGATGATGAGCACAATTACAAAGATTCCGGCAAATCCGGCAATCGCTTCAAAGCGAATCGGAATCGGCCCCGCCTGAAAGGTCAGCGGCGAGTGGTACGTGTGGCCCGCAAAGTCGCTCAAACTACTGGTAAGCACGGCCTCTATCCAGGCCACAAAGCTCAGCAGCAGCGAGAGAAGCAGCATTGCCGCTTCAAAATTGCGGCGCAGCGCGGCCCCGATCAGCGTGGCGAAGATAAAGATCAGCCAGCCGATGATCCAGAGCACGGTGCACAACACAGCTGCCACCAGTGTTAGATCCAGCAGCTTGCTCTGGCCGATAAACAGCATCGCCGGGCCGATTCCGCACATGATGGGCGCGGTAAAACGCAGCAGCCGGGTATACCAGCGCCGGCGCACCGACAAAAAGGCAATCAGGAATTCAAAGTAAAGATAAGCCGAAATCACCAGCAATTGCAAAACAATTGCTTGAAACCAGAGATGGTCCAGGCGGGCCGTGCTTTCGGTCAGATCGAAGAACGCGACCGGCGCCTGCAGCAGTTCGTACAACCCAAGCCACAAATACTCCGCATGGCCTCGCTGCGTGAGATAGAGAGCCAGCAGAAACAGCGCCAGCACTATGACCAGAATGGCGCTGACCAGCCTCGGCACTCGATCGAAAAGATTGTGCGCCGCCCACAACTCCAGCATGCGGTCCATCTCCTCTCGATTGCCAAGGCGGAATTTACGATTGGCAAAGAAACCGGTGTAAGCGCCATATCCAAAGGGAAAGTAGACTGTGCGCACCGCCAAAGTCAGCGATGTTTCTGTAGGATCAAGCTTCAGGTCGTATATGCGGGAGATTTGCTGATAGCGCTCCGGTGCGTCGCCATTCGGACCCTCGGGCCTGATTCGCCGCCCGTTCGCATAGACCTCCGCGCTCAGCATCTCCGGACCGGTAGAAGCATTCTCCGAGGGCGGAAGTTCGATAAGGAGAACGACAGAGCCATGATTGGCGGCAAGCTTGAGATGCTGCCGGAACCAGACGTAAGGCCGCTGGTGGTCGGTTGGAATGCTGGAACCGTGCTCCCAGTCATCGGCGCCCTCGGGATGATCCTCGTCTGGAACTTCGGTGAAGGATGCGGTTGCATCGCGGACAGCCCAGGCGGAATCGTCGAATTCGGGTGTTGCCGCGGCTGGGTTCGCGGTAATGCCAACCCGCCAGCCCTTGTCCAGCAGCACCGGGGAACCCAATGTAGTTGCGTCGAAAACCACCTCGGGGGTCGATTGCCGGCCTGCCGGAACGGAACTGGCGTGCGCATGCGGCCTAAATAGCGGAGTCAACGGTGCCTTTGCGTGAGGCTCGGCCGTCTGCGCAACGGCTCCAATCGCTCCGCAAACTGCAACAACTGCAATCCCCAGCATGATCCGCCGCAAATGTCCCCCTCTCAAACTCTTTGCTCTCCACTCTATCGCAGACGCATCCGGCTTCCAAGCAAAACAGGAGGATGTCAGGATAGCCCGCGGTCGTTCTCTGAAGGAAGAATTCCTCCCGCCGGCAAAAATCCAGCATTCTTTGTTGCCAATTTATAGTCCATCGGCGTCTAAGGGAACAAGCGAAGCGAAACCCGCGCGCCGCTTCAAGCTGCGAGAATGGTTCTATCCCCCTGGCTGAGGTAATCGAGGTGAGGTCATGACGAGTATTCAAAAGACATCCAAAGCAATGGTGCTGACGGCAATAGCGCTGGCTTTTGCCGCTGTTGCCTGCGCCCAGTCCACTCCATCCACCACGCCCGCATCCACCACAACTCCGCCCGATTCCCAAACCACGACCGCGCCGGCCACGACAACGCCCACCGCCTCGACCACGCCCTCACCCGCTACGGACTCCCCTGCTGCCACCACGCCCGCATCCCAACCTCAAGCCGGTACCCCTCCCGTAGGCGGCGACACTGCGACCAATGAGCCGTCCAAAAAGCCCGCGCCAGGTACAACCCCGGTGGGTGGCGATGTTTCAGCCCCCAAGGTCGATCCCGATAAAGTCATCGAACCGGGCAGCCAGAAGGTCAGTGTGAAGCCTGGCTCCATTGACGACGTCAGCGCCGTTGGCAACCGCGATATCGGCGGCCGCGGCATGGGAAACTGGTACTCCACCGATGGCGAGATCAAAATGGGCCGCCAGTATGCCATGGAGATTGAGAAGAGCACCAAGTTCATCACCGATCCGGTGGTCAACGAGTACGTAAACCGCGTGGGCCAGAATATCGTAAAGAATTCCGACTGCAAGGTGCCCTTCACCATCAAGGTGATCGATTCGGATGAAATTAATGCCTTTGCGCTTCCTGGAGGCTTTTTCTTTGTGAACTCCGGCCTCATCCTCAACGCCGACGAGGAGGCCGAGTTGGCAGGCGTCATGGCGCATGAGACCGCCCATGTCTGCGCCCACCACGCGGCCCGCGAGATGACCCGCCTCAACTACGCGCAGCTAGGCATGGTTCCCGTCATGATCTTCGTAGGCGGCTGGACCGGCTATGGCATCTACGAAGCTTCGAGCGTGGCAATCCCCATCACCTTTATGCAATTCTCGCGCGACTTTGAAGCGCAGGCCGACTACCTGGGCGTGCAGTACATGTACCGCGCCGGCTACGATCCGCAGGCCTTCATTACCTTCTTTGAAAAAGTGCAGGCTCTGGAGAAGCGCAAACCCGGCGCCGTCGCCAAGGTCTTTGCCGACCACCCGCAGACCCCGGACCGAATCCTTCACTCCCAGGAGGAGATTGCCCGCATCCTGCCTGCGCGCGACCAATACACGGTGACCACCTCGGAGTTTGACGACGTCAAGGCACGCCTGGCGCGCATTGAGAACAAGCGCCGCCTCACAGACAACAAGGATGGCAAGCCCTCGTTGCGCCGCGCCAGCACCGGTTCCGGAGGCTCTGGCGGTGCCGGAGGCAGCTCTACAGGCGACACCTCCGACGACGGCCCCCCAACCCTGCACCGGCGCGACGACCAGAACTAGTTTCTACACGCCAATCACGTCGCAGAGTTCCTTGACCCCCGCGGCGCTCTTCATAAAGGCGGCGCGTTCCTCG
>JBEKDN010000131.1:0-11124 GCA_050014335.1 Occallatibacter sp. | reverse complement strand
CATTTCCAACCCCTCCAAATCAACTAACCACCAAGCAATCAACAACATAAGATTTCACCCTGTTAATTAAGTAGTAACTGCAACCCCTCGTTTTTGCCCCGTTTTCCGCCCAAAAACCAGCCGTTTTTATCAAAAATTACCCCTTTTTCACCAGAATCCGTGAGTGTCCGCTTCAACCACTAAGATTGGTTGACCAACTGCCCTAGATCCGCTTTTGGAACCTGGGATACCTCAGATTTCAACCCGGTAAGTCTAAACCCAGCCAACGAAACTCCTGCGAGCATCCAGCGAGCCGCTGGCCCAACCGCGAGTGGTGGTGCCCAAGATTGAACAGATCGCGCATCCAAGAGAATGGCAAACTCATCAGGAACCTTCGGAGAATTTCCTATGAAAAAGGTCTTCGCCATTTTCGCAATGATGTTGGCTGTCCTTCTGATCCTGCCCACAATTGCCGGCGCGCAAGCGCAGCAAAAGGCCACCATATTCGCCGTCGCGGGTCACGCGGGCGAAATACAGATCGTTCAGATCAATGGCAAGTCGTACGTTGAAATCGAGTCTCTCGCTCGCTTGACACAGGGCACGCTTTCCTTCAAAGGCAATCGCACCACTCTCGCGCTGCCCTCCGCCAATGCTGAGGCGCCAGCCGCCGCGCCTCATCCCAAGTCCGCGCTCTCTGCCGCTTTCATCCGCGCCGGCATTGAAGAAATGAGCCTCATCGGCGAGTGGCGAACCGCCATCGTCAACGCGGTCCAAAGCAATAATCCGATCCCGGAAGACTTCATCTCGGCGCACCATCGCCAGGCTGAAAAGGATCTTGCTCTAGCCTCCGCCGCTATCTCTACCGACGACGACCGCAGCGCAATGCCGCTGCTCACCGCCGAATTCAATAACATGCAAAAGCTAAGCGATTCCTACCTGGCCCTGCGCAAGCAGTCGGCCTTCATCTCGCCCGACACCTTCAACAATGGCTCTCTTGAAGATCAGATTCAAGATTGCTCCCGAGCCTTCACCTCAATGACGGAAACCCACGAGTTTCAAGACCAGTCAGCCTGTCACTAGTCAAAAAGAGATCGTCATTCTGAGCAAACGGGCCCCGAACGGCTTTCAGATTTTCCGGGATCCCAACGAATAGGTCTTCGTTCGCGGGGTGGAGTTCGTGGGTGGTGAGTCAAAGAATCGGAGGTTGTTTTTCGATAATCTTCAGACTCACCACACAAGGATGGCAAACTGACAACTGTTTTACCGGAGCGCCGCCTCGACAGCCGCGGCCAGCGTCTGTAGTCCAATGGCCACTTCGGCACCCAAATGCACGCGCAGCGCCCGCCGCCCGCGCGATTCCAGCACCGCCAGATCGCCCGCGGCCTGCGCGTCGATCACTACGCCAAAGGTCAGCTTCTGTCCCGGAATCTCCACCTCGACGGAGTGATCCGCCGTGATCTGCAAAAAGACGCCACTGTTGGGTCCGCCCTTGTAATCCTGCCCGGTGGAATGCAGGAAGCGTGGGCCAAAGCCAAGGCACGTGGCAACGTGCTTGGCATCGCGCACCAAGTGGCGCAGTCCCTGAATCGTTGCCTCGTGCTCGGGGAACATGGGCAGGTAAGCCAGCGCTGCAAAGTAGTCGCCCGCGTGAATCTGGTTCAGATGCGCCCGCAGATAGCTCTCCAGCGAGCGGCCCGCTCCGGCTGCCTTTAATGTAGCCGCATATGCATCGGTCGCGTAGAGCTTGATGCAGCCTTCGTCTTCCGCAGCCTCGAAGATAGCAGTCCGCTCTGGCAGTTTGCCGCTCTCTTCATAGGCCGACGTCAGCGCGCGGGTCTCAATCTTTGCCGACTCCACATCTGGCTGGTTGAAGGGGTTGATTCCCATCACTGAGCCGGCTACGCTGGTCGCAACCTCCCAGGTGAAGAACTGGCCAAAAACCTCGTAAAGATCGGCAATCTCGATTGTGACCACCGGTTGTCCCGCGGCTTCGATGGCCGCAACCTTGGCGTCCAGCGAGCTGTCAACAGTCCCCGCGTAGCGCACGTAAACAAAAATCCGGTCGTTGCCGTAAATGGCCGGCGCGGCAATTCCCTCGCGGTCAACAGGCGTAATGCCCTTGCCAAGCTTGCCAGTCGATTCGGCAATCAACTGCTCCAGCCAAGCGCCCAGGTCGCTGATCTCAGGCGAGGTAAAGATGGTGATCTTGTCACGCCCGGCGTTGGCAGCGGTGCCCATCAGCAGGCCCAGTTGGACCGCTGGATTGTCCACCATGGCCAGCTTGGCCGTCGCAACGGCTTTGGCCGCCTCATCCAGCAGCTTTTCAGTGTTGAGCCCGGCCACTGTGGCCGTCACCACGCCAAAGGGCGAGAGCGCTGAGAAGCGCCCGCCGATCATCGGGTCGCCATAAAAGATATAGCGGAAGCCGTCGGCCTTAGCCACCTGCTCCATCTTCGATCCAGGGTCGGTGATCGCCATAAAATGGCTGCCCGCCAACTCCGAACCCACTGCCTCTTTCATCTCATGGAAAAAATACTGCTTCAGAATATTCGGCTCCAGCGTTGAGCCCGATTTACTTGCCACAATCACAAGAGTATCGGCCAGATTGACTTCATTGCGGGCCGTCCAAACCTGCTCGGGGTCGGTGGAATCCACAATGCGCAGGGCAGGGAAATTCTTCTGCTGGCCAAAGGTCAGGCTCAGCACCTCCGGGCAAAGGCTCGATCCGCCCATGCCCAGTAGCAGAACCGTTTCAAAGTCCGCCGCCTCAATCTCTCCGCCCAGCGCGGCATAGCTGGCCAGATCGGCCTGTTGGCGCTCGACAATGTCTTGCCAGCCCAGCCATTTTCCCTCGTCCTCACTGGTCCAGAGGCTTGAATCCTTCTTCCAGAAGCGCGCGATCTTGTCGTTGGCGCTCCAGTCGGCGGCAGCCAGGTCCACGGCGTCGCGAAGTTCTTGCGGTAGTGCGAATCGAATGCTCATATCGTATTCAATTGTGCAACAAAAATCCGGATTCTCAAACCGGCAAAGGCCGGAGCATGAACTGAAAGGCCTGAAAAGGCTGCCTGTTATCTCGCCGGCTCAGCTCGAGCCGCCCAAGCTGAAGACCGCCCGAGAGCGCACAGAGTATTGCACTGCAATGCGGGCAAGAACCACATCAAAGTCTTTATTGAATGAAGCTTCAGGTGCTTTGGCGCAAAAAGCAATCGTCTACTTTGAAACGACCCCGCTCAGCATCTGCTCCTCGATCCAGGTCATCGTCTTTTCCATGCCGTCGCGCAGCCGGATGGAAGGCTCCCAGCCCAGCAGCTTTTCAATCAGCGTGTTGTCGCTATTGCGACCGTTGACGCCTTTGGGCGCGCTCAGGTTGTAATTCCGCTTCAGCTTGACGCCGGCGATGTCCTCGGCGATGTCCACCAGTTGGTTGATGGTCACCAGCTCGCTTGAACCCAGGTTGATCGGCTCCAGAATGTCGCTGTTGAAAATATCGACAATGCCCTTGGTGCAGTCGTCGATGTACATAAAGCTGCGCGTCTGGTGGCCGTCGCCCCAGATCTCGATCTCGTGTTTGCCGCTGTGCTTGGCATCCAGCACTTTGCGGCTCACCGCTGCCGGAGCCTTCTCGCGCCCGCCCATCCACGTGCCCAGTGGGCCATAAACGTTATGGAAGCGCGCCACCCGCGACTCCAGGCCAAAGTCCTCGCGGAAGTGGCGGCACATGCGCTCGGTAAACAGCTTCTCCCAGCCATAGCCGTCCTCCGGCATCGCCGGGTAGGCGTCCTCTTCCTTCAGCGCCACCACATCGTATTCAGTCTGCTTTGAGGCGTTGTAGACGCACGCCGACGACGAGTAGAAAAGCCGCTTCACGCCACAGTCGCGCGCAGCCACCAGCATGTGGGTGCTAGTCAGCACGGTGAGCATGCACAGCGCTTTATTGTTCTCGATAAAGCCCATTCCGCCCATGTCCGCGGCAAGCTGGAAGACGCCGTCCATGCCCTTGGCGGCCTTCAGGCAGTCGTCGCGGAGTTGCAGATCCAGAACCAGATTCTCTGCCGCGGGATTCTTCTGGTACCACTCATCGAAGGGCTTCACATCCACCGCGCGCACGCTGGCCGCGCCCTCGGCAAAGAGCTTGTTCACCAGATGGCCGCCGATAAAGCCGCCGGCGCCGCAAACCAGAACATGAGTATCGCGTACAGACATGAGTGGGTCTCCTTGAATCTTTCATTTGTGAAGGGTTCAATAATAATTGAATTCAACGCGCCCAGCTCTTGTCCCGAGCGGACACCTCAGTATTTCACACTGGCGGACACAAAGAAACCCCGAGCAGTGACGCTCAATGATCTCGGTCACCCGAATCGAATATTCGCTCCAGGCTGGGTAGCGCTCTCCAACTCCGGCCTCCAGAGATGAAGCCACTGGGCGAAGAAGAGCGCCACAAACTGGGTGTTCGTCACCAGATAGCGCCGCCACAGACGCCGAGGCTCCTGCGCCAGCCGATGCAGCCAGCGCAGCCCCATGCGCTCAAGGATGCGCGGCGAGTCTTTCAGCAGTCCGGCGTGGTAATCGAAGGCCGCTCCGACGGCCAGAATCGGCATCGAGAGCAGATTCCCCATCTCATACGCAAAGACCTCCTGGCGAGGGCAGCCCAGGCCGGCGAAGAGAATCCCCGCCTTTGAGGCGCGAATGCGTTCGGCGGTTGCAATCTGTTCGGCTTCGGTCAGATTGCGGAACTTCGAGGGCTCCGCGCCGGCAACAATCAGGCTGGGAAACTTCTTGAGAAGATTGGCCACCAGCAGTTCCAGTGTCTCTTCCGTGCTGCCGTAAAAATAAACGGGAACACCCTGCAGCGCAGCCTCTTCGCAGACCAGAATGGTGAGCTTTGGTCCAAAGACCACCTCGCGCAGACCAGCGCCATCGATCAGGTTCATCCCCCAGCGGACCGGCTGCCCGTCGGGAACCACCAGGTCAAGATGATTGAGACGGTAGCGGTGAACACTATCCAGCGCGCCAGTCATCAATCCGTGCACAGCCAGTGCGCTTACGGTGCACCGCTGTCTGGCCTGCGCGCAGGCCAGAATCCTCTCGGTCGCGGCCCCGTAGTCCACTGCGCTCATACGCACGCCAAGAAGATTTTTCGCTCCGCCATCCATCATCGAAGCTCCGTCTTCCAGCGTTCGACATTCCTCTCGTAAATGTCTTTCAGAATCCCGGGAACATCGTATTTCTGCTGCCAGTCGGGGTAATGGCTCTTGAATTTACCGGTGTCGCTGATCCACCAGATATGGTCGCCAATGCGATTCTCATCGGTATAGGTCCATTTCAAAGGCTGGCCGGTAATCTCTTCGCACAGCGCAATGGCTTCTTTCATTGACGCATTGCTGAAGCGGCCTCCGCCCATGTTGTATACCTCGCCGCTGCGCGGCTTCAAATAGAACTGGTGAAAGCAATCGATCAAGTCGGTGCAGTGAATGTTGTCGCGCACCTGTTTGCCGCCGTAGCCGTAGACTGTGTACTCCTGCCCTAGCGCCGCGCAGCGCATCAGGTACGCTAGAAAACCGTGCAGCTTGGTCCCGCTATGATTTGGGCCGGTCAGGCAGCCACCGCGGAAGACTCCGGTCTTCATCCCAAAGTACCGGCCGTACTCCTGAACCAGCACATCGGCGGCCACTTTTGAAGCGCCAAAAAGACTATGCAACGTCTGGTCGATCGACATGCTTTCGTCGATGCCTATTGAGTAGCAATGACTGGAGTCGATCTCCCAGCGTGTCTCTTCCTCGATGAGCGGCAGCCGGTTCGGCGTGTCGCCGTAGACCTTGTTAGTCGATGTAAAAATGAACGGCGCATCCGCGCAGTGCAGCCGCGCGGCCTCCAGAATATTCAGCGTTCCAGTAGCGTTCACTGAGAAGTCGGTGTGCGGCTCCCGCGCTGCCCAATCGTGCGAGGGCTGTGCCGCTGTGTGAATCACCAATGAGATATTCTTGCCCAGATCGGCGAAAAGCCTATCGACCCGATCCCAATCGCGAATGTCGAAACTTTCCGCCCGATACGAATTTCCTAGCGTCTCCCGCAGGCGGATTTGATTCCACCGTGTTGAAGCTTCCTCGCCAAAAAAACGGCTGCGCATGTCGTTCTCTATGCCCACCACCTCGAATCCGAGATGCGCAAAGAAAGAAACAGCTTCAGAGCCGACCAACCCAGCTGATCCCGTCACCACCGCTATACTCAATGCCTGCCCCCGTCCTAACGTCTTTCAGCAATTGCCCGCGCCTGACCGCGCCCCGCGCGCGGTCATCGCTGTGTCTAGCGAAGGCGGTGCTTGCCGAAGTGATACATCGCGCCGATTGTTACGCCCATCGGGTTGAGCGAAGCGATCGGCTTTCCTTGGGGAGAATAAAAGAAATCGGGCCAGGATTGATATTCGTATTCGCCGCGCAACCACACATTGCTCATGGCGTGGAACTCCACGCCGCCGCCATAGCTGGTGACGGTGCGCGTCTGATTATAGCGGCGGAGGTTAGCCCCCATGGCGTCCATGTTGCCAAAGCCAACCTCATACTTTACGTATGGTCGAATCAGACGGTAATGATGCCAGCTGTAGATGAGACCGCCGCCGGCCACATCAAAGCGCAGATTCGACGGTTCTGCCTGAGAGCGGTTCCAATCAAGATCGCGAGCGTACATTTCCACGCCGAGCCCTTGCAATGCGTGCGGAATGACATTCGGAGAGTAGTCAACCCACAGCGTTTCGCCGTAAACCCGGTCGGTATAAAAATCGGAGTCAAAGCCGGAGATGCCGAGGCCAACCGCCAAGGACAGTTTTGTCTCTGTTGCCGCCGGTGAGGTCTGCGCCAGAGCGCCGTCCACCGCAAATATCATAAAAACTGTGAGGACCAGCCAAAGGTACGACTTAAATTGCATTCTGCGTCTCCTTCCAACATTGCAGGATACCCGCCCCAAAGCACTCCCTTTTGGTTGAGTGTACATCCACGAGGGGAAAATGCAAGACGACGGAGGACAAGTCAACCGTTATGCCGCACATCCCATTCTACTTCCGCGCCCTTACCAACGTGGAGCAGGAACCCGTTCGCTCCTATTAATTCTCTCTCGGCCAGCGGGGCGTGATACGAATCAACTCCAAGGCGCCCAGATCCTCTACCTCAAACTGTGGAGAAGCCGAAGGAACAGCCACGATGCCTCCCTTCGGCAGCTCAACCGCATCGAAACCCGCCCCGGCGACTCTGCCCAGTCCGGCGGCGGCAAAAAGGTATTGAAGTCCTGTCTCCTGCTCGTCCTCGCCAGGCAGGCTCTCGCTCTTCCGGCTGCCGGTTATCGCCAGCCGCTCCACGCAAAAGTAATCTCCAGCCATCAGAATAGTCCGTCCGGCGAGTTTTGTGGCGGGAACTTTGCCCGCGCGCGTCGTAAGCCGCGTAGCCTCAAGCGATTCCTCAATGTGCAACGCGCGGCCACGCTTGTAATCGTACATCCGATAGGTCAGATCGCAATTCTGCTGGGTCTCCAGAAGAATTGCGCCTGGCCAGATTGCATGCACTGTCCCCGCATCCACAAAGATCATATCGCCCGCTGTCACATCCACGGCGTTGAGGCTGCTCTCCAGCGTGCCGGCCGCAATGCCTGCGCGTATTTCATCCAGCGTGACGCCCGGCTTGAGCCCACAGGCCACCTGCGCGCCCGGCTTGGCTTCCAGCGCATACCAGCACTCGGTCTTGCCACGCGGTTCGCCGTACTTGCGTGCCATCGCATCGTCGGGGTGCACCTGCACACTCAGCTTTTCCTGGGCAAAGATCACCTTGATCAGAAGCGGTGAGACGCTGCTTGCTGCAGACACACTGACGTATCGAGCAGAGCTTCCCAGCAGAGCTTCCGGCGCTTCGGCAAACAGCGCGCTCAGTTTGCATCCCTTCCGCGGGCCGCTCATCGCTACGCAGTCGTCGCCGGTCAGCCAAGCCTCGCCAATTGGCTCTCCTTCAGGCGCCGTCAGATCGTACCAGGGGCGAAGATCCCTGAAGCCCCATGGCCGCTCGGAAAATGCCGGCGCAATGCGAAACGGTATCCAGCCGGACGAGGAGGATTGCGAGAGATTTTCCATTCGGACTGCCTTGTCTCCTCCTGGAACAATTGCCTGCCGCTTATCCGCGGCCTGCCTTCAGCTTCTCTCTAATCTACCAGACGTAACGCCACGCGTCGCCCACTGGTTTCGTCTCAGATCACGGTAAACGTGACCTTGGTGCTGCTAAGGCTGCGCATCACGCCGGGGCGCTGCTTGCCTTATGCTCTCTAAAGCGAATAATCTAAAACAAAGACCGATCTATTCCAAGATACTAGGCTGATTTTTCAGCCGACTTCAAAGATCGAACGGCAATAATGTTGGTTGTTAGCTAGCCTCCTTGCAGGCTGCATAGCTCCTGCCCCTTATTGGCTGGCTGCCTGCCAGTCTCCACATCCGCGGGTATCCGTCAAGGAGGAAGCGCAAGCATGTCGAAGCCAGTTTCCATTTGTGTCATCGGTTCATGGTATGTGGGCCTTGTCGCCTCCGTCTGCTTTGCTGAAATCGGTCACCAGGTCACCTGCGTCGATAACGACGAGGCCAAAGTCAAGGTGCTGCGCGACGGCGGCGTGCCCATCTTCGAGCGCTATCTGCCTGAACTGCTGGCCAAGCATCTCGGGAATAGTGTCGGCTTCACCACCGATCTGGCCTCTGCCCTGGAGCGCAGTGAGGCTATCTTTATCGCGGTTGGCACACCGCAAGGCGATACCGGCGCAGCCGACCTCTCGTACGTTGAAGCCGTCGTCTCTGAGATTGCCCGCACCATCGACGGTTACAAAGTGATCGTGGAAAAAAGCACGGTCCCCGTCTATACTAATGAGTGGATTCGCCGCGTCCTGCACCGGCATGGCGTTGCGCCGCACAGCTTCGATGTCGTTTCCAACCCTGAATTTCTGCGTGAGGGTTCGGCCGTGATGGACTTCCTGCATCCCGACCGCATCGTCGTTGGCGCCAACACGGAACGCGCCGCCGAAGTCTTGCAGCGCATCTACGAGCCGCTCACCAGCGGCACTTACTACGAGTTGCCCGACTCCCTGCAGGGTCCGTGCAATCCCCAATGCCCCGCCAGGCTGCTCGTCACCTCGGCGCAGAGTTCCGAGATCATCAAGCACGCCTCCAATGCCTTTCTCGCGCTCAAAATCTCTTTTATCAACGCGGTGGCCAACCTGGCTGAGAGCGTCGACGCCGATATCGAAGATATTGCCGCCGGCATGGGCCTCGACAGCCGCATCGGCCCTAAGTTTCTCTCTGCCGGACTTGGCTATGGCGGCTCCTGCTTTCCCAAGGACGTGGCCGCATTTCATTGGGTGGCGCAGCAGCAGGGCGTGGATTTCAATTTGCTGCGCGACATCCGCAAGATCAACGACGCCCAGAAAGATGTCTTCTTCAACAAGGTGCGCTCGGCCCTGTGGACGCTCCCCGGCAAGCGACTCGCCGCGCTCGGACTCTCCTTCAAAGGCGGCACGGACGACATTCGCGAGTCTCCCGCGGTCGAAGTGATTCAAAAGCTTCTTGACGCGGGGGCCGTGGTCTCCGCCTATGATCCGGCAGCCATGGAGCGCGCGCGGGAAGTGCTGCCACCCTCTGAGAAAATGGCCTACGCCACCGGCATCTATGAGGCCGCGCAGGACGCCGACGCGCTCCTGATCCTTACCGATTGGAAAGAGTTTGCCGAGATCGACCTGGCCCGCCTCAGCCAGGCGATCCGCTTCCCGATCATTATTGACGGCCGCAATCTTTACAAGCCCAGGCATATGCTGGACCATGGATTCACGTATATAAGCGTTGGCCGCCCGCCAAGCTATCAGGCGCAGGAAGGCAAACTCCGCAAGATCGTTTTGTAGAATGGTGGAACACCGCTAATCTGCTAGCTCCTTGACTTGCTGATTTACCGACTCGCTAACACAAGTGCGACATTTCATCCCGGAGCAAGAATCAATTGACCATGCGCGTTTTAGTCACCGGCGCCGCCGGATTCCTTGGCTCTCATCTTACCGACCGTCTGCTCGCCGAGGGCTATGCCGTTCTCGGTGTCGATAACCTCTGCACCGGCGATATGGACAACATCGCGCATCTGGCCACTGAGCCGCGCTTTCAATTTGAAGAGCGGGACATCTGCCTTCCCTTCGATCCCGGCCCAGTCGATTGCGTCTTCGATTTTGCCTCGCCGGCCAGCCCGCCCGAGTATCTCCGCCTGGCCATCGAGACGCTGCGCGTAGGCTCGGTCGGCGTCGAGAACACCCTTGAGATCGCCGCCCGCTACGACGCCTGCTACCTGCACGCCTCCACCTCCGAGTGCTACGGCGACCCCCTCGAGCATCCTCAGCGCGAGAGCTACTGGGGCAATGTCAACCCAGTCGGCCCGCGCTCGGTCTACGACGAGGCAAAGCGTTTTGCCGAGGCCATGACCATGGCCTATCACCGATCCCGCGGCGTCAACACGCATCTGGTGCGCATCTTCAACACCTACGGCCCGCGCCTCCATCCCAGCGACGGCCGCGTCATCTCCAACTTCATGATGCAGGCCCTGCGCGGTGAGCCCCTCACCGTCTACGGCTACGGAAGCCAGACGCGCAGCTTCTGTTATGTGGACGATTTGATAGAGGGCATCTTGCGTTTGGCGCGCTCCGAGGAGCACATGCCGGTCAATATCGGAAACCCCGACGAGTTCACCATTCTGGAGTGCGCGCAGGCGGTCATTGAGGTGACTGGCTCCAAAAGCAAGCTGCGCTATGAGGCGCTGCCCGTCGACGATCCCACCCGCCGTTGCCCGGATATCTCCCGAGCCCGCGCGCTGCTAGGCTGGGAGCCGCGCATCAAGCTCAAGGAAGGCCTGCAAAGATCGCTCGAATACTTCAAAAGCCATCTGGATTGACGATCAAAACACCTTCATCCGAATAACAAAATACTTCTTCGGATCTTCGCGAATGCTCTTCACAAGTTGCTGCGCCTGATCCATCGTCTGGTCGGCGTGGTCGTAGAGCGATCGGTTCTGCGCCAGTTGGCCCAGCGTGCCCTTGCCTTCATCCATGCCGTTGAGCAGTGAATCGAGCCGGGTTACCGTGTCATTGAACTTC
>JBEKDN010000130.1:0-11152 GCA_050014335.1 Occallatibacter sp. | reverse complement strand
CGAACGTTAACTTTGCCGCATAAGGGAATGAGAAGGTCCCCAACAGGGTCCACGCGGTATGAGTTGGTAAACTCCGGTGTGTCATAGACGGAAACACTTAGCAAGTCTCCAGGCTCTACGCGAAATTCGGAGAAGTCCTTGGGGACAATGGCTGGTCCCGAAGTCATTGTGACTGGCGTGTTCTTGCCACTGGTAGAACCCAGGCTTGTGGTAAGAGATGAGAGAGGGGCGGAGCCTCCCACCGTTCCTTGAGCATTTCCTGGGACAGCCAGCAGCAAAACTGCAAAGAATGCAGCACCTGCCAGATACAGTGAACCGCAGCAAGAAGCGGCCCTATTTTTCGCCGTAATAACTTTGCACATTGTAACCATAAACGCTCCGATACTCCGTTGCAGACATGTTCACAGCTTCAATCACGATACCGAGCACGTGAATGCGGTTCCGGGCAAGATTCTGGACAAAGCGGCGCAGTGCCTTGCGAGAAGTTCTACCGGCTCGTAACGCGCCGATTGTTCCGTCGCAGTGAGTCCCCACGATAATTGCGTCGGCAACCGGCAACACAGGCGCGTTGTCCACTAGCACCAAGTCGAATCGTTCTCGCGCTGCTTGAATGACCTTTTCGATCTCTCCCGATTCCAGGATCTCTGAGGCAATGGGGGATTGGTGCCCCGCTGAGAGAAGAGTTAAATTCTGTTCCACCGGATGCGGCACCAAGACTTCCGCTAGCGATTTCCGGCCAACCAGGATCTCGGCCAAACCATCCTCTCGCGCTGCGCGAAATAGCACGTGTTGCCGCGGGCGCCGAAGATCGGCGTCGATAATAAGAACCTTCAGTCCGATCGCGGCAAATGAAAGACCCAAATTGTAAATAAGGTACGACTTGCCTTCGTCCGGCAATGCGCTGGTAATGGAAAGCACGCGCAATTTCCGCCCTACGCCAGAGAGAGTCAAACCTGAGCGCAAGCTTCGGAACGACTCAGCCGTGGCGCTGTCGGGAGCCGTCAAGAATGGGCTCGATTCTTCCGCAAGAGCCCCTTCGCGGGGTTTGGCTTCCATGCGATGAAATGGAATCATGCCCAGCACAGGCAGCTTTGATACCGACTCCACCTGGAAGCTGTCGGCAAGTGTGTCGTCCTGGCTCTCCAGAAGAAATGCCAGCCCCGTGCCCAGAAACAGCCCGCCAAAAAGGCCTGCGGCGATGAACAGCACCGGCTGAGGCATGTGGGGCTTGCCGGGGGGGCGCGCGGGATCGGCCACGGTCACGTTGGTTGCGCTGTTGCCCGCTTCGATGTTGGCTTCCTGCAGTTTGGCATACAAAATATCATAAAGTTCACGGCTAGAGCGCGCCTGCTCGATCAATACCCCAAGCTGCACAATGTCGTCATTCATCCTGCCAGTCACGAGCTTCTGCGCTTCAAATGCGGAACGCAGTGCCTGTTCGTTCTGTTGCGCCAATACGAGATCGTTCTTCGCCCGACCTTTGATCTTCCCGATTTCATCTTGTATTTGATCGTTAATGGATTTAAGTTGGTTTGTAATATCGGCAAGGTGCGGATTTCGCGGACCATATTTAGTTTCGGCACTGGCGTATGCCACGCGCGCCGCCGATTGCTGCGTCCTAAGCCCATAGAGGATATCCAAACCATTGCCTTGCGTGAGAACCGTCGAACCTGCCATGCCGGGAAGAGTGCTGGTTCCCAGCGACGAAATCAAATCCGGATTCTCTGTAGCCGTAAGACGATAGATTGCTTCGCGCTCCAGGCGGACAGCTTCCGCCTGCGTCACCTCTCCGTTCAGCACGCTCAAGCGCTCCATCTCAGGAACCTGTACCGCGCCTCCGCCGCCTGTGGATCCCGAAGTTGACCCTCCGGAGAGTGTAGCCATGCCAAGCATCGCTGAAGAAAGATTATGACTGCGCTCGAACTCCGCCACTGCCTCCTGCGACTTGGTCACTTGATTGGACAAATCGCCGAGTTGCGCTGAAAGCCACTGCGAAACATCCTTCGATGAGTTGAAATTGGAACTAAGGAGATAGGACTTGTATTCGGCGACTATTTGGTTTGCAATTCTAGCTGCTTGAACTGGATCCTGATCCGTATAAGTGACCGTCAATAGCCGTGAAGTTTTCAACTCCTGAACCTTCAGATGCGTTTCGAAGCCATCGATCAGATTCTCCCGTCGCTTGGCTGGCAAAGCTTCCACGCTAACAATCGGTCCGTCCTCGTGGCTGAAACGATCTGGATTCTCCAATCGAAGCATTCCCAACTTACCCATGACAGCCAGCGCGATCGAATCGTCTTTGATGACCGCGATTTCCGTCTCGACCTTCGTCTTGAACTCGTCCGGGTCGCCCGACGCCATAGAAACTGCGTCCGAGAGCATACTGGCGCTGGCGCCTTTATCTTCATTGAGTTCAATTGTCGCCGTGGCCCGGTACTTTGGCCGCATCGTAACGCACAGAAGAATTGCCGCCAGCAGAAGCAGAATCGTGCAGCCGGCAACTACAATTTTTCTCTTCCACAGAACCAGTGCAAGATCTCTGAGAGACGGTTCGTCGCCAGCCCCTGAGAACCGGCTGCCTTCCCCCGTCCAGCCTCCGTTGCGGCTGGTTTGGTTTTCATTCTCGTCTGTCAAATAGGTTCCTCTTCCGAAATCTAAAATCGGCGTTTGATTGAAGCGGATTGGCTTGGAACTGTCGCGGTTTCAACTCGCGGATCAGAAGGGGAAATTGTCCAGAAGTTGTCCATGTTTCCGCATTTTGTGAATAGCTTCGCCCTCCTCACTTGGGTGAGGTAATGGCTCCCTATTCGTCCTATCGACGGAACTCCCATCAAAGATCAGCGTGTATTCGGCGGGGAATTCCAAATTGAATCTATCGGCGCAGTTTTCGCGAACGTTATGTACCTCACCGGACAACCTGAAGAGCTAGCCCTTAGACTAGCAGTGGCCGTTCACGCGGTCAACTATCAGACGCGGAGCGAAAGCCTGATTAGCTAGCACAATCAAACACTTGCAGATGCTCTCCTCGTACTCAGTACCAATATTTGAACTCTGGCCAGTCGGCTTCGTAGCTGCGCTTCCGGTGACGCAGCCAGAAGTAGTGATGATGCTCGTGGTCCATGATCCAGGGCGCGTCGAAGGCCCCAAGATCAATGACCTCGCCGTAAAACTCCGTATAGTCCTTGGCATCGTTGCCCAGCGTCAGAACCGATTCGCCGGTATACCCGTTCCATCCCCAATAGAAGTAATTCTGGTGTCCGCTGATCGCAGTCGGCAGGCCGTACTTCGGCCCCAGAATATTCACCGCGCTCGCTTCGCCGTAGTTGCCGCAGAAGATCGCGGTATGCGCGCGCTCCTCGGGCGGAAGGGCGTTATATCGCGCGGCAAATCCCTCAACCATCTCCGGCCAGCCAAACCGGTCGGAGAGATATTGCGGCAGCGGGCTGGTAAACTTCTCGCTCTGGACCTTATTGGCGCCAAAGCGGGCCGTGTAGGAGGTGTATTTATCCGGCGGCAGAATCGTCAGCACAATCGGGGCTGTAATAAGCAAGAAGAAGCAAGCGAGAACACTCGAATAAACGATCGCTGGCCAACTACGCCGCGTAAGCTGCCCCAAGGCTGCTGAGCCGGCCGCAAAAAGCACCGGATAAATCGGCGCGACGTAATAATCTTTTGCGTGCAGCGCCATCATCAATGCCAGAAACGCCAGATAAGTGAACGCTACAAAGCGCCATGGCCGCGCCTTGCGCGCAAAGCTCAGCCATCCCAACCCGCCGATCCACAACGGAGCCGAAAAGACCAGCAACATATTCATTTGCTGAACCAGGAACGTCCCCGGCGGAAGCTGGATGTTCTTGTCCGATTGCGCCACGCCGTACAGTAACTCATACGTAGGAAAATGATGCGCCCATTGCCAAAGTAAATTCGGCAAAGCCAGCAGCAATAGCAAAGCCACGCCCGCCGCGCAGCCCTTTGTCCAAAGAATGCGCCGCCGCGCGCTTATCAGTAACCCAACCGTAAGCGCAACCAGAAAAAATACCGTCGAGTGCTTGTTCTCTATGCCCAGCCCGGCAATCAGTCCAAAGATCAGCCATGCGCGCGGGCCCGCCGTGCCATCCGCCAGCCGCAGCACCATCAGCAGCGCGCCCATCCAGAAGCACGGCTCAAAGGAATTCATTGACAGATAATTCGATGTTCCCAGAAAGACCGGGCAAGCAAGAGCGGCCGTCATCGCCAAAGCCTGCGCCGACTTCCTTCCACCGAGCTGCCAGGCAAGCAGTCCAGTCAGCCCCACGGTCACTCCCGCAGCCAGAAAGCTCAAAATGCGAATCCCGGTCGGCGATAGACCAAAGAGCGTCTCAGCCAGCCGCGCCTGCAAGGCCACCAGCGGAGGCTGATCCACATACCCCCATGCAAGATGATGCCCACAGACAAGAAAGTAGAGCTCATCCCGAAAGAAGCCATAGCCCAGATGGCTGCCCCATAGCGAACTTATGAAATGGATAAGAAAAGTAAGTGCGGCAAAGATGCCCGCAATCACCAACGCCGTGCGCGACGGCGTTCGCTCTGGCGATTGCGCTGTGAAATGCGAAGAAACTTCAGGCATGCTTGAAGCCTTCCTGGAAGTCCGTTGAATGAACCCTAGAACTAGAGGCCTTCGATCGAAACGGTCAGTCTACGATGGCCATTCTCTCAGATCACCCAGTTCTTTCCCTAATACAAGAAGAGCCCCAGTAGTTACTGGAGCCCTTCTTATATAGTAATTTAGGCAGCAATTAGGTTATTTGTAAATCACTGAGGCTACTGTCCGCTTGAGGATGCGACAGTCTGCGTGTCGGACGAATTTGAAAGCATCCGTATCTCCACGCGCCGATTCTGCTTCCGGCCTTCCGCTGTGGTATTTGGAGCCACCGCCTTGTCCTTGCCAATTCCGATTAAATAGAACCTGTGTGCGGGAATGCCGTACTTTGAAGCAAGGTATTGCACCACCACATCCGCTCGCCGCTGGCTCAGATCGTAGTTGTACTGCGCCGATCCTGTTGAATCCGTACCGCCGGTAACTTCCAGAATGAATCCCTTCGCCGAGCCTAACTGCGCCGCAAATGAATCCAGTTGTTCGCGGTCTTCCTTCGTCAATACTGCCTTGTCGAAGCCAAATGTCACCGCCGCATCGGCCACCGGCTTGTAGTTATCCAGCCCTTTCACCACGCTATCCAGCGAGTCGGCGCGATGCACTGCAAGATTAGCCTCCGTCTCGGCCGCTCCCGCTGCCGCGCTAGCTTGCTGCGCATTCATGTTAGCCACATCCGCTGAACCCTGCGCGTGCTTGATTCCTGATTGCGCGCGGTCATCCACATCGCCAATTTGCCTGTGATTTGCCGAGGTGCTGGCATCCAGTTGGTCGGCGTGATCCACTAGCGGAGCGGTCTGGTTGCGCACATAAGTCTTTGTCGCACAACCTGTTGCGCCGATTACCGCAAGTCCCGCCACTAAACTCAAAGCTCCAAGTCGAAAAGTATTCATTGTGATCTCCCTCTCCCCGCCCTGCTCCTGGCCGCGATAACTTTCGCAGGCGGTGCCGGCTTTTTTCTCCGCCATTCCTAGTGCATCCGCGGGGCCAAACGAGTGTTTTCCTGCAACACATTGAAAATAAAATAGGTTCTCAAATCTCCGAGCCTATTCTGCTCCTCTTCGATCGTGTATTTTTTACACAATCCCGTAAGATTGCGCATTAAAATCGCCGTCCCCGCTATCCTAGAAACTGCACGGGAGACTGGCCCCGCCCATGGACCTCTACGAGAAAATCCGCACTCTACCCACGCAGCCCGGTGTGTACCTCTACAAGAATGCCGAGGGCAAAGTTATCTACGTTGGCAAGGCCAACAACCTGCGCGCGCGCGTCCGGTCCTACTTGTTGGAGTCTTCGCAGGCCAACGCCAAAACCGGCTCGCTCATGCGTGAAGCCGTCGATCTGGAATACATCCTCGTCGCCAACGAATACGAAGCTCTGGCTCTTGAAAACAATCTCATCAAGCAGCGCCAACCTCGGTTTAATATTCTGCTGCGCGATGACAAAACCTACCCCTACATCAAGCTCACCCTTACCGACCGCTTCCCCAAAGTATTTGTAACTCGCCGCCTGAGCAAAGACGGTTCGGCCTACTACGGTCCCTACTTTTCCGGCAGCCTCGCCTATCGCATCGTCGAGCTTATCCATCGCAGCTTTCAGCTTCCCAGTTGCAAGGTCGATCTCTCCCGCTACCATCCTCGCGCCTGCCTCCAGTACTACATGCATCGCTGCCTCGGTCCCTGCGTGGAGGCCCTCACCACGCCAGAGATCTACGCCGCCGCTGTCCGCGATGCGCAACTTCTGCTTCAAGGCCGCTCCGCCGAGTTGGAGCGCGAACTCACCGCGCGAATGACGGCTGCGGCCGGGGACGAACACTTTGAAGCCGCGGCCTTCCTGCGCGATCAGATCTCCACCATCCATGACCTGCACGTCAAGCAGCGCGCCGATAGCGCCGAGCAAAGCAACGAGGCCGATGTCTTCGGCTACCACTTTGAAGCCGGATCTTTGGCCGTCAATCTCTTTCATGTCCGCGCCGGCAAAATCGTAGATCGCCGCGAGTATTATTGGGAAGACTTGCCAGAGTTGCTGGAACCTGTCGATTTAAATGCCAAGCTCAAAGAGGAAGGTCTGGAAACTCCCTCCAACGCAGGCCGGATTCTATCCGCTCTCCTCAAGCAGCTCTATATCGACCAGCATTATGTCCCGCGCACCATCCTCGTCCCAGTCGACTTCGACGACCGCGAAGCTCTCGCCACGCTTCTCACAGAACGCACCGGCCATCGCATTGAGATCGCCGTGCCGCAGCGCGGCCAGAAGCGCTCACTCGTCGATCTGGCCTGCCAGAACGCCAAACAGTCCTACATCCAGCGCTTCCGCGTTCTTGAGCCTTCGCGCAAAGCTATCCAGGAGGCGCTCGCCGACGCCCTCATGCTCCCCGAGCTGCCCCGCCGCATCGAGTGCTTTGACATCTCCCACATCCAAGGCGCAGAGACGGTCGCCTCGTTAGTCGTCTGGGAAGACGGCAAAATGAACAAGCAAGCCTATCGCAAATTCAAAGTCATGACCGTCGCCGGCGTTGACGATTTCGCCTCCATGCGCGAAGTAGTCGCGCGCCGCTATCGCCGCCTCCTCGAAGGAATTAAGACGCCGCAAGACTTGGGATCAATATCAAGCAACGGCATTGTATCGGAGCACGAATTGAGTCGCGCCGAAGATGTCCAAAATAGTGAAGCGGCTTTAGCCCCCGAAGGAAAGCCTTCAAAAGAACCCCAAACCCTCCCATCCCTGATTCTCGTCGATGGCGGCCTCGGCCAGCTTCACGCCGCTGCCGAGGCCCTCGAATCCCTCGGCCTCACCACCCAACCTTTGGCTTCCATCGCCAAGCGAGAAGAGATCATCTATCTCTACGGCAATGAAGACGAGCCCATCGTCCTCGACCGCCGCTCTCCGGTACTCCATCTAATTCAGCTCATTCGCGATGAGAGTCATCGCTTTGCCGTCGGCTATCATCGCCAGCGCAGGGCCATGCGCGACCGCGAGTCAGAGATTTTGTCGATCCCCGGCGTAGGCCAGCAAACCCGCCAGCGCCTAATAACTCACTTCGGCAGCCTCCGCGACGTCCAGCAAGCCACCGCCGAATCCTTAGCCGCCGTAGTGCCAAGAAAAACCGCCAAAGCCATCTGGCAGCATTTTCATCAGAGCGACCCGGCCATCGAATAGGCACGCGAAATAGGCATCAATGAGTGCTAAGATTGATGCTTGGAGGTTTCAATGCGTACAACGCTGACACTCGACAATGATTTGGTCGCGCGCGCTCAGGAATTTACTGGCATCGCCGAAAAAACGGCCTTGGTGCGAGAAGCCCTCAAGAGGTTGATTCAGCACGAAGCCGCGAGCCGACTGGCGGCCCTGGGGGGCACCATGCCGGAACTCGAAGATATTCCTCGCCGGCGCGTCGGTAATCTATGATTCTTGCCGACACATCTGTCTGGATTGATCATTTCCGTTCGTCTCGTCCAGAGATGCGTCGCGTCCTTGCGCGCGATAAGATCGCAATGCACCCGTTTGTCGCCGCCGAATTGGCTCTCGGCTCCCTTCGGGACCGCGCCAATACACTTGCTTTTCTCGACTGGTTGCCGCAAACAAGGGTTGCGCAACTCAATGAGATCCGCCAGATGATCGAACTCCGCGCTCTTTACTCGAAAGGCATTGGGTTCGTCGACGCGCACCTGATCGCATCCTGTCTTTTAACACCGGGAATGCAACTATGGACACGAGACGGCGCTCTGGAGAAGGCAGCCAAGGCCCTCGGCGTTCTCTACTACCCGGCGTAGCCAGCAAACCCGCCAGCGTCTCATAGCTCACTTCGCAGCCTCCGCGACGTGCACAAGCCACCGCCGAATTTCTGGCAGCCGTAGTCCTACGGAAAAGACAATATTTCGGTGCATTCTACCCAGGGGCTTCTATTATCAAAGCAAAAGACGTGGCAAAGGAGGCTCAATATGGCGCTTAAAACAACCCTCTGGGATCCATCCGAGTATCTCGATAGCCCCAATTCCATTGCCGCCTATCTCGAAGCAGCCTTCGAGGACGGCGATCCTGCCCCAATCGCAGCCGCGCTCGGCGACATTGCCCGCGCCATGCACGCAAATTCATCCGCGCGCCCAAGCCCCCCGGAGGCCGCATGAAATACTGGCAGAAATCGCTCATCGCCACGCTCGTTACGCTCGCCATCGGCGGGGTCTATCTTTTCACCGTTTGGCAGCGCCGCCACAATCCCGGCGTCATACCCCAGGATGCCGCGCGCCAGGTTCTCAGCCAGGACGATCTGGTCGTGATGCGCGAGTTCTTCCCCGTCCACTTCGAGCAAACCCTCCGCCTTGAAGGCACCACCGTATGGGAGAAGAACGGCTACATGATGCCTTACTATCCCTACGTCGGCGGCAGCGTGCTCTTTGCCAAACGCGTCGGCGTCATTCCCGCCGCCCAGCGCATGGACATTAAGAAAATCGTCAAAGCCTCCGTTCCCGCCGCCGAGCAGGACAAGATAGAACACGGCGCTCGCCAGGCCTTCGCCGTCTTCACCATGCCCGGCAGCCCCGCGCTCTATGCCACGCCCATCGGTTACATGCAGGGCAGTGAAGAGGCCTATTACTCTGACCTCCTCTTCTATTACGACGATCCGCATGCCATCTACGACCATTGGCCCAAAGATGTATGGACAGCCGTCGACGCCCATCAAGTCAAGCCCGGCATGAGTGAGATCGAGACCACCATGGCCATTGGCAGAAATATGGAGCCAGACGGCGACACTCCCGGCGAGCGCACCATCCACTACGACCAGAACGGCAAGCATTGGACTGTGACCTTCGTGAAGAACCAGGCCACCACCATCAAAGTTGAGTAGCGATTATTCGCCCGATGGGTGCGGTCCAGGCAAAGTAACACTTTGTGCCCCATCCTTTCCGCTTTCTCCTGCGGAAAGGGTGGAAGCCTCTGACCCGTTGCGAGCGAGCAGCGTGCGTCTGCCCCACCGCAGGTGGTGGTGCACTAAAATGAATATGCAGCGATCTCAACCCCAGGATTCCCCTCCATGACCGTCGCATTGAACTCCGCGCTTGTATCCGCTCTTGAAGTCGCCGCCTCGCAGGCCGGCCTCGTCCTAGTCTCCGCAACGGAAGGCGCAGCCTCCGATGGCCGCCCCACGGCGATCTTTCAACTGGCTCTCAAGGGCGACCAAAAGAAGAACCTGCCGCCCAGCGATGCGGCCGGCCGCGAGCTAAAGCTTGAGTTAAGTCAGAGCTTTGAATTCAGTAAACCGGAACTGCTGCCCAACATGACAGCTCACCTGGCGGCACAGGCCAAACGCCTGCGCAATCCTCGCCCCGACTGTTCCGTCACCCTGGGTGGACTGCCGGTAGCCTTTGGGCAATTCCAATGGCCCTTTCACCGCTCCACCTCCGGGGCGGACACTTACATCATTCATGGTGAAATACATCTAGCCGACGGCGGCGCGCATAACCTGCATGCCAAGATTGCCGCATCCGTCACACTCACTTTTGCTGAGATTGTGCCGGCCATGGAGCAGCCCTATGCCGAGACTTTTGTCTACAACGCCGTCCGCAAAACGGTGGATCTCGGCCAACTCGAGTTTGTAAAATCCGGCAATCGTCAGCCTGTTCCGGTCACCACGCGCTATTATAGCCGCTGGCAAAAGAAGTTTCTCTTCACTGAGACCAACGACGACGAGCGCCTTGAATATCTATTGCGCAAAGTTTACTGGCTCAGCGGCGTTTTGGGTTCTGGCCAGCCGGTTTGGATTGCCGACCCTTGTGATGCGCAGTACCTCAATACCACGGAAGAGGATTTGCTGCGCATGGCAGGTCATGAAGCCGGCAACGGCCTGCTCACTCTCGATGGAGACTTTGCCGCCGCCACTCCGCTGCTGCGAGCCCGCGCGCCTGAGTACCAAGCCAAGCTTGAAGCCGCGCTCAACTTCACCAAGCCGCAATTCAATGAGTCGATGCGCTCCGGCCACGCCAACATGTAACTGAGCACCGTGCAAGCTCCCCACTGTTTTGAATGCGGTTGGGGAACTCGACTAGAATGGGGCGGTCGAGGTTTTATCCATCATGACCGCCCATAATATTCTTGCAAGCGTTGGCGTCGTTCTTTCTTTCCTTCCGCTCCAGCCCGCCGCCGCGCAGACACCGCCTCAACCGGTAAACACCGGGACCGTCTTGCACCTTGAAACGCGGCGGGTTATCGAGGACGTTACCGTCACCGACGGCCAGGGAAGACCGATCCAAGGCCTGACGCAGAACGATTTTCGCATCCTTGAAGAAGGCGCAAACCAGCAAATCGTCGCTTTTGAAGAACATCGCGCTGCGCCATCGGTGCCTGAGAAACTCCCACCTTTCCCGCCCAATACCTTTTCCAATCTCCCCCAGGCTCAGTCCGCCGGCCCGCTCAACGTCATCCTCTATGACCTTCTCAGCACCGCGCCGGAGTACCAGCATTACGCCCACGATCAGTTAATAGCTTTCCTGAAAACTCGTCCGCCAGGCCAATATGCCATCTTTG